>NZ_JBYFCJ010000004.1:265506-617008 GCF_057652235.1 Arsenicibacter sp. R0_47 | reverse complement strand
AATCGATCAGTTTGCGGATGATTTTAACTCACTAATCGAATTTATGACCATGCATAGGGTTTTATGAGAAAGCCCTGATAGACTAGAATTAGCTAATGAATTATTAAAGAACCCATTTTATGATTACAGTAGAATGATAAATATAAATATCCCTATTAATAGGGATGGTACATTTTTAATGTCTAAAGATTTGTCTATAAGTGAAAATAATGATTACAGAACATATAAAATAATAAGTATTAACTTTTGGAATAGTGAAAATCTTGTTAAGTTAGCAGCCCCAGACTGTGAAACAGGTGAGTGTGGAAAATAGATAAATATGAAAAATATCATAAAAGGAAATTTTGTATTTTTAGTTACTTATATTGCAGGGTTTATTGCTGCAACAATTATTATTGTTTTATTGAATTTTATTCTAACTATAAAAGAACAAAAAATAATTAATATTCCTGAGGTTATTGATCTACTTTTAGGGAGTATGGTAATTTTTATTTATCAGGCATTTATACTGATTTTTGTAATTATTATTTTAATAATTAACGATTATATTTTTATCGAAAAATATAATATGAGCATAAATTTAACAATTAAAATAGGTTCAATAATAATTAGTATAATACCTATAATGTGGATAGTCGAAGACTTTAGTCAATTAGATATCGGAAGATGGATAGGATTTCTCATTATGTTAGTTTTATTTTTGATAGCGCAGCTTTTTAAAAAGAAATTTTATGAAAATAATTTATTTTGATTTCCTTTTTTCGATTATCTATGATAAAATAAAGGGTTGTAGTATATTTTTTTAATCATGGGTAATGGCGGTCAATTGGTCGGGCGTGCCTGCCGGATAACTTCTACCAATTGATGTAATAGTATAGCACGCTCCGATAGCTATGATAAAGTCAAGCGTTAACGTACAATTTGTTAGGCTTGCTAACCGCCAGCCGGAGAGGTTTACCACACCCGCTGGCAAACAAAACAAAGTTGATCATAACCAATGCCTGCGGGCATCCGTAACCCATAAACCAATGCACCACCACTACCCGCGTACTACCGTTATCCTCACCGCAGCCCTGGGCCTGCTGAGCGTCAACGTGCTGGCTCAACCCATGAAACCGGCCGTCAGTACGGATATTCAACTCAATGCCTATAAGCTTCCACCTTTTCCGGTGGAGGTGCTGCATGTGAGGACGCAGCCGGGCGGAGGCTTCACCTTCACCAGCTACATGCCGAACGCGGCCCGGCCCATTGCCGGCCGGGTGCTGCCCAAAAGTGAGACCCACACCGATGCGTCGGACCGTCCGAAAGGAGCGGAGTTCCCGTCAAACGCGGCCTGCTTCAGCACCCAGACCTACGATGCCACCGGTCAGCTGACGGCGCAGCAAAGTGAGGTGTTCTGTCAGCAGAAACCCGACAGCCCCAACTCAGACTTTGCCGTCTTCGGCACCATCCCTACGGATGGTCCCCAGCGACTTCCCTTCGGCGGCGACATGAGCCAGGTGCCGGTCCGCTATCCGCAGGTGGCCCTGCCCGAGCGCTGGACCGCTACCCCAAGCCTTTACAGCACAGGGGCCGGTCTCAACTACGCCAACTACCGCACGGGCGTGGCCTAAACCTACCTGCATACCATGCTCGACCCTGCTACGGGGCGGATTGTGCAGCGGGGTGAGAACGTAAAGCCCAATGCCGAGGCTAACCTGCAGAAAATGGTCCGCTATATTGTTCCGCAGCGCTACCCAGCCACCATTGCCATCGGCAATGACCGCAACCGGTTCGAAGGCATCACCTACCGGTTCGATGATCAGGACAAGAAAGTGCAGTACCGCAATTACAACCCGGCCGGCGTAACGGTCATTAGCGTCGATGAAGCCGGGAACCTGCTGCGCGATGAGCCGGTGAAATTTGACTACAACCGCGAGCTGGCGTTCCGTATTCCGGTTCAGGATGCCACCGGAAAGCCTGTCGGCGAATCCACGCTGGGCGAATCCACGCGGGGCGCAGCCATTAATTGATTTTCGTAATAGTCTGTTTGCAAAGCGTTACCGCACATTCCGCAAAAAGTAATTTCTTTACATCTTCGTTGCAGACTATTCATGTTCATAAACCTATGGCGACTTTTCAGCTGAAAATCAATGGTAAAGTAAGGAAGGTGGAGGCGGACCCGGCGACGCCCGTACTCTGGGTGTTGCGTGATCACCTCAATTTGCAGGGCACAAAGTATGGCTGTGGCATGGCGCAGTGTGGTGCCTGCACAATCCATGTCGACGGTATGGCGATGCGGTCGTGCAGTTATCCGGTGTCGGCGGTGGGGAAGCAGGCCATCACGACCATCGAAGGGTTGTCTGCAAACGGGGAGCATCCGGTGCAGCAGGCCTGGCTCGACCACGATGTGGCCCAGTGCGGCTACTGTCAGGCAGGGCAGATCATGAGTGCGGCGGCTTTGCTGAAAGGCAATCCTGCGCCTTCCGACGAGGATATTGATGCGGCCATGAGCGGAAATATCTGCCGCTGCGGCACCTACCTGCGCATTAAGGAAGCTATTAAATCGGCTGCGAAGAAATAAACCCTGACTGATCATGGAAACGAAAAAAAATACCAGCAGACGTTCTTTTCTGATTTCTTCTGCCCTGGCAGGCGGCGGGTTGATGCTGAGCTTTTCGTGGCTGACCGAAGCCAGAGCGGCCGGAAAAACCGAAGCCCTGAACCTTGCCGGCCAATGGCATGAGTTAACCGGCTATATCCGGATCACGCCGGATAACGTCATCAAAATCATGGTGCCCAACCCTGAGTTCGGTCAGAACGTCATGACGTCGCTGCCGATGATGGTGGCCGAGGAACTGGATGCCGACTGGAAGAATGTGGTCGTAGAAATGGCCCCTCACGATAACCTGAAATTCGGGTCGCAGTTCACGGGTGGCAGTATGTCGGTCCGGACCTACTGGAAGCCGCTGCGGAATGCCGGGGCGTCGGCGCGGCTGATGCTGTGTGAGGCTGCGGCGCAGGCATGGGGGGTGCCCGTCAGTGAGATTACGGCCAAAGCCGGTGTGCTGAGTCATACCAGTGGCAAAACAGCAACCTACGGCGAAATGGCCGCCAAAGCCGCCGCCGTGCCGGTGCCGAAGAACGTGAAACTGAAAGCACCGAAGGACTTTACCATTGTCAGCCGGTCCAGGAAAAATACGGAGGGCGTTAAGGTGGTCACCGGAAAACCGCTGTTCGGTCTCGACTACAGGCAGGAGGGCATGCTGATTGCGATGGTACAGCACCCGCCGGCCTTCGGCATGAAGCTGAAATCGTTCGACGCGGCGCAGGCCCTGAAAATGCCGGGCATTATGGACGTTTTCCCGATCCGGTTATTTGAAGAAGGGTACGAACGGTCGGCCTTTGATACCCGCACGTTTAACGAACTGGTGGTTGTGGTGGGCCGTACGACCTGGGAAGTGATGAACGCCAAAAAGAAGCTCAAGGTGCAGTGGGAGGTTACGACCGACACCAAAGAAAAGGTGAAAGGCTGGAGCGGCCCGGCGCGGGAAGAAATCGTACCGGGCGGGCTGGAAAGTACCGCCTCGCAACTGACGCAGATGCAGGAGCGTGCAAAACAGGCCGCTACCGTGCTGCGTAAGGACGGCGACCCGGAAGCGGCTTTCAAGGGGGCTGCCCATGTGATCGAACGGACGTACACCGCTCCGTTTCTGGCCCATAACACCATGGAGCCGATGAACTTCTTCGCCCACGTAACGGCCGAAAAGGCGTTGCTGGTCGGGCCGTTGCAGGCACCGTCGCTGGTGACGGGTACGCTGGCAAAGGTGCTGAATATGCCGGTTGACAAAGTGGAAATTCAGATGACGCGGATGGGCGGTGGCTTCGGTCGCCGGGCCTACGGGCATTATCTGGTGGAGGCGGCGCTGATTTCGAAAAAGGTCAATGCACCGGTAAAGCTGATGTATACCCGCGAAGACGACATGACGTATGGTATTTACCGGCCGATGTACACCGCAACCTACCGCGCCGCGCTGGATGCGGAAAAAAACCTGATTGGTTTCCATGTGAAAGGCGGCGGGATTCCCGAGCATCCGATTGCGGCAAACCGCTTTCCGGCCGGTGCTATTGACAATTACCTGGCCGAGGGCTGGGAAATTCCGTCGAACATCACTATCGGGGCTTTCCGGGCGCCGAGATCGAACTTTAACGCCGCAGCCGAACAGTCGTTTCTGGACGAACTGGCTGAGTTCATGGGCAAAGACCCGATCAGTTTCCGCCTCGATCTGCTGAAACGCGCCAAAGCAAATCCGGTTGGCAAAAACAATGAATATGACGCTGACCGGTACGCCGGTGTGCTCGAACTGGTGCGGGATAAATCCGGCTGGGGAAGCTCTGCGCAGGCGGGGAAACACCGCGGCGTAGCGGCCTATTTCTGCCACAACTCCTATGCTGCCCATGTGGTGGATATGGTCGTTCGGAACGGCGAACCGTACGTGGAACAGGTGACGAGTGCGATTGATTGCGGCATTGTGGTCAACCCCGATGCGGCGCAGAACATGGTACAGGGAGCGGTTGTCGATGGGATCGGCAACGCGTTGTACGGGGCACTGACCCACAAGGACGGTGCGGCCGAACAAACTAATTTCCATAATTACCGGATGATCCGCCACAACGAGGCCCCGAAGAGCATCGACGTTCATTTTGTGCAGAACGAAATTGATCCGACCGGGCTGGGCGAACCGCCGTTTCCGCCGGTATTCGGGGCGGTTGCCAATGCCTTGTACAAAACAACCGGCAAGCGGCATTACAACCAGCCGTTCCGTCCGGAAGGAGTGAAATTACAGGAAAAAACTGGGGAGTAAACAGCTTCCCTGTTTTTCCTCGTTTACCACAGCACAGAGAATACAAAAGGGAAAAACGCTGTGTATTCTCTGTTGCTTTAGTTCGGGTTACGTATTGGCCTGTCAGGGTTTCCGGGCTGCCTGCTTCTTAGCCTGTTTCTCCGCCATCCGGATGTACAGCTGCTCAACTTTCTCGCGGGCCCAGGGCGTTTTTCGCAGAAAGGTCAGGCTGGATTTAACACTCGGATTGTCGTTAAAACAGTTTATCCGGATGCGGCTTCCGAGTTCTTCCCAGCCGAAGTAATCGACCAGCTCGGTAACGATGCGTTCGAGCGTAATGCCGTGTAACGGGTTGTTAGGCTGTGCAGGCGTCATAAAATGCAGGTAAAATAAAACGTGATGCAAGTTACGCAATAAAGGCGAAGGCCCGGAGCATTGCCCCGGGCCTTCGCCTTTATTGTTGCCTATCGCTGTATTTTCCGGATCAGCACCGGTACGCAAACCGGCGTGTCGGGGCAACCGGCTGGTTCGATGGTGATGGTCACGAGCGTGGTCACACAGAGCGTGGGATCGACACGGTCGCAGATGCGGTACAGGAAGGTGTCCGTACCGGTAAACCGGGCAAACGGCGTGTAGGTAAGCGTTCCGTCGGGATTCGGCCGTACCGTTCCGTTGGCGGGCTGCACGAAAATATCCGGAACCCCAACCGTGGCCAGACTGGCCGGCCGGCCGCCACGGTCAAGGTCATTACCCAGTACCGCAATCGTTACCGGCGTTCCGGAGGCCGTCGTCGCTGCATCCGGAACGGCCAGCGGCGGGGCTGAACCCACCACAACAACAACCAGTGCCGAATCGCACAGACTACCATCGACCGGGTCGCAGATGCGGTATACCAGCGTATCCGGTCCGGCAAAGGCGTCCAGCGGATCGTACACCACCGTACCGTTTGGCCGGACAATCACCGTGGCGCTCGCCGGTTGCCGTACAATTACCGGCCCCGTAACGGTTGACACACTGGCCGGCTGACCGGCGCGGTCGAGGTCATTGGCCAGCACGTCGATGGCAACTGTACTGTTAAAAGGCGCAGTCACGACATCCGTATTGGCCACGGGCGGCGCCGAACCGACAAAAACAACGACCAGTGCCGAGTCGCACAGCGTCGTATTCACGCCGTCGCAGATGCGGTATACCAGCGTATCCGGTCCGGCAAAGGCACCAATCGGGTCGTAGACGACCGTACCGTTCGGCCGGACAATCACCGTGGCGCTGGCCGGTTGGGAAATAATGACCGGCAGGGTCACCGCCCCGACCGTCGCGGGCTGGCCGTTACGGTCAAGGTCATTTGCCAGTACATTAATGGCTACGGTTGTGTTAAACGGCGTTGTAGCCTGATCGGGATTGGCTACCGGTGGTGCCGATCCGACATTGATCACCACGATGGCCGTGTCGCACAGAATCGGATTCACCCGGTCACAGATGCGGTAGCGCAGGGTATCGGTTCCGGCGAAACCGGTCGTTGGCGCATACGTGATGCTGCCGTCGGCATTGACCTGCGCACTGCCGTTGACCGGTCCGCTGACCAGGATCGGCGCCGTTACAAACGACAGACTCGCCTGACCCGACGTACGGTCGGTATCGTTGTTCAGCACATTGACCGTTACCGTCGTATTGAACGGGGTCGATGCTACATCCTGAATAGCATTCGGCGCTACCGACCCGACGTTGAACGTTACCGTAGTTGAGCTGCATTGTGTGGGATCAACTACATCGCAGATCCGGTACTGGAGCCGGTCAATACCGGCAAACGCGGTGGCCGGCGTGTAGGTAATACGCCCGTCTGCGTTAATTACCGCCGTTCCGTTGGCTGGTGGAACGATAATCTGCGGCAGGGTTACCGTCAGCAGATTGGCCGGTTGGCCGGCTTTGTCGGCGTCGTTGGCCAGAATGGATGCCGTAATCGTGCTGTTAAACGAAACATTGACCGCATCCGGTGTCGCTACCGGCGGGGCCGACAGCACAAGGATGGTAACCAGTGTCGTATCACACAGCGTCGCATCGTCAATGTCGCAGAGGCGGTACATCAGCGTGTCGCGGCCGGCAAACGTATTGTTCGGATTGTACAGGATACGTCCGTCCGGCTGAACCGAGGCAATGCCGGAAGCGGGTTGTTGCAGGATAACCGGCGCCACTACATTGGTCAGATTCGCCGGCTGACCGGTTTTTGCCGTGTCGTTCGCCAGAACCACAATCTGCACATCCGTATTAAATGTGGTCGTCACTGCATCCGGACTGGCGACCGGCGGGGCCGAGTTCACCCGGATGGTTACCAGCGCCGTATCACAAAGGGAGGTGTTTACCCCGTCGCAGATGCGGTAGGTCAGCGTGTCGGTTCCCGTAAACGTATCATTCGGGTTATAGAGCAGGGAACCATCCGGATTGATACCGGCGGTTCCGCGTGTTGGCGGTACCAGAATCTGCGGCAGCGTAACGCCGCCCGTCGGTGTAAGCGTCAGGCTCGCGGGCCGGCCGCCACGGTCAAGGTCATTGGCCAGAATCGGGATGAGTACATCGGTGTTGAAGGCCGTTGTGCTGTTATCCTGAATGCTGACCGGCGGTCGGGAGGTTATGGTAATGGCAACAAACGAGGTATCGCACAGCGCCGGATTAATCAGGTCGCAGATGCGGTAGCGCAGCGTGTCGGTGCCTGCGAAGCCCGGCGCGGGTATAAACGTAAGAGTGCCGTCCGGATTGGCAATGGCCGTTCCGCTGGCAGGCTGCTGCACAATTTCCGGTGGACTGACACTGGTCAGCGAGGCCGGATTACCGCCTTTGTCGAGGTCATTGCCCAGAATCGGTACCGTCAGCGGTGAGCCATACCCGGCGTTGTAATTGTTCGGTGTCGCCACCGGCGGGGCCGACAGCACCAGAATCGTAACCAGTGCTGTATCGCAAAGTGCCGGATCAACGATGTCGCATAACCGGTAAATCAGGGTATCACGTCCCGCAAAATTGTCATCCGGATTGTAGAGCAATGAGCCATCTGCCTGAACGGTAGCCACGCCGTTGGCAGGTGTCCTGGTAATAGCCGGCAGGACAACCATGCTGGCCATCGTCGTGCTGAAAACAACCGGATTGCCGTTGCGGTCGGAATCGTTCGCCAGAATCGGGATGATTACGCTAACATTAAAGCCGGTGATGGTATCATTCCGTACAGCCACCGGCGGGGCCGATCCGATCCGGATAATGACCTGTGTTGTATCACAAAGCCCTTGATTGACCCCGTCACAGATGCGGTAGGTTAAGGTATCCGGTCCGGCAAAACCGGTGGCGGGGGTATACGAAAGGATTCCTGATGCATCAATCGTGGCCGTCCCATTCCGCGGGTCGGTTAATTTCTGCGGCACGGTCACCATACCCAGCGTGGCCGGTTGTGCGTTTCGGTCAGTGTCATTGGCCAGCACACTGACCGAAACCGGCGTGTTAAACGGCGTATCGGCCAGATCAGGCAGTGCATTCGGTGCCGACGAGCCAACTACCAGCGCCACCAGTGTAGTATCGCACAGCACTGGGTTAAACAGATCGCAGATGCGGTACCGAACCGTATCCGGACCGGCGTATCCGGCCGTTGGCGTATAACGCAGCGATCCGTCCGTCAGAATGACTGCCGTCCCGTTGAGTGGTACACCGGTTATCTCCGGCAGGGTTACGTTGGTCAGCGATGCCGGGCGTGATGCCTTGTCGCTGTCGTTCAGCAGCACCGGAACGACCACACTGGTATTAAACGGCACGTTAAATCCGTCGGCCACGGCCACCGGCGGGGCCGAGCGCACATTGATCGTTACCAGCGCCGTATCGCACAAGGCCGGATCGTCGATGTCGCACAAGCGGTAAATCAGCGTATCGCGGCCGGCAAAGGTGCTGCCCGGTACGTAGTTCAGCACGGCCACCGATGCACTCACCACCAGCGTTGCCGTACCATTTGTTACCTGCCGGATAATGACCGGTGTTGTGACATTCCGGGCGACGCCGCTGAGGCTGGCCGGGTTACCGTTCTTGTCGACGTCATTGGCCAGAATCGCCAGGCTGACCGGCGTTCTGAAAGCCGTTGTCGTGTCATTCCGGACGGCTACCGGCGGCGCTGAGCCAATCCGGATAATGACCTGTGCCGTGTCGCAGAGTACCGGGTTTACAGCATCGCAGAGGCGGTAAAGCAGGGTGTCGCGCCCGGCATAGCCAGTGGACGGGGTATAGCTCAGCACACCATCCGGCAGGATCGTGGCCGAGCCGTGGCGTGCCGGTTCAACGAGTTGCGGCAGTACCACACTGCCCACCGGTGTCAGCGTCAGCGAAGCGGGCCGGTTGGCGCGGTCCACGTCGTTGGCCAGAATTGTCAGGCTGACCGGGGTGTTGAAGGCTGTTGTGGTCTGGTCGTCAATTGCCACCGGCGGAGCCGACCGGATGATCAGCCGCAGAACGGTGGTGTCGCACAAAACCGGAGTAAACGTGTCACAGATGCGGTACCGCAGCGAGTCCGGTCCGGCATAGCTGTCGTCCGGATTGTAGGTAATCGTCCCGTCCGCATTCACGAGTGCCGTGCCGTTTTGTGGTCCGTCTACGATAGAGGGCAGGGTCACGTTGGTCAGCGCGGCGGGGCGGCTGGCTTTGTCGGTGTCGTTGACCAGTACGGGAACCGTAACCGTCTGATTAAACGAAATGATCCGGCTGTCCGGATTGGCGACCGGCGGCGCTGACCGTATCGTGATGGTAACGAGCGCCGTATCGCAGAGCGTTGGGTTAAACGTATCGCAGAGGCGGTAAATCAGGGAGTCGCGGCCGGCAAAGGTATTGTTCGGATTATAGGTTAACCGGCCGTCCGGCAGAACAGCGACCTGACCGTTGATCGGCTGGGCAATGATCTGCGGGATCGTGACGTTGGCGGTAACACTGGCCGGGCTGCCGGTTTTGTCAATGTCGTTGGCGAGAACAAAAATGTCCAGCGTCGTATTAAACGGCGTACTAACATCCTCCCGGTTCGCGACCGGCGGTGCCGACAGCACGGTGATGATGACGTCCGTGGTGTCGCAGAGAGTCGGGTTAAACGGATCACAGATCCGGTAGCGCACCGTATCCTGACCGGCAAACGTGCTGACCGGCGTAAAGCGCAGCGTTCCGTCGGCGTTGATAATGGCCGTGCCGTTTTCCGGCAGCGTGACCAGTTGCGGAGCCGTCACCAGCGTCAGGTTGGCCGGCCGGTTAGCACGGTCAACGTCATTAGCCAGAATGCTGATCAGCACAGACGTGTTAAACGGCGTGGTCACCTGATCCGGATTGGCGGTCGGGGCGGCTGAACCAACGTTGAGAATAACCCGTGCGGTGTCGCAGAGCGTCGGGTTGTAGCGGTCGCAAATCTGGTAAAACAACGTATCGCTGCCCGCAAAGGCATTATCCGGATTATAGGTGATTGTCCCGTCAGGGTTCACCGTTGCCACGCCGTTGGCCGGTGGCGCGATGAGTTGTGGCAGGGTAATGTTCGCTGATGCACCGGTGGCAGACGCCGGGCGACCGGCTTTGTCGGTATCGTTGGCCAGTACCGGAACCGTTACCGTGATATTGAACCCAACCGAAAACACATCATTAGCGGCTACCGGCGGTGCCGACAGCACATTGATGGTCACCTGCGCCGTGTCGCAGAGAGCCGGATTGACGTTGTCGCAGATTTGGTAAATCAGCGTATCAATACCCGCAAAGGTATTGTCCGGATTATACAGCAGCGTCCCGTCAGGATTCACCGTCGCCACGCCGTTGGCCGGTTGGCGGATAATCGTCGGGGCGTTGACCAGCGTCAGGTTGGCCGAGCGGTTGGCGCGGTCCACGTCATTGGCCAGCACCGGAATCGTCACGTTGATGTTGAACGCCGTTGTCAGGTCATCGGCATTGGCCGTTGGCGGCGCTGATTGCACGAGCAGGCTAACCAGGGCCGTATCGCACAGGGTAGGAGTAATGTTGTCGCAAATCCGGTAGACAAGCGTATCGCGGCCCGCAAAGGTGTTGTCCGGGTTGTACGTAATTGTCCCGTCGGCGTTCACCGTAGCCACGCCGTTGGCCGGTTGGTCAATAACCACAGGTGCCGATACGTTGGTCAGGGCGGCGGGGCGGTTGGCTTTATCAACATCGTTGGTCAGCACCGTGACAGTAACGTCGGTATTGAACGGCGTTGTGGCAGTATCATCCTGTGCTGTTGGCGGCGCCGACTGCACCGTAATGGTTACCTGCGCCGTTGCACATTTATTCTGGTCCACTACATCACAGATGCGATAGGTCAGTATATCAACGCCGGCAAACGTATCATCCGGATTATACACCAGTACCCCGTTCAGAATGATAGCCGAGCCGTTGGCCGGACCGCTGAGAATAACCGGTGCCGTTACCAGCGTCAGGTTAGCCGGTGTGCCCGCCTTGTCGGTATCGTTGGCCAGAACAGAGATGGCTATGTCGGTATTGAACGGCGTACTGCGTACGTCGTTGGTCGCATTAGGAGCGGCCGACCCGACGTTATATGTCACAAGGGCTGTATCGCATTTCGCCGGATCAATCAGATCGCAGATGCGGTATACCAGCTGATCGGTACCGGCAAAGGTATCGTCCGGGTTATAGGTAATTGTCCCGTCGGCATTGACAACAGCGGTCCCGTTGGCCGGTTGGGTCACGATGACCGGTGCCGAGACATTCGTCAGCGCGCCCGGACGGGCTGCCTTATCGACATCGTTAGCTAGTACCGGTGAGGTTATGGTCTGATTGAAGGCGAGGTTAATATTGTCCGGATTCGCCACCGGCGGGGCCGACAGAATCTGCACCACGACCCGGGCCGTGTCGCACTTTGACGGATCAATCAGGTCGCAGATGCGGTAGACAAACACGTCCTGTCCGGCAAAGGTGTCATTCGGGTTGTACGAAATCGTCCCGTCCGCATTCACCGTTACCGCACCATTGGCGGGCTGTACCACAATCACCGGCTGTGATACCAGCGTCAGGTTTGCCGGGCGAGCCGCCTTGTCCACGTCATTGGCCAGCACCGTCATCAGCACGTCGGTATTGAACGCCGTCGTGTAACTATCAGGGTTGGCCACCGGCGGGGCGGACAGAATCTGCACCGTCACGAGCGCCGTGTCACACTTCGAGGGGTCAATGAGGTCGCAAATCTGGTAGATAAAGGAATCCAGCCCGGCAAAGGTATCGTCCGGGTTATAGGTAATTGTCCCGTCGGCATTCACCAGCACGGTCCCGTTGGCTGGCTGACCCGTAACCGTCGGGGCCGAGACATTGGTCAGGGCCGCCGGCCGACCGGCTTTGTCGACGTCATTGGCCAGAATCGGGATGGTAATGTTGGTGTTGAAGGCCGTCGAAACATCGTTGCGGTTGGCTACCGGCGGGGCGGAAAGGATCTGTACCGTCACGAGCGCCGTGTCACACTTCGAGGGGTCGATGAGGTCGCAAATCCGGTAAACAAAGGAATCCAGCCCGGCGAAGGTGTCGTCCGGATTGTAGGTAATGGTCCCGTTGGCGTTGACCAGGACGGTGCCGTTGGCCGGCTGGCTGAAAATAGTTGGTGCCGAGACATTGGTCAGGGCTGCAGGCCGCGCGGCTTTGTCAACGTCATTGCCCAGCACCGTCATCGTCAGGTTTGTGTTAAAGGCTGTCGTATAACTGTCCAGATTCGCCACCGGCGGGGCTGAGCCGATCTGCACGACCACCAGGGCCGTATCACACTTCGAGGGGTCGATGAGGTCGCAGATCCGGTAGACAAACGAGTCCTGCCCCGCAAACGTATCATTCGGGTTATACGTAATCGTTCCGTCGGCGTTAACCAGGACGGTTCCGTTGGCCGGCTGGCTGAAAATGGTTGGTGCCGATACATTGGTCAGGGCCGCCGGCCGACCGGCCTTGTCAGTATCGTTAGCCAGTACCGGAATGGAGATGTCGGTGTTGAAGGCTGTTGTTACGTCGTTGCGGTTCGCCACCGGCGGGGCCGAACCAATCAGTATGGTGGCCAAAGCCGTACTGCAAAGCGATGAGGTAATGTTATCGCAAATGCGGTAGGTCAGCTGGTCTGTCCCTGCGTAGGTATCGTCCGGATTGTACGTAATGGTTCCGTTGGCGTTGACGATGGCAGTCCCGTTGACGGGTTGCACCACAATAACCGGAGCCGAGACGTTGGTCAGCGCGGCAGGTCGGGCAGCCTTATCAACATCATTACCCAGTACGCCCATCGTACTATTCGTGTTAAAGGCCGTCGTATAACTGTCCGGATTGGCCACCGGCGGCGCTGACTGAATCAGAATCCTGACCAGCGCCGTATCGCAAAGCGCATTGTTGATGTTGTCGCAGATGCGGTAAATAAACGTGTCCTGCCCGGCAAAGGTGTCATTCGGATTATAGGTGATGGTCCCGTCGGCATTGACGACAACCACCCCGTTGGCCGGATTCTGGGTGACAACAGGAGCGGTCACATTGGTCAGGGCTGCGGGCCGTGCGGCCTTATCTGCGTCGTTGGTCAGTACCGCAATCGTCATTGTGACATTAAAATTAATGGTCAGGCTCTCCGGATTCGCCACCGGCGGGGCCGACTGAACCGTGATGGTAACGAGATTATTGCTGCACAGGCTGGTATTCACGTTATCGCAGATGCGGTAACGGATGGTATCGACCCCGGCAAAGGTGTCATTCGGGTTATAAGTCAGCGTACCGTTGGCGTTAATAATAGCCGTTCCGTTGACGGGGCCGTACAGAATCTGCGGGAGGGTGACCGTCGACAGGCTGGCCGGTTGCGACGCCCGGTCGGTGTCGTTGGTCAGAATGGTTACCGTCACGTTCTGGTTAAACGGCGTAGACGTGACGTCTGCCCCGGCCGTAGGCGCATTGGAACCCACATTGAACGCAACGTAGGTTGTGGCGCATAGGGTGCCCGAGAACGTATCGCAGATGCGGTAGTACAGCGTATCGAGTCCGGCAAACGTGTCATCGGGGTTAAACGTGAGCGTACCGTTGGCATTGATCATGGCTGAACCATGCTTCGGCTGCACCACAATGACCGGAGCGGTCACGTTGGTCAGCGCCGCGGGCCGTCCGGCTTTATCCACGTCATTGGCCAGGATAGTGACCGTCGTAGTGACGTTAAACGCCAGGTTAACCGTTTCCGGGTTGGCCACCGGCGGGGCCGAGTTCACCCGGATCGTCACCAGCGCCGTATCGCAGAGACTGGAATTGACATTGTCACAGATCCGGTAAATCAGCTGATCGGTGCCGGCAAAGGTGTCGTTCGGGTCATACGTAATCGACCCGTCCGCATTGACAACCACCGCGCCGTTGGCCGGGTTCTGGGTAATGACCGGGGCCGACACATTGGTCAGCGCCGCCGGCCGGCCGGCTTTATCGACGTCATTGGCCAGAATCGGGATGGTAATGTTGGTGTTAAAGGCCGTCGAAACATCGTTGCGGTTGGCCACCGGCGGGGCCGACTGGATGGTGATAAACACGAGCGCCGTATCGCAGAGACTGGTATTGACATTGTCGCAAATCCGGTAAATCAGCTGGTCGGTCCCCGCATAGGTATCATTCGGATTGTAGGTCAATAGCCCGTTGGCGCCGATGGCAATGGTGCCGTTGGCCGGTTGTGTAATCACCGAAAACGAACTGACATTGGCCGATGCACCCGTCAGCGAAGCGGGGCGGTTGGCCTTATCCACGTCATTGGCCAGCGTATTAATCTGGACATTTACGTTAAACGGCGTGGTGACGTTATCGCGGTTGGCCACAGGTGGCACCGACTGAACGGTAATGGCAACCAGGGCGGTATCGCAGAGGCTGGTATTCAGGTTGTCGCACAGCCGGTAAATGACCGTATCCCGGCCCGCAAACGTGCTGCCGGGCCGGTAAACCAGCACGCCGTTGGTCAGCGTGGCCGTCCCGTTTTTAGGTTGGGTGAAAATCGTCGGTGCCGAGACATTAGTCAGTGCGGCCGGCCGGAAAGCACGGTCGGTGTCATTGGTCAGCACATTTACGCTTACACTGGTGTTAAACGGCGTGGTGACAGCCTCGCGGTTGGCCACCGGCGGATAGGCCTGATTGATCGAAATCGTTACCTGGCCGCTGACCTGATCATTGAGGTTATCACTGTAGGTGACACGGTTGGTTACGGTCGCATTAGCCACCAGCGGGCGCTGGGCAACTACCCGGAAAGAAAGCGTATCCCGTTGCGCCAGAATCAGGTCCCCCAGATTATAACCGGTTTCATCCAGCGGGAACACCGTATTGGGGCTGGTCTGGTCGGGGATAACGGTGGTCCGGTTTCGGCGCGTACTGTTCGCAATATACGTAAAGCCCGCAGGGATCGTATCCGTGATCGACACCACATTACGAGAGCGCAGGGATGCATTCTGCACCACAATCCGGTAGGTTACCTCATCGCCGGGGTCCACGATGCCCGGCTGCCCGTTATCCACGGATATAGCGGCGAGTTTGGACACAATAATTTTCCGGTCGGGAGTAACGGTAGTGCCCAGATCGAGAAATGGAAGACCAGGGCCGGCCGTGGCTGCATCCTCGCCCCAGGCTACGGCGATGAGCGTACCATCGAGCGTATACACGCGCATACCGGTCTGGTCACGGTCATTATTGTCGAAAATACGCAACGACTGATCGGCAACAACCTGATAGGCTACATCATATTTTCCGCCGTTGGGGTCGGTCAGCGGGCCGGTAGTCGGATCGCCGTCGAAATCAGCATAGACGGTTGTGGCGTTGATCGCCAGTACCCAGACCGGACTACCATTACCGGTATTGCTGACCGGATCAGAGGTTCCCGGTCCATAGCCCACCACCGCGGCTGTTGTCAGAAAGACTTCCGGCAGGAGCGAAAAACCCCAGTCCCAGGTCGATTGCTCGGTCACGTCAGCGTCATGTACCCCGACGGCAAAGAACCTGTCGCTTTCGTTGGTTGTATAGAAGTGAGCACCGGAGTTATCGGGCATATTGTAGCGGTAGGTGGCTTTCGGGCCAACCGTAAAGCTGGAAACACCGCCGGTGGTGCGGGCGTTGATGGTCAGTGAGGACGGGCCGGGGTTAAAAATAAAGGCATTAACGTCGGCATTGACCGTCGTTCGCCCGACCGGGTTATAGTAGCAGTTGTCCCAGAGCGCCGTCGGATACATGGCAAATGTCCTCGATTCATAGGCAGCGCCGATGTCACCGGTTACCAGATCGACCTGCACCGGTTTATTCGCCCGGACAGCTGCCCCCGCCACCACATCGCCGACACTGCTGCCGTTGAAGTGATAGCTTTCCCCCTGGTTCAGGGTTGCCGTTGTTTCATAGGTGCCATCGGCATTGGCATCAATTTCGATGGTGGTAGCATCTTCGCGGGCCATCACAAAGATGGACGTGTATTCAAACAAGCAACAGTTTGAACCCGCGTTCAGATCAGACGTTTCACCGATCGGCAGCTGAAAAGCGCGGTCGTACACCGTTGTATCGTAGACTTCCACGGATGAGCCAAGCACCGAGCCAGGCGATGTCGGCACGCCGATCCGGGTAACGGAGAGGTATTTGGTAGAGGCAATTTTATCGCGGCCGTCATAAACGATGGTGCTGGTACTGCGGGGAAGCGAAACGTTGTTGACGAGGTTAATCCGGTCACCGGCGTTGATTTTATCAACCGAATACCCGGGAGGCATCCCGTTGGAAGGGTCATTGTCGCCCCAGATCTGGGTACTGCTTTGTTTGGTGCCGGAAAAATTAGCCTGGTACCCATCCTCCCAGTGGTCATAGTAGATCACCGTATTGTTGTTGGTAGAGACAATGGAGATCGTTACCAGAATGGTATTACTGATCACGTTTGTTGTGGCAGGGTTCGTGGTCAGGTTTTTAAAGGCTGTTTGCAGCTGAGGCTCCGGAAGCGGAATATAGTAAACGTTATCGGGTACAACCTGTGCGTAAAGTCCGGCCTGAAAAGTGCAGCAGAGCGCCAGTAAAAAAAGTTTCTGAAATGCTGAGTATAAACGTTTCATTAAAGCAATGTTTACTTTATGCTCTAATGAATGACAATTAATATACCATTTGGCTTAAAATGGTTAAAAGTAGATGGTTGTTATAAGTAACTCTTTGGTAAGGATTGTGAATTTAAGCTGTTTAGATTGTTGGAAAAAAAGTAAGCCGTATGGTATTGTTTACTTATGTGTAAGTATGATAATTGAAATGCAAAAAGCGGGCCATGTTTCTAATGACGGCCCGCTTTTTTAGCCTGAAAAAGCGCTTTACAGCGTTATACGGGCGCCGATAGACACGTAATTAATCCAGGTGAAATTATAAATCTGATCAACATTGGCACCACCCTCCACCACACGGTAACCTGCTTTCAGACTGACTGTAGGATTGATGGTATAGGTTGCACCCAGAAAGATATCTTCTGCCCGGCCTTGTTTCGAGCCCAGTGCGTCGCCTTCCAGCACCGCGTGCCACTGATTGGCCAGCTGGTATCCGGCATAAAAATTCAGCAGCGGAACAAAGCCTACATTGCTGAAATTTGTCGTACGCTGATCACCGCTGATTTTGATATCGGCATCCCGGATTTTAGCCGTGAGGCCGAGACCCAGCCGGAGCTTGTCGGTACGGATAAAATCATAGCGGTAGGTCAGCCGGTAGGAGTTAAAGCGGTATTTTGCCTCAATCGGCTGGCTGGCCAGGAAAAACTCCCCGTTAAACTGCACCGGCTGGCTGAAGGCACCCTTGTAGGTAACGGTCAGCGGCGCATACAGTACCGAAATGGTATGCCGGTCAGCAATGGTATACCCCAGCCGGATCCGGTAAAAAGGCTTTGCGTCCGGTTTCAGGTCTTTGCCAATATCGAAGGTGGTGCCGCCCATGGTAGGCCGGCGGATGGTGTTATAAGGTGTTCCAAGGACCAGACCCGTCTCCAGATCGGCAAAAAACTGGCCGTACGTCGGCATGGTCAGGCCGGATAAGAGGCATAGTAGTGCGATTGTCTTTTTCATAACGTTGTTTTAGGGTAAGTACGCACGTCTGCGGCAGGTTGTTCAGGAAACCTATTTAAGCGGCGGTTGCACGATAGAGGTGGTGCAGACCGGCAGACCGGTATACAGCAGTAAGTGGGAGCAGGTCAGGAAAACGCACACTTGTTCGTAAAACAGTGCCATTTGTTATTTTATGCTGGAAAAAGTGCAGCCTGAACTGTAGATTGCCGGACATGAAATATCTGTGCCGTATTGCCTTATTGCTGATGATTGGGTGTGCCCCCGCATTCGGGCAGCTCTATCCGGTCAGGCACTATACGGTGCGGGAAGGGCTGCCGAATATGCAGATTGCCAGCAGCCTGCTCGACTCAAGAGGCTATCTCTGGCTGGGTACGACCGACGGGCTGGCCAAATTTGACGGCGATCAGTTTGAGCAGTTCGACCGGCATGACCTGTCGCTCGGGTCAGCCTATATACAGGGCATCGGCGAGGACAGCCGAAAACACATCTGGATCATGACCCGGGAGGGCCTTACCTCGCTTGACGGAGCCTCGTTTAAGCACTTCCCCTTTCCGGATCACCTGACGTTAAACAATACCCCGCTACAGATTGACGATCAGGACCGGATTTGGTTTGTGGCTTCAGACCGGCTATACCTGTTTCAGCATGGTACCTACCGGAAGGCGGCTCAAACCGTGGCGGGTGTAGATTCGCTGGTGGTCACAAGCCTGCGGTGGGATAAGACCGGGAAACGGTTGTGGCTTACCGCAGGTCCTGAATCCGGAGGGTTATACTTTATTGTCGCTAACCGGTGCTTCCGGATCAGCGATTATGCGCCGCCTGCGGGGTTTCAGGCCCATCTGATGCAGGGGTATACGCAGGTAATCCTGCGGGAGGCTAATCAGCTTGGAGCGTCCCGGTACCTGACTGCCGAACCAGGACAGACACCTGTCCCTTTTCTGGCAATAAACAGGGGTACCGGACAGGCGCTGGCGCCGTTTTCAGGGGATTTTTACTGCCTGGATAATCCCTCCGGATCTTTTTTCCGGTATTCGGGCGGGAGCCGGACGGTGACCGTCATCCACCGTTCACCCGGAAATCTGGCATACACGGCTCCGGTTGTCCGGAACGGGAAAGTGTATTTCGGGACCGATAAAGGGCTGGTCGAAGTCTTCGATAACGGACTCCGCTATTTCGATGAGCAGCAGGTGCCTTATGTCTGGAGTGTCGCCGAACGGCCGGACGGCAACATATGGCTGCTGAATTACGGTACGCCGCCGCAGCGCTATAGCCGGACCGGCGAGGACAACGGAATGGTCAGTCCGTTACAGGCGCCCTGGCTCCTGAAAGCCTTGTCGGCCGGCCGGCCCGATAAGCAGACGCTCTGGGACCGGTACTATTACCATCCTGTTCAGGATCACAGCGGCTTGCTGTATCTGCCTCACGAAACCGGTCCGTTGGTGTTCGATGGCAGGGACGCTCATTTTCTGACCCGTCCGGAAGACGGTACCGCCCTGTTTTTTTACCATGATCCCCGCACGGACCGCGTTTTCGTTGGGATGCCCGGTGGCTTCCGGGTGTACCGGCAAGGCCGGCTGATCCGGAAAATTACGGCAAAACAGGGGCTGCACTCCTGTCTGTACGGCCTTAGTGCGATTGCCGCCAATGAGCCTGATGTGTACTGGCTGGGTACAGGAATGGGACTGGCCCGATATCACTTCGGCACGCAGCAGGTGGTTAATTATACGGAAACGCAGGGGGTAAAACCGGCTATGGCCGTCACCGACCTGTGTGAAGATACCCGCGGAACCATCTGGCTGGCAACACGCGACGGATTTGGCTACATTGACCGTTCGACACGGCAGGTTGTCCGGATAGCCGCCGGGACATTCCGCAGCAAGGCAGCGTTTGTCGGCATGCTGACCGACTCGGTGCTGGCCATCGGGGAAACCAGGGGTGTTTTTCTGTTCGATCTGGCAACCTGGTACCGGCAGAAGAAGGTTGTTTTACAGTTGCTGAATCACCGGACAGGGTATCCGGGAATTCAGCCCGGGCAGGCCGGATTTTATAAGGACCGGCAAGGCAGGGCCTGGATCACGTCGGGAACCGTGCTGTGTTATATTGACACCAAACGCTTTGCCCGGCGTCCGGAACCGCTGCTGCCGGTAATCCGGAAGCTGAACGGACAGCGTTTGCCGTTTTCGTACGGCGACACCGTGTTTTCCCTTACCGGCAGGCAGCATGGGCTTACCGCAGAACTGGAAGTACTGGGTGATAACCGGCCGGCACAGACGCAGTATGCCTGGCAGCTGGATGACCAGCCGTGGTCAGACTGGCAGACGGCTCCGGTTATTCAGCTTCATGAGTACGGCAGCGGAGCGCATACACTGCGGGTAAAGGCGAGAACGGGCGGTCTCCATGAGGTTCATGAACAACTGACTGCCCTGCATTTCCAGGCAGACATGGCATTTTATGAAACGCCCGTGTTCCGGAAAATCATACCGTATCTTCTGGCCGGGGCTTTACTGACAGGTGGCCTGCTGCTCTGGTTTGTTATCCGCGGGCGGCAACAGGTGAGTCTGGCAAACCGGCAACTGCGTGAACGGGAAAAGGAAAGCCTGTTTCTGAGCGTTCAGACCATACAGGCCCAGCTCAATACCCATTTTATGTTCAATGTGCTGGTACCTTTGCAAAACCTGATTCTTAAAAATAAGCCTGACGAAGCGGCCGGCCTGCTGGTTGAGTTTTCGAACCTGGTCCGTGGGTTTCTGAATACGTCGGCGGTAACCGGCAGCCGGCGGCGGAACCAGCGCCTGGCCGAACGGGAAATAACGCTGGCCGAAGAAATGAACCTGCTCAGCAGCTATGTGCGCTTCGAACAGTTGTTGTACCGTGATAAAATTACCGTACATTTCGACGCCGGCAGCCTCGACGGGAAGCTGAATCCGGAAACGGTAACCCTACCGCCAATGCTGATCCAGCCGTTTGTCGAAAATGCAATCAAACATGGTCTGGTCCATAAAACGGGCCCCGGTAATCTGTGGATCCGGTTCATTGGCCTCGGTGAAACCCTGGTTTGTATTGTGGAAGACGATGGCATCGGCCGCGAACAGATGCGGCAGATTCATCAGTATTCACAGAGAGCCTACCGCTCGCTCGGGGCCACGCTTGTGCAGCAGCGCGTTGATACGCTCAACCTGCTGGGGTACAGCATTAAGGTGCAGACTGATGACCGGCTGGCAGGCGGAACGGTTGTGACGATAACCATTGCCCGGAGTGAAGACCGATGAATCGCATAGTATTAACCTGTTATCCGCATGAAAACTGTTGCTGTAGTTGAAGATACTATTGATAGTCTGGAGGTTATCCGGTATTTTCTGGAAAGGGATTATCCGCACCTTCAGCTTGCCGGTGAAGCAAGAAGCGTAGACGAAGCCTATGCGTTGCTGGTGCGCCGGCAGCCCGATATTGTACTGCTCGATATTCAGATTATGGGCGGTACCTCGTTTGATGTGCTGGCGCGGCTGGATGCAGCCGGTCATCCGTTGCCGCAGCTGATCTTTATCACAGCCCACGGCGTACTCGAAAATGCAACGAAAGCCCTGCGCTATACAGCCCTTGATTTTATCATGAAACCCGTCAATGAAAGCCAGTTACGGGCGGCGATCGACACGGCTGTTCAGCGACTGGAAGCGCATGATACCATGCTGGAAGAGGTCAGGGCCATGCTGGAGCAGCAACGGCAGGGTGACCGGTTCGACCGGATTGCCATCCGGTTGCTGGGCGGTGTCCGGCGATTGGTGGCCGTACAGGAAATCGTCTATTTTCAGGCCGACCGGGAAATAACAAAAGTATTTCTGAAAGGGGAAAAGGAGCCGCTGACCGCCACAATCAACATCGGTCATTTTACGCGCACCCTTCAGGATGACTATGATTTTCTGCTGATCCATCAGAGTTTACTCGTCAATGCAATGTATATCCGTGAGTTTAATCAGCGTGCCAGCGAAGTCACGCTGACCACAGGGCACCGGCTGGCTACCTCACAGCGCGGAAACATGCTGATGAAAGAGTATGTCAGGCAGCGCGAAAACGGTACGGTAATGTCCTCCGGTCTGCGCCGGAATCTGCGGGGACTGCTGAATGCCTGGCTGCGGGGAATGCGTGGTACCGGTATCCACCTATATTAAACGAACCTGTGTATTTGTGCGAAATAACCGCCGGGTTGTTAGTTTTTGATTGGTAAGATATTGTGAACTACCTAGTTTGGTCATGCAGAAAGACGACTTTCCGACATATCCCCGAACGTATTTTTTATTCACGATGCCGAGCACTACCACTGACGAATTCATCATGTTTGACAAACGGCAGATCTTTGCCGATGCCATTTTGTGGATGGAGGGTGACTGGAATTACACCCGCATTCATACGGTTGATAACGTGACCCTGTTAAGCAGCTATACCCTGAAATGCTACCAGCAGCAGCTGCCAGGTTTCTGGCGAATCCGGAAAGATGCCATGGTGAATGCTGCGTACGTATTTTCGATAAAGCGCGTAGCCAATGATCCGAAAAAACTACAGGTGACGTTAACAAACGGCGTACAGATTATGGTGGCGCGGCGCCGTCAGTTTCAGCTCCGCCACCACTGGGCACAGCATACCGGACGGTTTCGGTTCGAGCGGGAAGCGCCGGTTTCGTAGCCAGGCAAATCCGGAACTGCCCCGGGGAGCGTATCGTCCGGTTAGCGGGATTTTTGCAAATTGCGCCCGAACCAGTTTGCACTTCATCCCATGCTATCTGAAAACAACACACAGATTCCGGCCGATCTGGCCGAAAAGCTACAGCAGCTTTCCCAAAAATATGCCGCGATGGGGCAGGACATGGCGTCCTACCTTGAAGGCCTGCTGCAGGCCGACTACCTGACCTACTGGGACTATATTCACCTGGAAACCTTGCTTTCCCTGCAAAATCCGCGCACGGCCTATCCCGACGAGCTGATTTTTATTACCTATCACCAGATCACCGAATTATACTTTAAGCTCGTCAAACACGAAATCGCCCAGATTGCCGGCCGCGTACCGGAAGGCTCATCCGCCGGTTTTATTGAATTCTTCACGCAACGCGTGGCGCGAATTAACCGGTATTTTGAGATACTGGAAAACTCGTTTACGGTCATGGTCGAAGGCATGGACAAAGACCAGTTCCTCAAATTCCGGATGGCGCTTTTGCCGTCGAGCGGGTTTCAATCAGTGCAGTTCCGCGAAATTGAGATCATGGCCACCGATTTTTCCCTGCTGCTCGATGATCCGCAGGGGGAGGTCGCCGACGCGCCGGTCAGCCGGCAATACGATCGGATTTACTGGAAGCGGGGCGCTACTGAGCTGTCCAGCCAGCAGAAAACCCTGACCTTACGGCAGTTTGAAGCGCAGTATTCAGACCGGCTCGTGCGGCTGGCAACAGACTATCAGCGTACCAACCTGCGGCAGGCTATGCTGATGCTCCGGGAGCAGGGGCTGCTGACCGGTGAGCTTACTGCCGGTTTACGGGCCTTCGACCAGCGGGTCAATGTACGCTGGAAGCTGATGCACCTGCGGTCGGCAGTACGGTATCTGCACAAGTCGCCCGAGGCCATTGAGGCGACCGGCGGTACAAACTGGCAGCGCTACCTGCCGCCTGCCGGTCAGAAGCGGGTGTTCTTCCCGGAGCTTTGGGCAGATACTGAGATTGATAGCTGGGGAAGGGAAGTATAACGTATTACAATTCATTCCGTAAAATAGGCAGTTAAACCACATAAGCCGGCATTTCCGTGCTCATACCAGTGGTTTACCTGTAGTTATGCCTCGTAAACACCAGTGAAAAACAATGCTATAATTGGTAATCGGGTAAATAACGGAACCATTTAGCCATCAATCAAACCTTTTAACTACAAAAAAGTGGGCTGAATAGTAGGTTGGGTTATATTTGTTTATCGCCAAAACCGTACCCAACTACATGCAACTAACTATTCAAAACCTTTCCAAGACGTATTCAAACGGGGTAAAAGCCCTTGACAATGTTTCTCTGACTATACCGACCGGTATGTACGGCCTGCTAGGGCAGAACGGTGCCGGTAAGTCAACGCTGATGCGGACACTGGCTACTTTACAGGATGCCGACAGCGGAACCGCTTTTCTGGGAAATTCCGAGGTCGACAGCATCGATGTCCTGAACGATAAGGAAGGTATCCGGCAGGTGCTTGGGTATCTGCCGCAGGAGTTCGGGGTGTACCCGAAAGTGGCCGCCACTGACCTGCTCGATTACCTGGCCGTGCTGAAAGGCATTACCAGCAGCAAGGAGCGGAAGGAACTGGTGGATGCCCTGCTGCAGCGGGTAAACCTCTACGAACACCGCAAAAAGGCAGTCAGCAGCTATTCGGGTGGGATGAAACAACGCTTTGGCATCGCTCAGGCCCTGATCGGCAACCCGAAACTGATTATTGTGGATGAACCAACGGCCGGCCTCGATCCGGGCGAACGCAACCGGTTCTACAACCTGCTGTCTGAAATCGGAGAAAATGTGATCGTTATCCTGTCGACGCACATCGTACAGGATGTCATGGAACTGTGCCGGAACATGGCCATTATTCACCGTGGCAATGTGCTCTACAGCGGCTCTCCGCTCGACTCGGTTACGATGCTGGACGGTAAAATCTGGCAGAAATCCATCGAAAAAGCCGAACTCGCCGGATATGCTGAACAGTATTCGCTGATTTCGAACAAGCTGGTTGCCGGCAAACCGCTGATTCACATCTACAGTGAAGATGTACCCGCAAATGGCTTCGAACTGGCTCAGCCTGACCTCGAAGACGTCTTCTTCTCGACTATTTCTAATCATGCGTAATCCATAACCCGCTCTGGAACAACATGTTTAGATATCTATTTACCTTTGAGTTGCGCTACTGGCTGCGACAGCCGATGGTGTACGTGTTCATGCTGGTTAACGTGCTGATGTTCGCCTGGGCATCGGCGTCCGATGATGTGTCGATTGGCGGGTCGTTCGGCAATATCTACAAAAATGCGCCGTATGTCGTTCAGAATCAGTTTGGTGTGTGGTGCCTGTTCGCCCTGCTGATGACAACGGCCTTTATTCAGAACGCTGCCATCCGCGATTTCAATTACAAAACCAACCAGATCGTCTTTTCGTCGCCGATTAAAAAGCTGGATTATCTGGCCGGGCGGTTTCTGGGTTCGTTTATCGTGTCGCTCATTCCGTTTTTAGGGATCTCGCTGGGTATCATGCTGGGGACGCTCATCGGGCAGACAACCGGTTCGGTGGATGCCGAGCGGTACGGGCCGACGGAGCTGATGTCGCACGTAAACAGCTTTCTGGTGTTTGCCATTCCGAATACCTTCATCAGCGGGGCCATCATTTTTGCGCTGGCAGCCCTAACGCGTTCTACCATTATTTCGTTTGTCGGTGCCATTCTGCTGCTGGTAGCCTACGGGATTTCGAGCAGCTTCCTGAGCGACGTGGAAAATGAGCGGCTGGCGTTCTTCGTTGATGCCTTCGGTGCCCGCCCGTTTGAACTAATCACCAAATACTGGACCGTCAGCGAAAAAAATACCCTGTCGGTGGGCCTCAGTAACCCGGACATGCTCATGAACCGGCTGATCTGGACGGGCGTCGGGGTCGGTATACTGGTCTTTACCTATTTCCGGTTCTCGTTTGCCGAGCGCAACGCCGTCAACCGGAAAAAGAAAAAAGACCATATTCAGGAGGACAGCCCGCGGCCATTGTTTATTCCGTTGCAGCCGCTACCGGTCATACATCCGCAAAAAGGCACTTCGGTTGCCTGGCAGCAGATGATCCGCATCGCCCGGCTGGAGTTTTGGGGCATTATCACCGGCACGGCGTTCATCGTCATCCTGCTGGCGGGGATGCTCAACATGGGGTTCTCGCTGCAATATTCAGATCGCTTCTACGGGTTGATGTCCTACCCGGTAACCTATCAGGTGATTTCCACGATCCGCGGAACGATGTATGTCTTCCTGATTGCGATTATCGTCTTTTACTCGGGCTCAGTCATCTGGAAGGAGCGGGAGGCGGATATGGATCAGATTTATGATGCCATGCCGAACCGGACATGGACCGTTTTTATGGGTAAGCTGCTGGGCCTGATTGGCATGGTGGCCGTGATTCAGGCGGTCTGTATTCTGGCCGGTATCGTAACCCAGTTGCTGAAGGGGTACACGACGCTTGAACTGGACCAGTACCTGATTGAGTTTTTTGCCATTGACCTGATCCGGTTTATTCCCCTGATCGTACTGTCGATGCTGGTGCATACGCTGGTGAATCAGAAGTATGTCGCATTTTTTGCCTTCATCGTGGTATTGATTACCAACGCCTACATCTGGGGACCATTGGACGTAAGCAGCAATATGGTTCAATTCAACGCCTCACCGGATTATACCTATTCGGATATGAACGGCTTCGGCCCGTTTGTGAAGTCGTTTGTCTGGTTCCGGATTTACTGGACGCTGGTAGCCGCCCTGCTGGGGATGAAAGCGATCCTGTTCTGGGTACGCGGCCGTGACAGCAGCTGGGCCAGCCGGTTCCGGACGGCACGGCTCCATTTTTCGGGCACCAACGCAGCCATCACAACAGGGTTGTCCGGTGCGCTGATTCTGTGCGGCGGTTTTATTTTCTACAACACGAAGGTGATTAATAGCTTCGAGTCGGACGATGACCAGGAAGAGCGGCAGGTCAGCTATGAGCAGAAGTATAAAAAATACCAGGGCATTCCGCAGCCGCGCATCAGCAATGTTAAGTACACCATTGATGTGTATCCGGAAGAGCGTAACCTGTCCGTGAAAGGCGATTTTGTGCTCGTAAACCGGTCGAGCTTCCCGATTGATTCGGTGCACATTGTGTATCCAAACGAACGGAAATACACACTGTCGATTGACCGGGCCAAACTGGCCATGAACGATTCGGTGCTGCAGTACCAGATTTACAAACTCAGTCCGGCGCTTGCTCCCGGGGACTCGGTACACCTGCGGTACACCATGCTGAAAGAAACCAACGGGTTTGAAAACGAGGTTACGTTTACCAAACAGATTAACCAGAACGGTTCGTTTTTCGACAACAGCGACATTGCGCCCATGATCGGCTATCAGGATGGCTTTGAGATCGGGGATAAGAATAAGCGGAAAGAACATGGCCTGAAGGAAAAAGACCGGATGCCGCAGTTAGCCCGCAACTGTACGGATAAGTGCATGAACACCTACATCAGCAATAACTCTGACTGGGTGATGGTGGAAACGGTGATCAGTACGTCCGGTGATCAGATGGCAGTGGCCCCGGGCTCGCTGCTGAAAGAATGGACAAAAACCGAAAACGGCCAGACGCGGAAGTATTACCACTACAAACTCGATCATCCGTCGCTGAATTTTTACTCCTTTATTTCGGCGCGTTACGAAGTCGCCCGTGAGAAATGGAACGGCATAGATGTCGAGGTGTATTACGATAAGAAACACCCGTACAACGTCAAAAACATGCTGTCGTCGGTGAAAAAATCGCTGGCCTACTACACGCAGAATTTCGGCCCGTATTACCACAAGCAGGCCCGGATCATTGAGTTTCCGCGCTACGCCAGTTTCGCCCAGGCCTTTCCCGGAACCATGCCGTACTCAGAAGGTATCGGCTTTATCGCCAAAATTGATCCGGAAAAGGATATTGATATGGTGTATTACGTGGTTGCGCACGAGATGGGGCATCAGTGGTGGGCGCATCAGGTCGTGGGGGCTGACATGCAGGGAGCCACGATGCTATCCGAAACCATGGCCCAGTATTCGGCGCTGATGGTGATGGAAAAGGAATACGGCAAAGACCGCATGAAAAAGTTCCTGAAGTACGAAATGGACCGCTACCTCGGGGATCGCGGAACGGAGTCGGTGAAGGAAGTGCCGCTGGAAAAGGTCGAAAATCAGGGCTATATCCATTACCGGAAGGGTAGTGTAGTCATGTACTATCTGAAGGAGATGATCGGCGAAAAGGCGGTAAATAACGCCCTCCATGAGCTGGTGCAGAACTACGCCTACCGCCGGCCGCCGTACCCGAATGCCTATGCGCTGGTGGATTTGTTCAAGAAAAATACGCCGGATTCGCTGCAGTACGTCATCACGGACCTGTTCGAGGAAATGACGGTTTTCAATAACCGTGCCCTATCGGCGTCATACAAAAAACGGCCCGACGGACAGTTTGAGGTGACGGTAGCGGTCCAGAGCGAGAAATTCCGTGCCGACCAGTACGGGAACGAAAAGCCGGTGACGCTCAATGACTGGATTGATGTCGGCGTCTATGGGCGTCCGGCCGACGGAAAGGATCAGGGCAAGTTGCTGGCGATCCGCCGCGAGAAAATGAAGAAAAAGGATAGCACCTATACCTTTGTCGTGAAGGAAGAACCCTATCAGGCCGGTATCGACCCGATCAGCTTCCTCGTTGACCGCGTACCGGACGACAACCTGAAAAAAGTAGAGAAGCTATAATTGTTTACAGGACAAGGAGGTTTTACCACATAGTTACATAGAATACAAAGATTGTTAATCATCTTTGTTTCTCTATGTGGCTATGTGGTATTTTTTAATAGGTAATGCTGAAATAGCTGAACAAGGCCGGTTCGCTGCCCTGTTGCAGCAAGCCCGGACGCGGGCTGCGGTCCCATGGCGGGAGGAAATCGGCATTATAGGTAGCCCCCTGTGTTTTTACTTCTGTCCAGCCGCCCTTGCCGTCGCCCCGGAAAAAGCGGCACAGATACCCTTTCTCCACCTGAATTTTGAGTGTCAGCGGCTTTGTCGTGCCGACGGCTTCTTCATGAGCAACGGTCGTCTTGTTATTTTTAACCTCCTGGATTTGCAGCATGGTACCTTTCACCCCGATGCTAACCGACTGGCCGGCATCGCCGTACAGCACCAGCCCTTTCAGCGATTCGTTGTGATTGGCGACTTCAGTGGTAATGGTATAATCACCGCTCAGCGGCCGGACCGTAAGGGCGGTGCCGGTGGAGTTTTTCGCATCCGGTGTGCCCGACAGCGCCAGGTTACCGCCGGATAGTTTCCAGGCCGGTTTGGTATGGCGGAAATCCCATTGCCAGTCGCCGGCGAGTGCCGGTTTCGTAAAGTCGTCGCGGAAATTCTGAATGGCAGCGGCTTTAGCCCCCATCGGGTGGAGCGAAGGCCAGCCTCCTGGCTGGTCCCAGCGCAGTTCACTCAGCATGCCCTGCCGGCCGGTATACACATTGTCTGCTTTGTTGTAGGCGTGATACAGATAATAGTCCTTGCCGTCTTTGCCGGTAACGACGGTGCCGTGGCCGGCGCATTTCCATTCGTCCGTTTCAGCCAGTACCGGGTTACCGGTGAAGCGGGTATAGGGTCCCTGGATAGCCGTTGCTCTGGCAACTTCAACCTGATAGGTACAGCCCCGGCCACAGCAGGCACCTAGCGAATACAGCAGGTAGAAGTAATTTCCTTTCTTAACAATGCACTGGCCTTCAATGCCTTTTTTGTCGTCGTCGCGCAGCAGCATGAAGGGTTCACCCTCCAGTTTCATGCCATCTGTCGACAGGCGGCTGCCCAGGATTTCGATAGGTCGTTTGTCGAGGCCATAGGCTTTCCAGGTCATGTATAGCTGCCCGTCGACGTCAATTACGAACGGGTCGATGGCTTCCTTACCGAATTCGAGCATGACCCCGTGATCAGTGAAACCTTTGGCCGGGTCTTTCGCGGTGGCCACACCGATGCAGGAAATGCCGTCGCTTTTCCGGCGGGCGACGTAATACACAAAGTAGGTACCGTTGCGGTAGAACAGCTCCGGTGCCCAGAAGGAGGCCGAGGCCCACGAAGGTGTCTGGTTAAATACGTATCCGAGGGGCTTCCAGTGGATCAGATCCGTTGAGGTGAAAAGCGGGTAATGCGGTGCCCATTCGGAGGAGGTACCGGTTGCATAGTAGGTGTTGCCGCGTCTGATCAGCGAAGGGTCGGCGAAATCGCCGGGAATGACCGGGTTCTCCTTAACCGAACCGGAATGGGCTGTCCGGGTAACAACAGCTGTCGTTTCATGGACCACAGGTTTATTTATGGTACTGAACGCATAAAGTCCGGACAGAAACAGGAGTGCGTTTGTAAATTTAATCATGTCAGGTTTGGGTGAAAATGAGTAGCGCATGGCTTGCTGCACTACTAATAGAGTCAGAAAAGGGCATGTAACCCCTGACCTGAAAAGAAAATTTACGTTGGTTATACTTTTATAAACGCTTGTTATGAAGCTATAACTGGCCGTTATCAGCTCCTATGGCTTTTTCTGCCACCTTTGTATAACCCAAACGGCAGAAAGACAACCCATCCGGGACGTACGATGACGGATGGGGCGCGGCAGCCGAAAAGCGTATCGAGTAGGCAATTAACTCAACCATTTATTGTTATGAAAACGCTGAATCTGGATCAACTCGAAGTACAGGAAATGAATAATCAGGAAATGATTGATGCACAAGGTGGCAGTTTCCTGAACCTGGCAAATGTGACTGAAATTTTTGACTTCGCGGCCATTGGCACAAGCCTGTCAATTGGTGGCAATAATGATTGATAATAAGTAAAAGCCATCGCCGGTTCTTTAACTCCCGCGACTGTGCTTGACCAAAGAAGCCCGGCAATTTGCCGGGCTTCTGTTTTTTGTGCCTAGTTGAGCCGGAGTCCGTAAAGTGGTACACACTGTGGCCTGATTTCCTGAATAATGAGCGGACAGCACGATGGATAACTACAGTCAGGACTGGCCGAAACCGGCAGAACCTGGTCTGGTATGACCTGGTCTGGTATGACCCGGTCTGGTATGACCCGATACGTGCCGGGGGATGTGGCTGTGTACGTACGTTGCGGACCCTGGTAGATGACCTCGTTGCCGCGATAAAACGTATAGGAGGAAAAGCCTGTCGGACCTTCCACGGAGATGGCATATTGTTGGCCGGCACAAACCACGTATGGAATGGTGGTGCAGACCCGTGCAGTATCGTCCGGGATGGTGGCTGTATTGATCGCCAGACCCGCTCCGATAACACTAACGGAGTAAGTTAATGTGGCCGTTGCATTGGCCGGCAGACTGGCAATGGTCCAGGTAGATGGATTGCCGGTCACGAACGTCCCGGAAGAGGTTTGGGCGGTACCGGCAAAGTAGGAAAGGTTGGTACTCAATACGTCCTGCACGACAATACCAAAGGCATTCCCCTGACCGGTATTGCTGATCGTGACTGTATAGGTAAGTACCTCTCCGACGCGTGCCTGGGTGGTACTGACTTGCTTTGACAGGGCAAGGAGCGGGGCGGGTGCAAAGCCGATGTCGATCGTATGATCACTTTCGCCGGAGTTGCCGGTTAGCACGTTAGCGACGATTAAGCCATTAGCCATCACGCCGTTATTATCCCTGATCTGGTTTTCGCCGAGCGGGGCGTCCACGAACGCCCGTGCCTGAGAGGGAGTCGGTATTGTCATGCCGGTCAGTGGCCCGAATCCCTTTTTATTGAACTGACTGGCAGCCACGCGGATGGTGTAGGCCGTTTCAATCTGGGGGCCTGGCCGGTTGGGCCGGTTCACGCCGACTGTATCCAACACGTTTATACTATTAAACACATAGTGGCCGGATGCATTGGTGGTCGAACGGCCAACCAGTTGCCCGTCAGCATTGTACAGCTCAAGCTGAACGCCCTGGATAGGCGGTTCACCGGCATCCTGAATGCGGTTCAGGTTTTGGTCGAGCCAGACCAGATTGCCGATCTCAATCGGTTTGGGTAAACACAGGACCTCAACGCCACCCAGACCGGATGCTTTGCCGAACTCATTATTCCCGTTGTTTGCCGGGATATCATTCAGGAGCGAGAAGCCACGTAGTTCTTTACCGGTTGTGTTAGACAATACCTTAAACCCGTTGGTAAACACTTTGCCGTTATTTCGCTCGCTGATCGGATCGAAAGCCGCCACGATGAGCTCGCCACTACCCGGTACCAGCCCCAGCGAACCGATGGCGGTTTCAGTATGGCTGTCGTTATTATAATTGTCACCGGTATAGTATTCATATTCAGGATTTTCGTAGGTGGCTTCCACAAACTGACCACCGCCCGGAGAACCGCATTTTCCGAGCGATTCGACGGCATAAACGGGCCTCGAGAGGGTGCCGGTATTACAGATACGGATAACGTCGCCGGCTGCCCGCGGATCAATTTTGACAAAGTGCCCGTCAACGGCTGAGCCAGCCGGGTCGGGGCCGTGATAAATCGACTGATGCCCGAACCGGTCCATGAACCCCAATACCAATGCACCGTCGTCGTCAAAGACAATATCAGACAGCAGTGGTTGCGAACACAGCACCTCAGGTCTGGTACTGAAACTGAACACCTCCCCAATGGCCGAATTATCGTTGTGCCAGTCGGGATCGCTCGTCCACGGTTGCCAGCTATTCATCTCCCTGGTAAACGTCATACCGGCGACATTACCCCGCTGATAATCCAGCGGAAAATTAATGACTTCAGAAAAGCTGTTAGTCAGTGTGTTAAGCTTATAGACAAACGCCCGGAGGTCAGACCGGTTTTTGGACGTACCGGCATCACAGGTGACCCCGACAAATACATCATCGCCCCGGACACCGAGCCCGAAAGGACGCGCCTGTCCGCCACTACAGCGTGGATCAGGGATGTCAAACGCCAGAACATCGGCCGCCGTGGGGTTGGTCAGGGGGTTCTTGTCGCTGTCGATGAGGATGCGGTACAGGCGTTTATCGTACAGGTTAACCACATACAATGCTTTGCCGTCGCTGCTCATGTCCATGTCGCCAAGTGAAATTTTTCCCACTGAATCGGCGGGGTTTAGTCCATCGTGGATAATATCGGCAGTGTAGTTGGTTGTCAGGTGCGGGTCTTGTCCTGTGCGGATAGTGATCTTCCCGCCTGCAACGTGGTTTACGGTCAGTCCGTTGAGGTTAATAAACTGGTAGGAAGCTGATTTGGCTGCATCGCGCGGACTGGTCGTCACGTAGATGGCGCCCGTTCCGGCGGTACCAAATGCCGTATGCCGCCGCATGAACGAAGCGAGAAAAAGCCGGTCTGTTTCGTTCTGGTACGAAGAGCCCCAGACCGCGCCGACACTGGCACCTGGTGCTTCGGGATGGCCGACCACCGACCCGTCGACCCCGGTTGCGTTGACCGGAACCGTGGCCAGCAGGTTACTGCCAATGGTGGTGCCACTGCCGATGATAAAGCAGACAATTGAAACCGGTGGCCCGGCTTCGCAAAAGTCAATGGCCCGGTTGATGCCGAAATTAAGGCTGGTGGCCGCTCCGGTAGCGAATTGAACAGATGTCCCGTTGTTGCCTGCACCGTCAGCCATTGCCGCCGGGAAAAATGCCTTCAGCGAGTCAGGGATAGAAAACTCGACCCGAACCGGTTCATTGGCAGCAGGGGCCGGCGACAGGGTATACTGCCCCTGGGCATTGGTCACGGCTGTTCCGAAGACCACACTCCCCGATTTAAACGACTGAACGGTAATGCCGGCAACGCCTGATTCTCCCTTATCCCGGATGCCGTTATTATTAAAATCGCGGAATACTGTGCCGGATTTTGCCAGAACGCACGTAACATTGACTGTAAAAAAGACCGTAATGATGAGTTTAGCAGCGCATTTGTAAAGGTAATTTTCCATACACTATTCCTTGTTGACAGTAAGATGCCGGAACGTATGGCAAAAAAGATACCTGTGCTGTAAACTGTAGCTGGTTATGAATAAGATGATACGTTAGAGTCTATAAACGTTTCATTGGTGTAAATGGTAAAGGATACTAATCCGTTTACCGGTAACCACTCATTGGCAGGGTCAAAAGATATGCCAACACAGATTAAATACTATCGAACGGTTGCGTACAAAACAAGAAAAAGCTATCCTCAGCCTGATGTGAGAATAGCCTTACTACTTTGCTACGAAAAAGCTTATTGATCCGCTTCAGCTGGTAAAACCAGCCGGATGGGCGGAAGCGGGGTAGCCGGACTGTACTGGGCGTCCAGCGCTTCCTGGATTGATTCCTGTAACTCCGGAATTGTGTCTCCCTGGGTCAGAATACCTTCTTCAAGGGAGTAGGCCTGAAATCCTCCGGACGTATCAGACTCCACATAAAATACTATTTCGGTTAACATACCGGTAAAATTATCGGGCTGATTCGGGTTTGTCAACACATCCTGTAAAACTTAATATTAGGATGGTACGATAGCCGGAAATTATAACACAATGCGGGGTTTAGCCTGTTTATTGACCTTTTTTGACCGGAAATGGTAGTATCTGATCCTAAGCTGGCCATTTGTTCAGGGGATAATAATAGCCTGTCGGGCATTATCCGTATGTTAACGGGTTTTTGCTATCATTGCAGTATGACGAGCAAAAGCTTTACTCCATCAGCAAATCGCCGGACTGAAATGCTGGCGGGTGTTTCGACGTTCCTGGCGACGATGTACATCATCGTGGTCAATCCGGCCATTCTGAGTCAGGCCGGTTTGCCGTTTAACGGTGTGCTGACCGCTACCATTCTGCTGTCATTTTTCTGTAGCCTGATGATGGGGCTGTATGCAAAGAACCCGATCGTCGTGGCACCTGGCATGGGGCTGAATGCGTTTTTTACCTTTACGGCCGTAAAAGGCATGGGGTTATCGCCTGAAGTAGCGCTGGGCGCGGTATTCTGGGCGGGTATTCTGTTTCTGATACTGTCGGTCCTGAACCTGCGGGCGGCTATTGTACAGGCCATTCCGAAGCCCGTCCGCTATGCTGTTTCTGCCGGCATCGGCTTGTTTATTACACTTATCGGTTTCGAAAATGCCCGGTTTATCGTGGCCCATCCGGCAACGCTGGTCAGCATGGCGTCGCTGCATGATCCGGTTATGATAACCTTTGTGGCCGGGCTGTTGCTGACGGCTGTTCTGGTGGTGCGTCAGGTGCCGGGCGGGATCATTATCGGCATTATGCTGACTACCCTCGCGGCCATTCCCATTGGCCGGTGGTGGGGCGATGCCTCGGCGGTTAACATGGGGCTGAAAACGCTCGTCAATTTTCAGGGAGTACTGGCGGCTCCGGATTTCAGTCTGATTGGTAAACTGGATCTTGTCAATTCCTTCCGCTGGTCGTTGTGGCCGGTAATCTTTGCGTTTGCCTTCACCGATCTGTTTGATAGTTTGTCCACATTTGTGGGGGTAGCCGAAGCCGGTGGGCTGCACGATGACGCCGGTGAACCCCGCAACCTGAAACAATCCTTACTGACCGATGCCGTAGCGACGACGCTGGCCGGCATGCTGGGGACCAGCCCCGGTACCGCCTACATCGAATCCGCAGTGGGCATTGCACAGGGCGGGCGTACGGGACTGACCGCTATCGTAGCCGGGAGTCTTTTCCTGCCGTTTCTGTTTCTATCCCCCTTGTTGTCGGTAATTCCGGCGGTTGCAACGGCCCCCGCCCTGGTGCTGGTCGGGGCGTTTATGATGCAGCCCGTCACTAAAATCTGCTGGGAGCAGCTGGACGATGCCATTCCGGCCTTTCTGGCGCTGGTGCTGATTCCGTTCAGCTATTCCATTACCCACGGCATTATCTGGGGCTTTCTGTCCTGGACGGTTATTAAACTGGCCGTTGGAAAATCAAACGAAGTGCCGGCAGGGTTATGGGTGGTCGACGGCTTTTGCCTGCTTTCGCTGGTATCTTCCTGATGTTTGGCCGGTGGTTTACCAAACTACTGTATTCCGGTTCAGGACTGAGCTTTTTTACAAAGTAACATTGAGCTTTTTTACAAAGTCAGTTCGTTTTGACGCCTTTACCTTTGCTGCATAAAACAGGAAAGCAATGAGAAAGGTAAATAAGATTTATAGTAATGGTGAATTTATAACACCACATGGTACTGAGGTTTTTACATTGATAAATCCGGCTACCAATAACGTGATCGGCGAATTAACGCTTGCGGATGAAACAGATACCCGGGTTGCGATTGCAGCGGCCAAAGACGCATTCCGGCTGTTTTCCCTGACAACTGTACAGCAGCGGATACAGTATCTGGAAAAACTTAGGGATGCCGTTCAAAACCGGGAGCAGGACTTTATCGACACCATGATCGAAGAATACGGTGGAACGTACCGGTTTTCAACGTTAAGTAATAAGTATACGGGAAGCTGGTTCGACAGCATGATCGAAACGCTTCGTCATTTTGAATTCGAAAAAACAATTAACACCTCGCGGGTAAGGTTACAGCCGGTTGGTGTGGTCGGTATCATTACGCCCTGGAATGCAAGTAACAGTTCGGTCTGTAGCAAAGTAGCAACGGCAATTGCTGCCGGGTGTACGGTTGTTATTAAACCGAGTGAGCTGAGTGGTTTGCAGACACAGGTCCTGATGGAGGCGTTTCACGATGCAGGTTTACCCAAAGGTGTCATCAATGTTGTGACAGGGTTGGGAACTGTTGTGGGTACTGAACTTACGGATAATCCTGATGTGGCTAAGATTTCCTTTACCGGCTCGACAGCGGTAGGCAAATTAATCGCGAAAAAGGCAGCAGACAGCATGAAGCGTGTAACGCTGGAATTGGGCGGGAAATCACCGAATATTATTCTGGACGATGCTGATCTGGCGCAGGCCGTTCCGATGGCTGTCTACGGAGCATATATGAATAACGGCCAGGCTTGTATTGCTCCGACAAGGCTTTTGGTACCGGAGAGTAAGCTGGAGGAGGTCAATGCCATCGCTAAGGCAGTTGCCGGACAAATTGTTGTGGGCCCGCCTTTGCAGGAGCTCACCGACGTAGGGCCGATGGTCAGTATAAGGCAGTTTGAGAAGGTTCAGGGGTACATTGAATCCGGGCTTCAGGAAGGGGCCACGTTATTGACCGGCGGGACTGGAAAACCCGCCGGACTGGAAGCCGGAAACTTTGTAAAACCGACTATTTTTACGAATGTACGGAACGATATGCGGATTGCCAGAGAGGAAATTTTTGGCCCTGTGTTAGCCATTATTCCCTATAAAACGGACGAAGAAGCCATTGCGATCGCCAATGATACACCCTATGGCCTGGCTGCCTATATCAGCACATCGAACCCTGACCGTGCGCAGTATGTTGCCGAACGGATCGACGCGGGAAGGGTTTGTATCAACGGTTTCAGCCATGATCCGATGGTGCCGTTCGGAGGCTTTAAACAGTCTGGCATCGGAAGGGAGTACGGAGCCTTTGGTCTGGAAGAGTACCTCGAAACGAAAGCAATTCTGAAGTAATGATGATATTGGAAAGTGCTGTAAGGACAAGACAGCGCTTTCCGAATAAAAATTATGGACAGCGCAGAAACGTCTGATATCGTTTATTCCTGCTATCATAGCATTAGCCGAAAAGGCGAAAATTTTATTCCTCAGCACATTCTGTCGTATCAGATGGCGGGGAGTTTTATGCTGGCAGATGGCAGGGAGATTTATAAGGCTGAAGCAGGCGCTCTTACCCTGTTACGGAAAAATCAACTGGTAAAGTTTACCAAGTTCCCTCCGGAAAACGGCCGTTTTGAAAGTCTGAATATCTATGTAAGCGAACGTAATTTACAGCAGATGGCCGGCGAATATAGTATACAAGCTGATCATAGAAGTAGCCTGGCATCGATGATTCCTGTCGGGATGACCATGCTTCTCCGGAATTATATTGATTCCTTAAAAGCGCTCATTGATAGTAATAGCCTTGGGAATAAGCCGTTGATTGATTTGAAAATAAAGGAACTGATTCTGATTCTGCTGGATGCGCAACCCGGTTTAAAACAGGCTTTATTTGACTTCTCAGCGCCGCACAAATCGGATCTGGAAGCATTTATGAACCAAAATTACCGGTACAATGTCAAACTCGACCGTTTTGCGTATCTCACGGGAAGAAGCCTGGCTACATTCAAACGGGATTTTGAGAAGGTATTTCATACATCACCCCACAAATGGCTATTACAGAAGCGCCTTGACGAAGCTTATTTTCTGCTTAAAGAGCAAGGGAAATCTGCATCGGACATCTACGTTGATCTTGGTTTTGAAGATCTTTCCCATTTTTCATATACGTTTAAACGGCAATTTGGGTACAGCCCCGCCAAACTTAAGGCGTTCTGAAAACTGTCCGTGATGCCGGCTTACTTCCGAGGGATGAGGCACATGCATTATTTCGGCAGTTTCAGGTCCCAGTCATCGGTACGGAAAGGGATAAGGGGTAATCCTTCCTTGCTGAATACGTTCGGCTCCGGCGCATCCCGGAAGGCAAACCGAACGGCATAGGGGACCTTTACCTCGTCAGACCAGACATCGATCATATTGCCGCGGATGCGGGCTTTGGCCGGTACAAATACCTTGTCGGCGCCGGCGATGGTGAATTCGCTGAGTTCTTTACCCTTACTGATCAGTCCTTTAGGGGCGTTCAGGAAGCTTAAGCGGAGGATATGGCCTTTTTTGCCGGTTACCTTCATCGACTGATATTGCGGACTTTTTGCCGCAATCGTTTTCTGCTCATACGTGGCTGCCAGTACCAGATTGGCTAACCTGTTGCCTACTTCATGCTTATAGGCCGGATGAATATCTTTCAGATTATCGACCAGATCGGTGGTCACCACCATGCCTGATTTAGGGATGTCCATGGCCTGTGTCTGGGCTTCGCGGACTGCCGCTGTCTGGTGTTCACCATTGTAGATAAACGGTGCAATCTGAACATAGTAGAACGGAAAATCTTTTTGCCACATCCCCCGCCAGTGATCAACCAGCAGGTGCATCAGGTGGTAATATGCCTGCGGGTAATGCCGGTTCGACTCCCCCTGATACCAGATAGCGCCCGCAATGGTATAGTGAATAACCGGTGCAATCATGGCGTTGTAAATGGAGCCGGGCTTGCTTGGCCAATGGGCCGCTTTGGTCATACGGGCCGCTGAGGTGCGGGTATCCGGATAAAGCTGCGTCACTGTCACCGGCAGCCAGCTGTCGATGTAGGAGCCACCCCAGGCTACATCGATCAGACCAATGGGCACATTCAGCGTCTGCTGAATTTTCTTGCCGAAAAAATAGCCGACTGCACTGAAGGTCCGCAAACTGGCGGAATCACACAGGACCCAGCTGCCCTTGGTGTCTGTCTGGGGAGCATCAGCCGTTAATTTGGGCATTTTAAAAAAACGGATCAGGTTATTCTTTGCCGTTGGCAGTTCAGCAAGAGCATCTTTAACACCCCTGTTGGCACTCCATTCCATATTTGACTGCCCCGCACAGACCCAGACTTCGCCAACCAGTACGTCGGTCAGCACAATGGTGTTCCGGCCGGAAATCGTGATGGAGTAGGGGCCACCGGCGGCGGGCGTCGGCATGGTCAGTTTCCAGACCGCATGATCGGTTGTTGTCGTTGAAACCGGCTGGTTATCCCATCCGGGGGTTACGGTAACTACCTCGCCGGGTTCGGCCCAGCCCCAGACCCTGACGGACTCCTGTTGTTGTAAAACCATGTGATTGGCGACAAGGGCGGGCAAAATAACGTCGGCGTAAGCGGGTAAGGCACAAAGGAAAAAGAAAACGTAAACCAGTTTTTTCATGAACAACAACCAAATCAGCTAATCTGAATACGAAAAATACGGCAATCCCGATGTACCGCCAAGCAGAAACCGTCATGTTAGACCGGAACAGGTAATCCCGAAGACAGAATACCTTCATTATCAGTAATAAAGCCTGTTGCCGGTTACTAAAAGAAACTTTTCCGGTGCAATTTACCCTTTGCCAGTAAACGATTGCGTGATAAGTACGCGGGAGCGAACAGCGGAGGTAAATTATGAAACAGTGGATTCTTGTAACAGGATTAATGATCGGGCAGCTGGCCGGTTGTAAGGGGCAGTCGGTTCCGTCTGCGGTCGCTGACCGGTTTGCAAAGGGAGCCGATGTGAGCTGGATCACACAGCAGGAAAAAGAAGGCTTCCGCTTTTATCAGTCAGACGGAAAACCGGCTGATATTTTCAGTGTCCTGAAAGAGAAGGGCATGAATACCATCCGGCTGCGGGTCTGGGTAAATCCGCAGGGTGGCTGGAACGGAATAGATGACGTATTGAGTAAAGCAAAACGCGTTCAGGCGGCGGGTATGCGGCTGATGATTGACTTTCACTACAGCGACAACTGGGCCGACCCCGGCAAGCAGACAAAACCGGCGGCGTGGCAGGGCCTGTCGTTTGACGATCTTAAAAAAGCGCTCAGTAGCCATACGACCACGGTATTAACCCGTTTAAAAGAGAATGGGATTACGCCGGAATGGGTGCAGATCGGTAATGAAACAAACGACGGCATGCTCTGGCCTGATGGGCGGGCATCGACCAGCATGGCGAACTTTGCCGCACTGGTCAATGCCGGCTACGATGCGGTTAAGGCGGTCAGCCCGGCCTCACAGGTGATTGTGCACATTTCGAACGGCTATGACCGGACGTTATTCCAGTGGATGTTTGGCGGACTGGCCGCGCAGCAGGCGAAATTTGATATGATCGGCATGTCATTATATCCGTCTGCCGCCGACTGGGAGACAAAAAACAGCCAGTGTATTGCCACCATTCAGGATATGATCGCACAGTATCACAAACCGGTAATGGTGGTAGAAGTCGGGATGCCGGCCAATGATCCGGTAACAGCAAACGCCTTTATCTCCGATCTGATCCGCAAAATGCGCAGTGTACCAGACCAGATGGGGAAAGGCGTGTTATACTGGGAGCCGCAGTCTTATGGTAAATGGCAGGGCTACGATTTGGGGGCGTTCGATGAAACCGGCAAACCAACCGCTGCCATGGACGCTTTCCGCAACTAAAGCGACCGCCATTCTCTGGCAGCGTCTTCCTCGTCTTCCGGTCCGGCACCGGTAACGCCTTCGGTAATGACTTTATGCGCCTCACCCTTAACCCGACTGGATGGTCCCGGACCATCCAGTCCCGGACTGTTGGAAGGGCCGGGGCCTGAGCCGTCGAGGGCATAGGCAATGGAGTTGGCAAGTTCATCTGCATCGGCCGCGTCATCGGCGTGTTGAACGGCATCGGGCGTCTGTTGTCCGGTTTGCTGGTCAATAACCTGTTCATCGGCTTTCGGATCGTGTTCCATACCAGTCGGAATCGTAGCCAGTTTGTTGTCGCCGGTTGTTTCACCGGTTTCAGGGCTGTTGGTTTTCATAGTACGTTGAGGTTTATGCAGATAAAACCCGTTGGTATGGCAGATGTTCCGGCGAGGCAAAAAAAAACCTGACCGTACGGTCAGGTTTTTCGGGTTATATGATTCAGCCTACGGCTTCGAGTTCACGTTCGGAGCGACGAGCCCGTGGACGTTCTTTGAGCCGGAAGAGAATACGCTCTTTCAGCTTCATCCAGCGCTCATACAGTTTAGATTCCTTCAGGAAATTCCATTTTTCCTGTTTTTCATGTTCATTCTTTTTCGGTTCTTCCGGATCGTACAGCATACCCGTACACAGGCAGTGCTTGCGGTTGGTCCGTGTCAGAATATCGTAGTTTACGCAGCTTGAACACCCTTTCCAGAAGGCTTCATCGGCCGGTAATTCGCTTAGCGTAACCGGTTGGTAGCCAAGGTCAGAATTGATTTTCATGACGGCCAGACTGGTCGTCAGGCCGATGATTTTCGCATTCGGAAACTTAGACCGTGACAGTTCAAACGCTTTCTGTTTGATGTTCGTTGCCAGACCACTTTTGCGGTGATCAGGATGCACAATAAGGCCGGAATTTGCCACGAACTTACCGTGCTCCCACGTTTCGACATAGCAGAAACCGACCCACTCACCGGCAACGGTGGTAGCAATAACGGCTTTGCCTTCAAGCATTTTCTCCATCAGGTACACCGGAGAGCGTTTGGCTATACCGGTTCCGCGGGCTTTCGCACTTTGCTCCATTTCATTGCAAATAGTCTCAGCCATTTGCAGATGGTTTTCATTAGCTACCTGAACGATGTATTGGTCGTTAATTATGTCTTGTTGAATCATCGCAGTAATTGGGTAACGAAAAAAACGTCGAACGTTTACCTCAACCAGACGACAGATGTCTGTTGCCCGTACGATTATTAGATTGAAATGAATAAAAAAGGATTAACAGACGAGAAAGTTTTGCCACGTAGGCAAAAAAGATTATATGGCCCTTTCGGACCTGAACCGGAAGGGCGTAGTATGATAGAACGTAGGTATGTATGCTGTCTGTTCCATGTACTGTACTGATCGCGTCTGTAGCGTAAGAGCTGTTTCAAAAACGCGGACAATGTTAATGATATTGTCCGGGTTGTGCAATGAAATAACGGTATTTTTTTAGGATAGTTCCGCCATTACGAAAATATTAAGTCCGGAACCGATGGAATCATTCCAGTGTTTTTTCTATACATTTGTTATTGTAAGTAATTGCTTCCACTTTTCATGACAAAACTAACCGCCGATGATCTGATTTATGGGTACATGAATGGCATATTTCCAATGGCCGATTCTGATGGTACCTTATATTGGTATTCGCCGGACCCGCGGGCTATCATTCCGCTTGAGACGTACAAGCCTGCCCGTTCGTTACGTCCGGTCCTGAACAAAAAAACATTTGATGTACGGGTCAACGGTAACTTTGAGCAGGTGATGCGCTACTGTTCGCTGCCACGTTCTGACGATGACAGTACCTGGATTTCGGAAGAGATCATTGATGCGTATACGACGCTGCACCAGATGGGACTAGCCCACAGTGTGGAGACGTATATAGATGGCCGTTTAGTTGGCGGGTTATATGGCGTTGCGCTCGGGTCAGTCTTTTTCGGGGAGTCCATGTTCCATTTAGCCGATAATGCCTCCAAGGTTGCATTCCATTATCTCATCATGATTCTGCGCCAGCAGCGGTTTGATTTGCTTGATACCCAGTTTATTAATGATAACGTCCGGCGCTATGGAGCCATTGAGATTCCGAAGGCAGACTATTTGCGGCAACTGAAGAGTGCGTTGTTTAAAAAAGCCCGGTTTACGGAACCTACGCTTGAACATTTATTCCGTAACCATGCCGCTGACTGATTCCGGTCCGCGTGTTTGCCCGTCTGCGTAAACGGTATGGTCTGATTTCTTCCCGCTGTTTTTACCGCTGAATCCCAGGTGATTAATAAGGAGACTATACATATTGGCCTGTTTTGTGTAGCGTCTTGACCAATACGGGTTACAGAATAGCCTTTTCTGGTTCAGATACGGTATATTTTTTATATTTGGTCTTTTATATACATCAGCAAATAAAGTATACAACCTGAAGGGCTTGCGGGCCTGTAAATTATAGTATGAAGCAAACTATACCGTTATTTTTTCTGGGGATAAGTCTGTATACGCAGGCGCAGAATACACCCTCGCCCGGGGCGCCGGCGGCGGTTCCTGCGCAAGCCGTAAACGAGTCGAGGGCGGGGCAGCAAAAAGGGATGAAGATTTCGGGGACGATTATGGACGGAACAGCCAACAAACCGGTAGAGTTTGCAACGGTGGCGCTCATTAACCCCCTTACCGACAAACCAATCGGCGGAACAACGACGGATGAACGGGGCCGGTTTTCGATCAATAATGTGGCGGCCGGCACCTACCGGGTGACCGTCAGTTTTATGGGCTACGAGAACAAAACGATCAATAATATTGTCGTTAAGGGTGCTGATATTGCACTGGGTACCGTCCAGATGCAGGCTGATACCCGCATGTTGAATGAAGTGGTTGTGACGGGTGAAAAACCGCTGATCGAGGATAAGGATGACCGGCTCGTTTACAACGCCGATAAGGACCTGACCAATGCCGGTGGTACAGCGGTAGACGTACTGAAAAAAGTCCCCTTACTGACCATTGACCCTGACGGCAATGTGCAGCTGAAAGGCAGCAGCAGCATTAAGGTTCTGATTAACAACAAGCCATCGAGTATCATGGCGCGTAGTATCAGCGAGGCCCTCCAGATGATTCCGGCCGAGCTGATTAAGTCGGTGGAAGTCATTACGGCTCCGTCGGCAAAATACGATGCGGAAGGGACGGCAGGGGTTATCAACATCATTACGAAAAATCAGTTACAGGGCCTGACCGGCGGGCTTAATGCCTCGGCAGGCAGTCGCCGGAATAACCTGGGTGGCAATATTAACTATAAACGCGGCAAGCTGAGCGTGACCGGTTACGGCGGGACCAACTGGAACAATTACTTCGGCGGGTCACAGACGGTGCGGCAAAACCTGCGTAACGGACAGGTATTCAGCAAAATCGAACAGCAGAGTAATTACCGCAACCGGGGCCAGTCACAGTTCGGGTCGTTCAGCGTTGATTATGATCTGGATACGTTGAACCGGATCGGGATCGATGCCAACTTCGGCGGCGATTCCCCGACAACGCGGTCGGTGCGGGATACGCGGCAAAGCCTGGATACGCTGCGGGAATTCCGGCGCTATAACAACAGCCAGAACCAGAACCGGAATATGGACCTGAACTTTAACTATAACCGTACCTCGCGGCGTAGTTCGGAACAGGAGTTTACGTTTCTGGCGCAGTATAACCGGAATAACGGCCAGAGTGGCTATGCGCTGAACCAATACCCGCTGCCCGAAAGCGAGGTGATTGACTATCGGGAACGCAACGAAAATACCAACAGCCAGAGTGAACTGACCTTACAGACTGACTATGCCTATCCGTTTTCGACGGTCAAACGCCGGCTACTGGAAGTAGGTAGTAAGCTGATTGTGCGGGATGTGAACAGTTTTTACAAACTCGAAAACGCTACCGACGGATCACTTGATTTTCAGGAAGACCCGCGGCGGGCCAACACCTTTGACTATGAGCAGATGGTCTGGTCGTCGTATGCGTCGTTCCGGATGCGGACCGAAACCAAATGGGGCTTTAACATTGGCGGCCGCTTTGAGCTGACGGCCATCGACGCCAACTTTATTTCGACCAAAACGCGGTTCACCGATCGTTACCAGAAAATCCTGCCGAACATTACGGTGTCGAAACGCCTCGACGATAACCGCCGCTTCCGGGCCAACTATAGCCAGCGGATTCAGCGGCCGTCGATTATGTTCCTGAACCCGTACGTGAACTATTCGGACCCGAAAAACATCCAGCAGGGCAACCCGTATCTGTCGCCGGAGCTGGCGCACTCGGTTGAATTGTCGTACAGTACCTTCAGCAACAGCGGCACAACGATCAACGTCATGGTTTTCGGGCGGCAGACCAACAATGCCATTGAGCGTATTACAACGGTGGATGCTTCCGGGATTTCGAACAGCACCTACCGCAACATCGCCCGGAACGCTACGTACGGTATGAACTGGTTCACCTCGGTGAAGCCGGTGAAAGCCTGGAACATCAGCGGGTCGGTTACCATTAACTACAACCTGCTGAACAGCCCGGCCTTGCAGACCAGCAACCGGAACTGGAGTTATCAGGGGAATATGAATACCTCGCTGCAATTGCCGGCTAACTTCAGCTTACAGGCAAACGGTTCCTACAATTCGCGCCGGGTGCAGTTACAGGGACAGTCATCGGGTTTCTATTACTATGGCTTTTCGGGCCGCAAAGAGTTTAAAAAACAGAACCTGACGCTGACGGCCAATTTTGAAAACCCGTTCCGGAAGTACAACACCATCGTTACCCTGCTCCGGACCACCACCTTCCTGACCGACGGCTCAAACTACAACGTGATCCGGAATATCCGGTTATCGGTAAACTGGCGGTTCGGTAAGATGAGCGCCGCCCCTGAGCGGTCAAAGAAAAAGGTGAATAACGACGACCGGAAGTAGGTGCAGGGATTCGTCTGTCTTTTGGGTAAAATAATGTCCTCAAAGGCAGACGAATGAAAATACGTTTATTGCTCGCATTGTGGTGTGCGGTCACGTCCGTACTGGCCCAGACACCGGCCGAAACCTATCCCGATGATCCGGCTTCTGTCGAACAGGCGGGTGTTCCGAAAGGGGAGGTGCTGAAATTTACGTTTGAAAAGTCTGCCGTTTACCCCGGTACCTGGCGGGAGTACTGGGTCTATGTGCCGGCGCAGTACTCGCCCGATAAACCCGCCTGCGTTTATGTCAATCAGGATGGGATTCAGTGGAAAGCCCCGACTGTGTTTGATAACCTGATCCATCAGGGCAAGATGCCGGTGACCATCGGGGTCTTTGTTACGCCTGGTCGTGTGCGGGCGGCTAACCCCGATAAAGCGCTTGACCGGTTTAACCGGAGTTTTGAATACGACGGCCTCGGGGACGCCTATGCCCGCTTTATCCTTAACGAGTTGTTACCGGAGGTCGAAAAGCAAAAGACCAGTGATGGCAGGGCTATCAGGCTCTCGACATCCGGCAATGACCGGGCCATCGGCGGGTCGAGTAGCGGGGCAGTCTGTGCCTTTACCGCTGCCTGGGAGCGGCCGGATGCGTTTTCGCGGGTCTTCAGCGCTATCGGGACGTATGTCGGCCTTCGTGGCGGCGACCGGTACAGCACTCTGGTGCGGAAAACAGAGTCTAAACCCATCCGCGTCTTCTTGCAGGACGGTGCCCATGACCTGAATATCTACGCCGGTGACTGGTGGAAGGCCAATGAAGCCATGGAGCGCGCGCTAACGTTTTCCGGTTATGCGGTTCAGCACGTCTGGGGCGAAGGCGGGCATAACGGGAAACACGGCACAGCGGTTTTTCCGGAAGCCATGCGCTGGCTCTGGAAGGACTGGCCGGCACCGGTTGCCACCGGCAAGACAAAAAATCAGTTTCTGAGCGACATCCTGCTACCTGGTGAAGGCTGGCAACCCGTTCCGGCAGCTGTGCAACCGGTAACCCGCAGCAAGCGTACCGGCAAGCTGGTGCCGGGTGCTGATCAGCAACAGTATCTGCTGGCGGGCAGCGAAGTAATTTCGTATGACCGGAGCGGGAAAGCGCAGGTACTGGTAAAGGGTCTTCGGGGTAATGATCTGGTGGCGGCCCATAGCGGCGACCTCTACATGACGGTTACCGGGCCGTCGGATGCCGGTGTTTATCTGGTACGTAACAAACGCGTTCAGCAGGTAGACACGGGGCTGCGAAGTGCTTCCGGCCTCGCCCTGACACCGGATCAGACACAGCTTTATGTGCTGGAACCGACAACGCACTGGATCTGGCTCTACACGATTCTGCCCGACGGCCGGCTGACGAACAGGCAGCAGTATGGCTGGCTGCATGTACCGGATACGGCCGAAAACGCAGGGGCCACTTCCCTGGCATGTGATAAAGACGGTCGGGTGTATGTGGCTACGAGCCTGGGCATACAGGTGCTGGACCAGGTCGGCCGTGTCAATGCCATTCTGCCGCTACCTGCCGGTCAACCGCAGCAGCTCTATTTCGGCGGCCCCGACCATAATCGCCTGCATATCGTGTGCGGGGACAAAACCTACGCCCGCAAACTGAATGTTCAGGGGGTAAAAACCTACGAAGCACCGGTAAAGCCGGGGACGCCGAAGTTGTGATGGGGGCGTTATTTGTAAGTCCTGAGCTTTGCGCCATCACTTAATAAGAGAACGCCGCCATTACCAATGGTGATTTTGGCAGCCGGCGCTGTGTGATTTGCAGGGATGGTAATTCGATGTAAGAGTTGAACACTATCATGCTCACCTGGAACTCTGTTACATGACCATATTCCCGGATCAGTCCAGTTTCCGGATTTGAGAGTATAAAAAAGCAGACAATCAGTTGGCAGCTTGTATTTAATCTGAGAAAAAGGCCAGTTTGTATCATCGTTTTCGGCGAGCAGGATGCTCCTGTCTGCGTTATATAGAAGCAGGTAAGTATCTGTTTGCGAGCCATTGACGGATTGCGTTTCCACTGTTAATGTATCGTTGTTAACATTCAGATATAACCTGTAACTGCCGGTATTATTCCCGGTATTTGCGGAACTGTCCCATGGCATAACCAGGATATAGTAATCTTGTCCGCGAAAAGACCACTTGAACCAGTCTTTATCGATGGGGGTATCCAGACACACAGAGGCGCTGCTAAACGTCGTTGAAGCAACAGGAGTTGCTGTAGCTGGTGTATTATTCGGTTCCAGAGGATCGCAATCGATAGCAATAAAGGTAAACGAGGTAACCGGAGAAAAGGCAGACTCGTTATCGTCGCTGCATAATGTCTGCACCTGCCATTCATAGGCCTGACCGGCGGCCAGGTCGTACAACTGAAGCTGACTATTGGGAAGATTATCGGCAATGGTCCATGTCTGACTACCTGTCATTCGCCAGCGAAGCCGGTAATGTGCTGCGGGCCCGAAGCTTTGCCACGTAAGTACAGATGAACGGGTTGAATTAAAACTCTTTGTACAGCAAGGTATTGAACACTGCGTTGTAAACTCATTTGCCTGGCCATACTCAGTGCTTGATTGATCCTGACAGATAGCACGAAGCTGCCATTCATAGGTTGTGGAATTGGCCAGATTTGGGAGGGACAAGGAATTAGTCCTCAGGACTTCGCTTATGATCCAGTCCTGTGTTCCCTGCACACGCCAGCGGACCTGAAACCGCTGACCCTGTAACGGTGCAGACCAACGGACACGCGCTGCGTTAGAGGTAATATTATCCGTGTATGCAAAAGTATCAAAATAACAGCCGGTTGTGAATTGTTGAATAGTTGTATAGGCAGAGCTGATTTCGCTTGTGCAGATACTTTGTAAGCGGTACTGATAGGTGGTCTCTGGTTGGAGGTTGCTTAACGTGATATTATTTGACAGAGTAGTAAGGCTATTCCACGTTGTTTCACCGGCTTTTCTCCAGTCAACTTTGTAGGTAAGACCGCTTAAACCTGGCCATGCCAGATTAGCGGAGGTAGGGGATGTCGCCTCAATGGACGTATATGGCAGGGGAGCACAATCGGTTTGAAATGGGTGAAGGTCTGAAAATTCAGACAGGCTGCCGTCTTCACAGATAGATTGTATCTGCCACTGATAACGGGTTTTATTCGTAAGGCCTGTAAGTTGATATCGTTGACCGGATAGGTTAAATACTGTGCTCCATTGAGTTGAGCCCACTTGTCGCCAGCGAAGATTATAGGTATTTGCTTCGCCGCTGAGGCTCCAGCCAAGTAAAGTTTCATCAGGCTTAACCCATAAGACCGATGTGTTCGGAGGTGGTTTACAGGCTGCTGTGAATACGAGCGCATCGGAGTATTCACCGAAAACGGATCCGTTGCATAGTGCCCGTACCTGCCATTCATACTGCTTGCCGGTTTTTAACCCATTGATTTTAACTACATTTTCTTTTACATCAGACTGGCTATTCCATTCCGAAGTACCTGTCTCTCTCCACCTGTACTCGAATATTGTCCTATTATCAATAGGGCTCCAGGATAAATAGGCTGATGAGGGCGTGATCCAAAACGATCCGGTGGATGTGACTTTCTGACATTGAGTTGTGAAGCTGGACATCGGTGAGAAAAGCGAACTGACAGTGTCCTTACAAATTGATTTGACCTGCCATTCGTAGGCCTTTCCGGGAACTAAGCCGGTTAAACTACAGGAAGTAGTGATAACGGGATGAGTAACTGTCCAGACAGGATCACCGACAGCTCGCCAGCGGACAACATAAGCATTTCCGTTTGTATTATTCCAACTCAGGACTGCTGATGTTAAGGCAAGTTTCTGACTTGTGCTAGTAGGAAATTGACAGGCTCCTTGTGCTATAAATGTGCGTACGTTTTCAAAGCCGGAACTTATTTTGTCAGAACAAACGGCTTCAACCTGCCATTTGTATTGTTCGCCCGGAGTAAGTCCGGTTACGTGACAAAGAGTACCCGATAAAACCTGACTGGTAAATGCAATTGTATCATTCAGCTTCCGGACGAACACACGAAAACGGCTCGTACCATTTTTAGCTATCCAATATAAGGTGATGCCGCCATCAGAGGTAGTTTCTTCATAGTAAGCGGTCGGTTTAGAACAGGTTAATGAAAAAGATCTTGGTACAGTGAATAGTGATCTGCTCTCATCAGCACAAACATTCTGAACCCGCCATTCATAGGTTGAGTCAATGGAAAGGCGGGATAATGCAAAGGTATTTATTGACAATAGTGTAGTATTCCAGGGTTGGGTTTCAGAGCTTCTCCACTGTAATTGATAACGGGATCCGCTGAATGAATCCCAGTATACTAAAGCGCTGGTCGGAGAGATACCGTATTCCTGAGTACCTGAAAGTACGTCGCAAGCCGATGTTGAAAAGGAGCGGGGTAATGAATAATCTCCGCCAACACCATCTGCGCAAACTGCCTGTACTGCCCATTCATATCGGGTACTGCTTTCCAGTAAACTTAAACTTAACGAATTGGTCGTCAACACGCCGGACGTTATCCATGTGCCTGTTCCTGTTTTTCTCCATCGGACCCTGTAAGCTAAGCTGTCAATCCTATTCCAGAACAAGTTATTACTGAGGTGCGAACTAAAAATTTCATAAAGTCCCTGTGGGGTTGGACAAGGTATTGTGAACGATCTGATCTGAGTGAAATCTGAAGCTTGGCCCTGACTACATTTACTTCTGATCTGCCATTCATAGGTGATGCCGCGTTTTAAACCGCCCAACGTATAACCTGGTGTGGTTAATGTGTCAACCGTAGACCAGTTCACTGACCCTGATACTCTCCATCTTAATTCATACCGCACACCATAACCAATAGTTCTCCAGTATATTCGCTCGGTTGACGGGCTAAGATTAGCCTCAGCGGTATTATCAGGAGGAGTACATTCGATACGGACAGGCATCGTTAGTGAAAATGCGGAGTGTAGGTTTGGGGAACAAACACTTTCCACTTTAACGTAATACAAAGTCCCTGCTACCAGCTTGTCCAGAAGAAAGTTACTTTCGGATAAAGGCGTACTGATCTGCCATTCAGCAGATTGTTCATTCCTCCAGTGTAGATTCCAGAGGATTCCCGGATCTGATTCCCAGCTAATCGATAATCCGCTGTTTAAGTAGGTATATTGAAATGCATCGGGTGGAAGACAGGGTTGTTTGAATGAGCGGATAGCCGTATAGGCCGAATACTGGTTATCAGTGCACTTCAGTCGTAATTGATATTCATAGTCCGCTCCGGGTGTTAAGCCGGTAAATGAAAATGCGTTGGTCATCAGGTTGGATTCCATGCTCCAGACTGCACTGCCGTTTTTTCGCCAGCGTACTTCATACTGTAAATCAGGGTTTTCATAAACCCATGTTAGTCTGGAAGTGGTTGACGTAAGGTTGCTCAGACTAACGATGACAGGATTAGAACATAGGGCCGTGAATGAGCGGATCGAACTGAAATCAGACATAAGGTTTTCATCGCACACTGTTTTTACCCGCCATTCATATTCTTTACTATAGGTTAAGCCTGTCAGCGTGTAGGTGTGATCTGTAATGACATTGCTTGCCTGCCATTCGGATGTGTTCAATTCTCTCCATTGAACAATAAATTTAGTCGCAGAGGAAGCATTCCAGAATAAAGTTGCAGCACTGGATAAAACTTTCTCTGAAAGAGGTTCGGGGATAATACAGTGGGGTAGAAAAGTATTAATGGCAGTGTAATCAGAGTAATCATTTTCACCACAGACAGCTCTGACCTGCCATTCATAGGTAACTTCCGGCGTTAGACCAGAAAGGGAAACCGATGTTGAGGAAAGATTACTGATGGTTGTCCACTCCGTTTGCCCTGCTTTACGCCATCTAATATCACTTTTAATATTTTCGCCTCTGTTAAACCAGTTTAATTGAATAGAAGCAGGTTTTATCTGGCTTGCAGGTGCCAATGTTGGCAGGCGGCAGGTAGTATTAAAGTAGGCTGATTGGGAATAATCGGAAGAGTCTGCATCGGAACAGAACGCCTTTACCTGCCATTCATAAGTCTTGTTATTAACCAGGTTGCTTACATTGTAATACCATAAAGACGTCTTGTTGCCTTCAGTCCAAATTGTCGAGCCTGAAAGCCTCCATCGGGTACGATACATTTTGGTCTCTCCTGGAGCAGGCCATTCCCACACGATTTGTGCGGTATTGGAGGTCGCTTCCTGCAAGGCGAGTGAACCCGGAATTTTACATATAGCAGCTTGTGGATAAATAGTGGCCGAGGTATCAGAGGGGCTTATTCTGGCTGCAAAAAGTGATGGGAATGAAAACGTGAAAATTATGATGAGAAAAAAGGGGGTCAGTAAACGCCTCATAAATGGTGATATAAGAATGCAGTAATTATAAGGTTATTTTTTGAAATTATATGGATAAATAAACAAAAAATCCCGGCCAGCGGTCATGCCGCTAGCCGGGATAGTATACCGAAGCCCAGGCGATTACGCCTGCTTCATCTTGATCAGGTTCAGGGCCGCACCGGCTTTGAACCACTCAATCTGACCTTCGTTGTAAGTATGATTTACCGGGAACTCGTCAACAGATCCGTCGGCGTGCGTCAGCCGGACGGTCAGTGGCTGACCCGGGGCAAACGTTGTCAGACCCAGGATGTCGATCGAATCGTCTTCCTGTACCTTGTCATAGTCGGCCGGGTTAGCGAAGGTCAGGCCCAGCATACCCTGCTTTTTCAGGTTTGTTTCGTGAATACGTGCGAATGAACGAACCAGGATCGCACGGACACCCAGGTGACGTGGCTCCATCGCCGCGTGCTCGCGTGATGAACCTTCACCGTAGTTTTCGTCACCGACAACTACCGTACCGATGCCGGCAGCTTTGTAGGCCCGCTGTGTGGCCGGTACTTCGCCGTACTCGCCTGTCAGCTGGTTTTTCACGCTGTTGGTCTGGTCGTTGAAATAGTTCACCGCACCGATCAGCATGTTGTTTGAGATGTTGTCGAGGTGACCACGGAATTTCAGCCATGGACCGGCCATCGAAATGTGGTCAGTCGTACACTTGCCTTTTGCCTTGATCAGCAGTTTCAGACCCGACAGGTCGGTGCCTTCCCATGCCGGGAATGACTCCAGCAACTGCAGACGGTCTGACGTCGGGCTGACGAGTACGTTAACACCTGAACCATCAGCGGCTGGTGCCTGGTAACCGGCATCTTCAACGGCATAGCCTTTTACCGGCTGCTGCAGGCCCTGCGGCTCGTCGAGCATTACTTCTTCACCGTCTTCGTTAACCAGCTTGTCGGTCATCGGGTTGAATGTCAGGCTTCCGGCAATGGCCAGTGCCGTAACAATCTCCGGCGACGCCACAAACGCGTGGGTGCTGGCGAAACCGTCGTTACGCTTCGCGAAGTTCCGGTTGAATGAGGTAATGATTGAGTTCTGGCGGCTCGGGTCGTCCATGTGACGCGCCCACTGACCGATACATGGTCCGCAGGCATTTGCCAGTACCACACCACCCATCTGGCCGAATGTATCCAGCAGACCGTCGCGCTCGGCAGTGTAGCGTACCAGCTCAGAACCCGGCGTTACCGTGAACTCAGCTTTTACTTTCAGTTTTTTCTTCGTGGCCTGCTCAGCGATAGACGCCGAACGGGTCATGTCTTCGTACGACGAGTTCGTACATGAGCCGATCAGACCAACGTCCAGTTTTTCCGGCCAGCCGTTTTCTTTAACCGCTTTGGCGAAGTTAGACAGCGGCCATGCCAGATCCGGCGTGAACGGACCGTTTACGTGCGGCTCCAGTTCAGACAGGTTGATTTCGATCAGCTGGTCGAAGTAAGACGCCGGATCAGCGTATACTTCATCGTCGGAGCGCAGGTCGGCAGCAACCACGTCGGCTGCGTCGGCGATGTCCGCACGGTTGGTTGACCGCAGGTAGTCGGCCATTTTCTCGTCGTATGCAAAGATCGATGTTGTCGCCCCGATTTCAGCACCCATGTTACAGATAGTGCCTTTTCCGGTAGCTGACAAGCTTTCAGCACCTTCGCCGAAGTATTCAACGATACAGCCCGTACCGCCTTTTACCGTCAGGATACCGGCAACCTGCAGGATTACGTCTTTGGCAGAAGCCCAGCCGCTCAGTTTACCGGTCAGTTTAACACCGATCAGTTTAGGCATTTTAAGCTCCCATGGCAGACCGGCCATCACGTCGCAGGCATCTGCACCACCGACACCGATAGCGATCATACCCAGACCACCCGCGTTTGGCGTGTGCGAATCCGTACCGATCATCATACCGCCCGGGAAAGCGTAGTTTTCAATCACTACCTGGTGGATGATACCGGCACCCGGCTTCCAGAAACCGATGCCGTATTTGTTCGACACCGACGCCAGGAAGTCATATACTTCTTTGTTTTTATCGTTGGCAATGGCCAAATCCTCTACAGCACCAACTTTAGCCTGAATCAGGTGGTCACAGTGTACAGTTGACGGTACGGCTACTTTTGACCGGCCAGCCTGCATGAACTGTAACAGCGCCATCTGGGCTGTTGCATCCTGCATCGCAACACGGTCAGGGGCAAAATCAACGTATGATTTTCCGCGCTCATTAGCTTGAGTCGGAGTACCGGCTGACAGGTGAGCGTATAAAATTTTCTCCGACAATGTCAGAGGACGGCCTACTACCTTGCGGGCAGCTTCGACGCGTTCGCCCAAACCAGCGTAAACGCGTTGAATCATGTCAAAATCAAATGCCATAGCAAATAATTAACTGGGTCTAAAGTTGCGCCTACATTTTGTTCTGAGTTACTGAATACTGAGCTGCTGTGATCAGCGTAAACCTGAAACACAGCACACAGAACCCGGAACGCTGAACCAAAGATTGATTAACGCAGATTGGTTTTCCGGCCCAAAATTAAGGCATTTTTGGCAATACGGACTTTATACTGATTACAAATACTGAAATAATTGGTAATCAGTATAGATTCAGGGGCTTTCCGGATGGTTTTACCGGAATTTCAGAAAGCCGTAACGGGGCCGTTGGCTCAATTTGAAAAACGACTGACAATAATGTTGGGTTAAATGTCATTGTAATAGTGACAAGCAGATTAGTCCGATGGGATATAGTATTCTGCTAGTATACAACCATAAAACTCAACAGCGAATGAACTCGAAATGGATTGGAGGGGCGGCCTTTTTGGCAGTGATGACAGTTTTTGCAGCCTGTAACAACGACGACGATAACAATAACAACCCCACACCGACAAACAATGTCGTTAACATAAAAGCAGATATTAACGGCTTACAGGAAAAACCAACGTCGACAACCTCAACCGCTACCGGTACCATGACCGGCATGATCGATACAACGACGAACGTTATGAGCTATACTGTGACGTATCAGGGTATCACTCCGACGGCGGGACATATTCACCGGATCGACAGCACAAACGGCACCGGCGCACCGGTCATTCCGTTTGCCAGCCTGACGTCACCGATCAGCGGCACCACGTCGCTGCGCCGTACGCAGCGGGACAGCATCCTGAACGGGCAGTATTACGTTAACTTCCATACGGCGGTCTACCCGAACGGCGAAATCCGGGGCGACATTAAAAAGCAATAGAAAACAAAGGATTACCATAAAAAGGGGCTGGTGTTTCTGAACGCAGCCCCTTTTTCTGTTTATTTACCCTGCTGGGCGGGTGGGTTCACCATAATATGTGCCCGGTGTGTGCCGGGGTCCATGATCCAGGGCATGCCCGGAGCCGCCGGCGAGGTCGGCAGGCCGGTGCTTTCGGCCGTGGCATAAGGGATATAAACCACACCCCGCTGGTACCCGTCTTTTACCTCACCGGTGGTCAGGTCCACATTTTCCTCTTTTGCGGTATAAACGAACAATGAAGACGGGTGCTTCGGCATCGCCCACTTACCGCTTTTCACTTCAGACTCCCGGATTTTCAGAATCTCATCCGGCTTTTTGCCTTCCTGTTTCAGTTCACGGCCCCGTTTCATAAACGGCTCAAGATCGCGGTGATAACACGATACGCTGAAGCCTTTCTGCGCCGGATCATCGGCCAGACAAATCATTTCGTTTGTGCCTTTCCTGAGTTCAACAAGCTGGTTAGTAGTATTATAGCCCATAACCGTTGCGCCGTCGCGCTTATCGGCCGGCGCAGCAAGGGTGGCCAGTTTAATCTGAATAGCGGCCGGCGGAACGGGTGTCTGGGCAATCGTACGGAGTGCCATAACGGTAAGCGGCAGGATAAAGAATCGTTTCATGCTGATTATGCGGTTTAGTTTTGTATGCCTGCAAGTTACAGGTTAAGAAATGGAAAACGGATAATTAAACAGTAAATCGGAAAGTAGTCAAAAAACGTATTTTGTGTTAACGGAAAGAGCAGAAACGGTTTCCGTATCCGGTATTCGCTAAAAAAATACGCAGATGAAAGATAATTCAATTAACTTCGGTGTAGTTACGTGTAAAACGTACATATTTACTCACGTTAAAGTATAAAACGAGTTTCCTGGAATATGATTCTCATTGTTGATGATAGGCCAGAAAATATTCTTCCCCTTAAAAAGATTCTTGAACTGCATCAGTTTCCGGTCGACAGTGCGGAATCCGGTGAAGAAGCTTTAAAAAAGGTACTGAAGAATAACTATTCTGTTATCATTTTAGACGTTCAGATGCCGGGTATGGACGGCTTTGAGGTTGCCAATGCTATTGCGGGCTTCAGTAAGGCTCGCGATACGTCCATTATCTTTCTGTCGGCGGTAAATACCGAGAAAAAATTTATTACCAAAGGCTACAGCTCAGGCGGTATTGATTACCTTACGAAACCGGTTGATCCGGATATTCTGGTGCTGAAAGTGAAGACCCTGCACCGTTTATACAAACAGCAGGAGGAGCTGAGAGAAGCCCAGAAGGCATTACAGAAGGAAGTGGAGGTCCGGAAACGGGCGCAGGAAGCCCTGGCCGACCGGATGCAGGAACTACAGTCTGTCATGGAGTCATTACCGCAGATCGCGTTTACTGTCACTACGGAAGGCCGGATTGAATACGTGAATAACCACTGGTTTCTGTATTCGCAGGATGAAAACACATTTCCTGAACTCCATCCCGACGATCATCATATTTGCGAAGACTGGGAAATTGCCCGTGCCGCCGGGGAGGAGTTTTTCAGGGAGGTCAGGCTGCGGGATCTGCACACAAAAGCGTACCGGTTTTACCTGCTCCGGATTGTGCCCGTACGCCAGCAGGACACTGTTGTGCGCTGGGTCGGTACGTTTTCCGACATTCATGCCCAGAAAGTAACGGCTGAAATGCTGGAACAGGAAGTCAGCAAGCGGACACAGGAGTTACTGGCCAAAAACAATGAGCTTGAGCGGACTAACCACGAACTGCAGCAGTTTGCGTGGGTGGTGTCGCACGATTTAAAGGAGCCGCTGCGGAAAATTCAGGTTTTCAACGACATGGTCAAGGAAAATTACCTGAAAGATAATCCGGAGGCAGTGTCGTACCTGGATCGTTCTATCCGGGCATCGGCCCGCATGGCGCGGCTTATTAAAGACTTGCTGGCCTACTCGCAGCTGACGATGCCTGCCCCGTTTGTGCCGACAAACCTGAATGAGCTGATGCAGGAGCTGATGACCGATTTTGAAGAGACAATCAGCCGCAAGAAAGCACGGATCACGATCGAAACCTTACCGGTTGTGGAGATTGTGCCCGGCCGGATCCGGCAGGTGTTCCAGAACCTGATCAGCAATGCCCTGAAATTTTCCCGGACCGATCAGGCGCCTGATATCCGGATCCGTGCAGAACTCATCCGCGATAAAGACATTGACAGTCCGGCTTCGGATACGGGTGACTTTTGCCGGATTGTTGTGGAGGATAACGGCATCGGCTTCGATGAAAAGTTTCTGGACCGGATTTTTGTGATTTTTCAGCGCCTGGAAACGCAGGGAAATTACGAGGGTACCGGCATCGGACTAGCCATTGCCAAAAAGAATATTGATAAACATGGCGGCCTGATCTGGGCACGCAGCAAGGTAAGCGAGGGGTCTCAGTTTATCATTGTGCTGCCGCTGGTACAGAGCCCTGAACCGGCCGTGATTCTTACTCCGTAAACCGGAACTACTGCCGTGTGGCCAACCGGCTGCCTTTACCAACTTCGTATACTGACGAAATTTTACGCCCAACGTTCACGCATTCAATGACATCAGCCGCTACTACTGTCATCCGACAGTTACAGATTGTTTTCTCAGCGTCAATCCTGATTCTGATCCTGAGCTTATTTGCTTCCTATTACAGCACGCAGAAGCTAATCGATAACTCGAAGCTTGTTAACCATACCAATCAGGTATTGCTGGAAGCCGAGAATGTTATCTCGTTTATGAAAGACGCCGAAACCGGACAGCGGGGCTATCTGGTGACGCTCGATGAACGCTTTTTAAAGCCATATACGGGAGCTTATGAGAAAGTAACAAATTCTTATGAGACACTTCAGACGCTGACAGTGGAAAGTCAAACGCAAAACCGTAATCTGGAGCTGGTTAAAAGCCTGTATGAAAACAAGTTTGCGCAGATGCAGCGGGTTGTTGATCTGGTGCGGCGCTCGAAACGGTCAGCACAGGATACGCTGGCCCGCCATCAGGAGATGCTGAAGGGCATGAAGATCATGGATGATCTGCGGCTTGTCGTTAACCGGATAAAAAAAGATGAAAACGCATTACTGAAACGGCGCCTTGAGCAGCAACAGTTTTATATTACCTATACGCCGTATCTGCTGGCACTGGCGGCCATTATTTCCATCCTGATTACGGTCAGTACCTATCTCCGTATCAAGCGGGATCTTGACGAACGCATTGCCCGGCAACGGGAAGCAGAGGCCCTCTACCGCGAAACAACCGGCCGGATAACGGCGATGGAACAGGTGACTTCGGCTATTGCCGGTGGTGATTATACGGTCCGGTCGCAGGATGAAAAAGAGGATGAGCTGGGCCGGATCGCGAGAGCGCTCAACAGCATGGCCGGATCGCTGGAGCAAACATTCAATGATCTGAAAGACAGAGACTGGCTACAGACAGGCACGGTCTCCCTCAGTGAGGCTATGCGTGGCCAGCGGGAGCTTAAACGGCTGGCGGCGAGTCTGATTGATAAACTGGCTAACTATGTGAAAGCCCCGCTGGGGACGATGTACATCATCAACGAAGATGGTACCTATTCACTGATGGCAGGGTATGCCGCCAAGAACGCTCCGGTCCGGATATTGCCCGGTGAGGGGCTGGTCGGACAGGTTATTTCGACGAAGAAAACGATGGTCGTATCAGACTTTCCGGAGACCTATTTTGACATTAATTCGTCTCTGGGCTCAGTGCGGCCGACTGCCGTTGTCATTCTGCCGCTGATTTACGATCAGGTTTGCATCGGGGTAATTGAACTGGGCTTACTGAAAGCGCCTTCTGCGCTGGAACTCACGTTTCTGGAGAGTAATACCGAGGCACTGTCCATCGGGGTCAACTCGGCGCTGGATTACATCAAGCTACAGAATTTCCTCGAAGAAACACAGGCCCAGTCGGAAGAGCTTCAGGCGCAGCATACCGAGCTGGAAAACCTGAACGCCGAGCTGGAAATGCAGGCCCAGAAACTACAGGCGTCGGAAGAAGAACTCCGCGTGCAGCAGGAGGAGTTGCAGCAGACCAATGCCGAGCTGGAAGAACGAAGCTTCCTGCTGGAGGAAAAAAATGCCGAAATCCAGCGCAAAGCCGAAGAACTGGAAATCAGCACCCGCTACAAATCGGAGTTCCTCGCCAATATGTCGCACGAACTCCGGACGCCGCTGAACTCAATCCTGCTGCTGAGCCGGCTGCTGTCTGAAAACGACGAAGAAAACCTGACCCTCGATCAGGTAGAATACGCGAAGGTCATTCAATCGTCGGGGAACGGTCTGCTGGGGCTGATCGACGAAATTCTGGACCTGTCGAAAATCGAAGCCGGCCAGATGAAGCTGGAATACCTGGATGTGGCCGTCAATGATATTACCTCGGAGTTATCGGCCCTGTTCACGCCGCTGGCACGGGAGAAAAAACTCGACTTTTCGATCAGTGTGGCGCCGAATGTGCCGCCAATGATTGAAACCGATAAGATGCGGCTTGGCCAGATTCTGAAAAACCTTATTTCGAATGCCCTGAAATTCACGGCAAAAGGTAGCGTTACGATTGCCGTACAGCGACATCCGAAACAGAAGGACGTCGTTTGTTTTGCCGTAAAGGATACCGGTATCGGCATTGCCGCCGATAAGCAGCACCTGATCTTTGAAGCCTTCCAGCAGGCCGACGGATCGACAAAGCGCAAATACGGCGGAACGGGCCTGGGCCTGTCGATCAGCCGCGAGCTGGCCAAACTGCTGGGCGGCGAAATCCTGCTGACCAGTACGCCGGACAAGGGCAGTGAGTTTACGGTCTGTATACCGGTGGCACCCGATAAGGAACTGCTGTTGCCCGAAAAAGCCCCGGTGATTACGAAGGCTATTGAGCCGGTTGTGGTCCCCGCCATTCCGGTGGTTGTAGAAACGAAAGAGCATCAATACATTAGTACCATTATACCGGCCGCTATTCCGGATGACCGGAAAGACATTACTGAACATGATAAAACCATCCTGATCATTGAAGATGACACCGGTTTTGCCCGCTCGCTGCTGGATTATTCGCGGAAACGCGGGTACAAAGGCATCGTGTCGGTCCGGGGGGACGAAGGGCTCGAACTGGCCGGTATCTACCAGCCGCATGGCATTCTGCTTGATATCCAGCTGCCGGTCATGAGTGGCTGGGAGGTGATGGATGCCCTGAAGGCCAACCCGCGGACACGCCATATTCCGGTCCATATCATGTCATCGCACCGGCTGAAAAAAGAAAGTATCCTGAAAGGCGCCATTGACTTTGTGAACAAACCAATGGCCTTTGAGCAGATGCAGGATGTCTTCAAAAAAATCGAGTGTGTGCTCGACCGGAAGGCGAAAAAGGTGCTCATTATTGAAGATAATCCGAAACACGCGAAGGCACTGGCCTATTTCCTTGAAACATTCAGCATTAATTCGGAGCTGGAAAGCGATGTGAACGCCGGCATCGATGCGCTCAAGCGGAAGGAGGTCGATTGTGTGATTCTGGATATGGGCATCCCCGACTCGAAGGCCTATGAAATGCTTGAAGAGGCGCGGAGAACGCCGGGGCTCGAAAACTTACCGATCATTATCTTTACCGGCAAGAGTCTGTCGATGGCCGAAGAGCTGAAAATCAGGAAGTACGCTGATTCGATCATTGTGAAAACGGCTCATTCATACCAGCGTATGCTGGATGAAGTATCCCTGTTCCTGCATCTGGTTGAGAATAACAAAGGGTCGGGAAGCCCCGGTCTGGAAGAACGTAAGCTGGGGGCGCTGAGTCAGGTACTACAAAACCGGACGGTGCTGGTAGCCGACGACGATGTGCGGAATATCTTCTCGCTGTCGAAAGCGCTGGAAACCTATAAGATGAGTGTCGTGACGGCCCTCGACGGGAAGGAGGCGTTGCAGAAACTGACCGAAAATCCGGCAATTGATGTGGTTTTGCTCGATATGATGATGCCGAAAATGGACGGGTACGAAACCGCCCGGAAGATCCGCGAAAACAGCCGCTGGAAGAACCTGCCGGTAATTGCCGTAACGGCCAAGGCCATGACCGGCGACCGGGAGAAATGCATTCAGGCCGGAGCGTCTGATTATATTACCAAACCGGTTGATATCGATCAGCTGATGTCATTACTCCGCGTCTGGCTGTACGAACGGTAAGCGGATAGTTAACAAACGAAATGAGCAGCTAAAGGGATAAAAATCAAACAAGATGCGTAAAAAACGAGTATTAATAATCGACGACGATGCCAGAAATATATTTGCACTCAAGGCAATTCTGAAATCAAAATCATTTGATTGCCTGTCGTGCCTGCACGCCGAAGAGGCCCTTGCGCTTTTGCAGACGGAGGAGGAGGTTGATGTAATATTACTCGATATGATGATGCCCGACATTGACGGGTACGAGGCCATACCACGAATCAGAAGCATCAGCACACGCCGGGAAACCCCGATCTTCGCCGTAACCGCGCAGGCGATGGTGGGCGACCGCGAAAAATGCCTCGAAGCCGGTGCTGATGACTATATTTCCAAGCCCATTGACGTCGATAAATTGTTGACATTACTTGCGCGACTTTAACTTGTGTATTGATGATTGAGGAGCATGATCTTGATCTTTTACTAAATGATCTATTTGAACTATACGGATACGATTTTACCAATTATGCCCGTGCTTCGCTGAAACGGCGGGTGCAGCGGATTCTTACGCTCGATAAATTTCCCAGCTTTGCCGAGCTCCGCTACCGGCTGAGGTCCGATGAACCGTTTCTGAAGCATTTTGTGGAAGAACTGACGGTCAACGTTACGGAAATGTTCCGCGATCCGGGCTTCTATAAAGTGTTGCGGCAGGAGGTAATTGATAACCTGCGGGCAAAACCCTTTATCCGTATCTGGCATGCCGGCTGCTCGACCGGTGAGGAGGTGTATTCTATGGCTATTCTGCTGAAAGAAGCCAACCTGCTGCATAAATCGCTGCTGTATGCCACCGACCTGAACCCGACGGTGCTGGAGAAGGCACGGCGCGGCTTTTTCTCGCTCAGTGAGATGAAGCAGAACTCCGAAAACTACATTGCGTCCGGGGGTGTGCAGGATTTTTCTTCGTACTATACCGCCCATTACGGTCAGGTGAAATTTGATGAGTCGCTGAGCGAAAAAATGATTTTTTCGACACACAACCTCGTCTCCGACAGTTCGTTCAATGAATTTGACCTGATACTTTGCCGTAATGTGCTGATTTACTTCGATAAGGCATTGCAGGAGCGGGTGCTGCGGTTATTTTACGATAGCCTGGCACAACTGGGTTTTCTGGCGCTCGGCACCCGTGAAACACTCCGTTTCTCCAGTGTCGAACCGAAGTTTAAACAGTTTTCACAGGAAAAAATATGGAGAAAAGTAAGTTAACCCATTCCTGTAAGGCTGTGATTATCGGTGGTTCGGCGGGGAGCATCGAAGTGCTCCTGAAACTGCTGCCGGCGTTACCCGAAACGCTTACCTATGCCCTGATCATTGTCCTGCACCGGAAACACACGGCTGAATCGGCCCTGGCGGAGCTGCTGACCAGTAAATCCCGCCTGATTATCCATGAGGTAGACGATAAGGAACCGCTGAAAACCGGAAAGGTTTACCTGGCACCTGCTGATTATCATCTGCTGATTGAGCACAGCCTGGTTTTCTCCCTGGATGCATCGGAAAAGATTAACTATAGCCGCCCCTCGCTCGACGTCTCGTTTGAATCTGCCGCCGAAGTATTTGGTCCGGAACTGGTTGGTATTCTGTTGTCAGGCGCCAATGCCGACGGTACTGCGGGACTGAAAGCCATCAAGCGGGCAGGGGGGCTGATTGTTGTCCAGAAGCCGGAAACGGCGCGGGTAGCCTACATGCCGCAACAGGCCATTCAGGAAGCGAATGTGGATTATGTGCTGGATATCTTTGAATTAGCCAGGCTGCTCAACTTGCTAAATAATTAGCCCGTTTTACTACGGGCTTGTCAAAATAATGCAGCAGAGTTATTACATTTAGCTCCCTAAATTATTGCTAAACAAATACACATGAAAAAGGTACTCGCCTTCTTTTTTTCGCTGCTCGCCGTGACTGCCATGGCACAACAGGACAAAGCCAGCCGCCCAAGCCCGCCGGCACAGGCACAGGCAACCGTTGGTGGCAAAACCATTACCATTGATTACAGCCAGCCATCGGTGAAAGGCCGTAATGTCTGGGATCCGGCCGGTAAAATCGCTCCGTATGGTCAGGTATGGCGGACCGGTGCCAATGAAACCACATCCATTGAATTTTCCGATGATGTAAAACTGGAAGGTAAGCCGGTAGCAAAGGGCAAATATGCCTTGTTTACCATTCCGGGGGAAAAGGAGTGGACGATCATTATTAACAAAACCACAAAGTGGGGTGCATTTTCCTATAAGCAGGATGAAGACGTGCTGCGCGTAATGGTACCGGCTAAAAAAGCAAAATCGTTTACCGAGAAATTCACCATCGACGTTACGCCGAAAGGAGTCGTATCGCTGACGTGGGCCGATGCAACGGCTTCATTTACGGTGAAGTAATTACTTTTCGGATTTTTGTCATGCTGACGCAGGAAGCATCCAGGGCTCATGACCTGAAAGTAACCATGGGAGGCCTGCTGCGTCAGCATAATAAACGTAAAAAATCAGTACCTTCGGCGTATGGATGCTGCACATACGCTGTCTGTTTCGTCGTTTAATCTGATTCTTTTCGGGGCCCGTCTGCGCGGAGCCGACACCGAAGCCCTGCTCAGGGCAGTCGGCATATCTGCGGATCAACTCAAAGATCCCGACGGCCGTATCCCGATTCCGGTGGTGCAGCAGCTTTGGCGCGAAGCCATCGAAGCCACTAATGATATCCATCTGTCGCTCCATCTCTGCGAATTAATCAATCCGGTTGCCGTGGGCGTGCTTGCCTACGTAATGATGCATTGCCCGACCCTCGGCAAAGCGTTTGATAAACTCTGTCAGTATCAGGATATTGTCTGCGAAGGCGTAGTGACCGAAGGAGAGCGTTTGCCCGATAACCGGTTTGCGCTCAGTCTGAGGATAATCAGCCCGTACATTATTTATCCGGAACATGCGCTGAATTCAGAATTGAGTATTTATCAGGCTGCCATGCGGGCGCTGACCGGTTTGCACGTAACAGCCCTCGAAGTGCATTTTGCCTATCCCCGACCGCTGGATATAACCGAGCATACCCGGATTTTTGCGCCTGCCCGGCTGGTGTTCGATGCACCGGTTACCCAAATGATCCTCAGCGCTGACTGGCTCGATACACCGGTACTGAATGCTAATCCGGCCCTGTTCCCGATTTTTGAACAACATGCCGGCGAACTCATGGCAAAACTGCGGCAACCCAGCCTGTCGGCCCGGGTAAAGCAGGAGATTCTGGGCCTGCTGAAGGGCGAAGAACCTGCCCTCGCGCTGGTCGCTGACCGGCTGGCCATGGGTGTCCGGACACTTCAGCTGCACCTGAAAGACGAAGGCGTTACCTACCAGCAATTGCTCGATGAGGTACGGCGGGAGCTGGCGGTGCGTCATCTGCGGGAGCCGCACCTGAGCACAACGGATATCGCCTATCTGCTTGGCTTTTCCGAACCCAGTGTCTTTTTCCGGTCGTTTAAACGCTGGACGGGCCAGACACCGGGCGCTTACCGGACAGTCGCTGCCTGAGGTTCAGGCGTAAACGGCAGGTTCTTCTGACTGGCAAACCAGCTCAGTGTCTGCGTCAACGCTTCCGTCAGCGGGGTTTCGGTGAAGTCCGGAAACAGCAACCGGATACGGCTGTCGTCCAGCAACACGGTATTTTCGTACAGATAGCCCATCTCTTTGACCTCACGCAGCACCGGAATAAACAAACCCATCACCCTGACAAACAACTTGCTGTATACCTTCATTGTCAACGGTTTACGGGTTATACCGGTCAGTTGTGTAAATAAACTCCGCATGCTTTCAAACGTGTGTCCGCCATAGTTCCAGACAGTGTAGGGAGCCGAAAGGGCAGGGTGTCTTTCCATAGAGCGTGTCATTAACCGGCCGATGATCGTGGCCGCATCCGGCGTATAAACGGTCTGGTGCGGAATGTCAGCGTTGTAAAGCCACGGAATGGCCTTACCCGTCAGGGCATTTTCAAATATCGGCCGAACCCCGTCGTTCATCACATTCGGACCCCAGAAATCCGGCAGCCGCACATTGATTACCCTGCATGTTCCGGCTTGCGCGGCTTGTTCGAGTTGTTGCTCTATCGCCAGCCGGAGCGCTCCCTTGCGGCTGCATGGGGCCGGCTGCGAGTCTTCGCGGATCGGCGTTTTCATCAGTCCGAAACTGTAAATGTTACCGGGAAATACAATCGTCGTCTCCGGACTGACAGCCCTGATCAGCTTCTGCGTGACAACATCCATGTTGCCGAACCATTGGTGGTAAGGATAATTCACCCCGTGAAAGACAAAGTCTTTATTATGTGCCAGCGTCTTGAGAAGATCTGTGTCCTGCGCATCACCGTCAATAATCGTCAGGTTAGCCGCCTGACCGAAAAGCGCTTCAGCCTTTGCGGAGTTGCGTACCAGAATCGTTACGCGGTATTGCTGCCGGAGCAGGTGTTTGGTGACGGCATAGCCAATGCTGCCGGTTGAGCCGAGAATCAGAACAGAAGGGTTCATAAGGCGTATTGTTCAGTGATTAAGCGTGTACTGTTTTTCCGGTTTTACCTAAATGCGTATGCTGGAAGCTGTCGGCATACTTAAAGCCATACCCCATCGCGCGGTCCATACTTGAATGGCCGAACAGGATCAGACCGGTAAGCATCAGTACCGGTGATGCCAGCAGAAAACCGGCCATGCCAACGGCGACCGCCAGCCCTTTGTGATGGCCGATGTTATACCCGATTGCACCGGCTTTCGGACTGATCAGGTAGCCGAGCATGCTGACGTCGGGCAGTAGCAGCAGGGCAGGGTATACCCACCATGCATAAGGCAGGTATGAGAAAAGGACAATGGTTAAGGCAAACTGGGCCAGTTCTTCGGTTTTCAGGAGCGTTTTCATGTAGTTTTTCTGTTGCGTTTTGATAAGACAAAGGTCGGTGGCGGGACGCGGACCAGAACTGACACAATGTGCAAGCTGACTGACGGATTACGAAAAAAATGCCTGACGGGCTAAAGAATGGGTTTCTGAAATAGCAGAAGCTATAACTAAAGTATTAGTTATAATGTGTAGTTTTGCCGGTGCACAAGAATGTGATGTATGATACGGCTTTTGATTTGTATACTTCTTTTTGTTTCATGGGAGAGTCTGGCGCAGCGGACCATTCGTGGTCAGGTGGTAAATGGCGAAACGGAAGAACCTTTACCTTTTTCGACGATTTTTCTGGCAAACACCACGAAAGGTACCACGGCTGATGAGCATGGCCGGTTTATCCTGACGAATGTACAGCCCGGCCGGTATGATATGGTTGTGTCGTTTGTCGGCTATGAAACGTTTGCGTTTCCGGTGCAGGCAGACAGCGCGCGTACGTATAAGGTCAGGTTGAAACCGATGGCCAACCAACTGGCTGAGGTGCATGTAAAAGCAAAACGGGATGCCGAGTGGGAAGAGCATCTGCAGTTTTTCAAAAAGAACTTTATCGGCTTAAGTGAGCATGCAAAAGACTGCCGGCTGCTGAATCCCGAAGTACTGTGGTTTGATTTTAAGCCGGACATTCCGTTTCTGACGGCCGGCGCGCGGGAGGCGTTAAAAATTGAAAATAAAGCACTGGGGTATACGATTACCTACCTGCTCGAATCGTTTACGTTTGATTACAGGCATCATTACCTCACTTACATGGGTTATCCGGTATTGCAGGAAATGAAAGCAAGAAACCAGCGCCAGCAGAAGCGCTGGGAGACGAACCGGCAAAAGGCGTTTTATGGCTCACCCATGCATTTTATGCGGTCGGTACATGAACGCCGTCTGGGTGAGGAGGGATTTGAACTGCGGCGGATTATTGAGAAGGAAGACACCATCCGGATGAGTGGTATGCCCGTCCGGACCAAAAAAACGCGCATGCTCATCCGGACGCCGCTGCCCAATGATTACCTCGTGCTTGCCGATTCATCCGATGCAGGCCATTCCGTGCTGAAATTCAGCGACATAATTCAGGTCACCTACACCAAAGAAAATGAATCGCAGGAATACCTGCGTGCGCAGAACCCGTTTTCGCAGCAGTCTGGCCGGGGCGGTCCGCAATCGTCGGTTATACAACTTAAAGGGCCCGTAATCCGTGTGGAACCGAACGGAAACTATTATGAACCGCTCGACATCCTGTTTGAAGGCTACTGGAGCTGGGAGAAGGTGGCCGAGCTGTTGCCGTTAAGCTACAAACCCTGAACCACCCCTGAACCCTTAACCCCACGCTCTAAGCCCTACGCCCCACGCCGAGGGGCGCCAGCCGGTCGGGTTTTCCAGCTCACGTACTGCTTTCTGAAGCAGGTTCCTGTATTTCTGCCGGCCAACCTGCATCATGCGCGGATGCTGGTTCATATCCACCACATAGACATGGTACGGCCGCTGTTTCTGAAGACCGATGAAATACACATTGTTATGCAGCGACTGGTCCAGTTTCAGGCTAAGGGCATCGAGGTAAAAAGCGGCCTGCCGGTCGTAATCGTATTTATCGAAGCATTTCACAAACTCCTTCAGCGAAGCTGCTGAAGTGGTTTTCAAATCAATAACCCACGGCTGGTCCTGATAGAGGCCGACAGCATCCAGTTTGGCTTTGCAGGCTACGGTTCCGGCCGGTGTTGACTGATCAAAAAGCAGTATTTGCTCGGTTGATGAAAAGCTGAATGGCCCTTTCTGCTGATAAAGCGACAAAAAATGCTGCCACGCCCGCTGCATGTGCATCAGGTCATGGCGTTGCTTTTCGGTATGTAAATCCCAGTTGACCGGCTTTTCCGGCTCCAGAATCAGCTGGTGATAGGAGGTGCCAAACTGTGCCGTTGACGGATAGATTGGCCGGACAGCGTAGCCCATCTGCAAAAAATGCAGTTCAGTAAGATCCGAGTTAGCTATTCTGGGCAGAGACCGGTATTCCGTCTCCGACAGGTTTATTGGTTCGAGCATGGACGATTAACGAAGGGCAGGGGCAATGTGTTTTCCGATCAGTTCGATAGCGTCCAGCAGCTGCCGGTGCGACAGGCCCGCGTTATCCATCTGAAAGGTAACGCGTGAAATTCCGCCCAGTGCTTCGCTGTGGCGCAGGATTTTTTCGGCTACCTCATCGGGGCTACCAATCAATAAGGCTCCTTTTTCCAGCGTTTGTGCTTCGAAATGCGTACGGGTGACCGGAGGCCAGCCGCGCTCGCGGCCGATACGGGTAAACGTTTCGGCATATCCAGGAAAATAGGCATCCAGTGCCGCCTGACGGGTAGGGGCAACGTAGCCCAGCGAGTGCAGACCAACTTTCAGGCTTTCCGGCGCATGCCCCGCCCGCTTACCGGCCTCGCGGTACAGATCAACCAGGGGTTTAAACCGGTGCGTTTCGCCGCCGATAACGGCCACCATTAACGGCAGGCCCAGAATACCGGCGCGAACGAACGATTGCGGCGTACCGCCAACCCCTAACCAGACCGGTAGTTTTTCCTGCACCGGCCTTGGGTATACCGTTTGATTCACCAGTGGGGGCCGGAATTCGCCCTGCCAGTTTACCGTTTCATTGTTGCGGAGCGTCAGCAGCAGGTCCAGTTTTTCGGCAAACAGGGCATCATAGTCATCCAGATTGAACCCGAACAGCGGGAACGCCTCAATAAACGAGCCTCGTCCGGCAACAATTTCGGCCCGTCCGCCTGAAATAATATCGAGGGTCGCGAAATTCTGGAACACACGCACCGGATCGGCGGCACTCAGCACCGTAACGGCACTGGCGAGTCGTATATTTTTGGTGCGGGCCGCAGCTGCCCCCATGATTACCGTCGGGGCAGAATCCATAAACTCCTTGCGGTGGTGCTCGCCCATCCCGAACACATCGAGGCCCGCTTCGTCGGCGTGCTGAATGCGGTCGAGCAGGTTGGCCATTTCCTGCATGTATTGTGCCGGTGTCGGCCGTATGTCGTGGGCATTTGTCCCGGCAAAGCTATCGATACCTGTTTCCATGTGATCAGCGGTAAGACGTTAAGGCGGCATTGATACCGCCAGTCTGTTTGTTTTTGTAGGGTAACACAGCCTGTTGCCTAACGGTTCTCTGCCGGAACAGCGATCGCGGAAGCCGGAATCTATAGTACCGGACCCGGTTGCAGCCGTAAGTCTACTGAATCAGAAGATAATTTAAGCGATTGACAGACAGCTGGATATTGGTAGTTTATTGCCGTAATAAGCGGCATTATTTAGGAGAAAATACCGGAAAGACATCCGGAAAAATCAGCAGGTTTTATCCCATTTTCCGGCGATTTATTTACTGATTTTATCACCATTTTATAGCTGTTTTCCTGATATTTTTTTTAACCAGTAATACAGATTTTTATCTTTATTAAGATAAAGAGGTGATTATCAGGTGGAGAAATAAAAAAAGCAAAACCACCGTCAGATGATTTTGCTTTCAGAAATGTGATCCCGTTTGGATTCGAACCAAAGACCGCCTTCTTAGAAGGAAGAATTTGCTCTCTGAAAATCAATGAGTTAGCAATAGAAAAGCAAGGTTATTTACAATCATGTTTTACAAATGTTACACTCATGAACGCTTCTATCAAGTTCGTGCTTCGTTCTGATTCGGTTAATTCGAAGGAACAAACAATCATGATGCGTATCACGCAGAACCGAAAGCACACGTATCTTACAACAAAACACAAGGTTTTACCCGGTCATTGGGATGAAAAAGCGGGTAAACTTAAATCTCATCACCCCATGTACAAGGGGATAATGGAAGATTTAACGAACACGTGGAGTAAGATTATGCGGTTTCTGAATGACGGTCATTCTCCGAAAGATGCAATTAAGCTCCTCAAAATCAAGACAAACGATTCTTCTCCCGCAGAGTTAATACCCTTGTTCCCCTACTTATCCGCACATATCCAGCATTTGCGGAAAACCGGTAAGGTTAAGTATGCAGGAAACTTTGAAACCATACTATCACAGCTGAAGAAATTCAGGGATGAAAAGGTAACATTTCAGGAGATCAATCTGAAGTTTGTTCAGGAATGGGAGTATCATCTGGTAAAACAGGGTGTATCACCCAACAGCATCCATACGTATCTGAGGAACCTGCGTACGTTGTGCAACAACCTCATCAAAGAGCGTAAAATCTCACGTGACTGGTATCCGTTTACAGATTATTCGTTCAGCAAGTTTCACAAGATTGAAACAGCAAAACGGGCAATCACCTATGAAGAAATCCAGAAGTTTGAAGCATATCAATCAAAATCCTATCTGGAAGAGCTGGCCCAGAATGTATTTCTGTTCAGTTTTTACTGCAGAGGGATAAACCTGAAAGATATTGCGCTGCTTACTGATGAGAACATTCATAACGGCAGGTTAATCTACCAGCGTTCAAAAACACAGAAGCATTATTCAATGAAGCTGATTCCACCTGCTGAAGCCATTATCCAGCGGTACGAAAAAGAACGTTTCGGGAATAAGTACCTGTTTCCGCTGCTGGATTCCCGGTCACATACAGATGAAGAAGCAATTCATTTCCGGATTAACCGGATGATCCGTAAACTCAACCAGCGGATTCAGGCTATCGGAAGAAAGCAGGGGATTACCGAACATCTTACTACCTACGTAGCACGGCATTCATTTGCTACGATCCTTTACAGGAAAGGTATCAGCATATCAGTAATCAGCGAAATGTTGGGGCATGATACAGAACTTACCACAAAGATTTATCTGAAATCATTCTCGAACAATGAGCTGGATGATGTGATTGATCAGGTGTTATAAAGAAAGGGGAGTTTTACTCCCTTTTTTTCATTTCCAGCTGTCTTTACAATCCTGATACAAACGCAACAATTCACTATCCTTTAATTTTGACACACTTACAGCATCCCACAACCATCCCTGTTGTGTGTACTTACCTGCTTTAGATAACATCAAACGATCAAAGATGGTAAAATTTGGTGTTTCCCGTAAAAGCAATTTAACTAAATCGTCATGTTCAATTTTTCCTGCGTTAGTAGCCGGATTAAAATTACCATACCTACATTTTAAAGTTTTTAAACCTAATTTACCCATGTAAATAATATGCATGGATTTACGGATTAGTTCTTTATTTAGTCCGGTACCGGTAAAATGATACAAAGTGAGTTCATTTATATTACCCTTAAACTCAGTTCGTTGATCAAAATCATTATCAGTTAAGATAATAACTGATAGTTGATTTTCATTGTAGTATATATCCATTACTGATTGATTAGATGTAAAACGCTATCACAGGGAACACAGGTAAAACTATAGCTTTTTCCTGATCCCCGTTCAGCAAAACACAGGTTTGTACGTTTGTCCATTACATAATCAAACCGAACCTGATCTGATGAATCAGGAATCCTGACATTCACATTACGGGATCCGCAACTACTGATTAGCAGGATTGTTAACAAAAGCAGGATTTTTTTCATTGTTTTTACTGATGCGTTGTTGGATTGTATACTCGTACATTTTTTCCAGACTACGTAAGTATGCAGCGTGTTCGAATTGATGTTTGTGAACAAATCTTCGTTTCTGATGAATTGCTTCAGCATGTAGTTCGATCAGTTTATCGGTAGATAACGATGCTTTTTCGGTTACAAACTGATCATACCTATCGGTTTTATCCGCAATTTTTTCATACGGAATACCTGTGATTTTTTCCAGATCAGCAAACAGTTCCTCAACAGTCTTGCGGATTGTTTCGATGGTTAGTAGTTCCTGACTCATAAAATTAACGTGCGAAGTACATCTACTTTAGGTGTACGGTGTTTACGACAGTGGTTTTCCTGAAATTTCAGAGAATTTTTTTCAACTAATTTTTTCCCGAACGCATACTGTTTGAGAATCTGAAAAAGAAGTAACCAGAGTGTTGGTGCTGTTACGTACCGTTTGTTTTTCCGTAGTGGTTTTGCGAAAAATTCTTGAAACGAACCTCTATCACGATCTGTTGGTGGAAGAATTTTCCAGTCTTTGCGAATTCGGGTAAGTAATCTGGTTTTCATTTGGTGGTCGAATTAAAGGTTTCATTCAGATTAATCCGTTTAATACGAAATGTCTTTTAGATTTCCTTTTGAATCATAAACACGTTGTTCGTAAATAAATCCATGATCAATAACGGCTTTTCGTTTCATTAAAATAAGATTTGGATTTAATGTGACAGTGAAAGTTGATTTTATTTCCAAAATTTTATTTTCTTTTGGTATAAAAATATCAGGAAAATATCTTTTCTTTTTGTTTTCGTAATTATAAAATATTTTACCTGTCAACTTCTCTATTTCTTGATTTCCAATTATTAATTCATTTTCTGTAAAATTTTTAAGTAAGTCCCAAATTGCAAAATTTTCATATCCTTGATATTTTATTGTTTTACCACTGGGTAAAGTGATTTCTTTAGTTTTAATAGCTGATGTAATTTTTTTGTCTTGAATGTGAGATAGTTGTGATACATTTTCTACACCATACTTATTTATTAGAGTATTTTGAATTTTTTTCTTAACGATTAAAGAAGTAATAGGATACTCAGAGTTAAATTTTTCTAAAGAATTAATTTTTTTCTTTTCGATTACTTCTGGAATTGACGATACGTTAGATACGTTATATTTTTCGTTTAAAGTTTTTATTATTTTTTGTCTAACTTGAACTGATTGAGAAATATTATTAACACCATACCGAATAGTGTTTGATTTTTTTCAAGCAATCTTTACTTTGTCTAGTTGAGAAATGTTTAATATTCCTTGTGTTTCAAATAATTTATCAGAGTTACGTTTATGTCTACATTTACTAGAACAAACAAAACCTAATTTACAATTATTATATTGACGAAATGGAATCTTACAAATTTTTTTGCATATCTGACAAGATGCTGTAACAATTTGTAAAGATTTTGTAGGCAATAAACTGCTGTTTATCGTAAGAGTATCTCCGGTATTACATTGAAAACCTTTGTTACGATAATAATTAATATTTTGATTTACAATTTTTACTTCAACTATTTCGTCAATCAGACCAATCATAAATTAGGTTTTGTTTTAATCATTTCATTTGTATATGTCTCCTGATTTAGTGGAAACATTACCGTTAACCGTAACCACGTGTACATCTCCTGAAGCTGTTGATACATCTCCGGAGACGTTATTGCAGCGCACGTTACCACTTGCTGTTCCAAGCATGTTTACGTTTCCGTTCACAATTATATCTCCGGAACTGGTTGATAACATTTTTACGTCACCCGTAACCCTGATGTTTAAAGGACTACCTTCAGTTACAACAGAAACAACCTTACCGTTTACAGTAACATTACGTCCTGCTACACTGGCATCCGTAACATCATTGTAATGAATTCCGTTAACAGTAAGATCTCCTTTGGATTCAAATGTAAGTTTCATGTTTTATTAAATTTATGACAACCACAACTCCAGCTATCTCTGAATACTACAGGAACTATATCCCAATCCCACCCTACAGGTCTTAATGCTACCACAGGATTCAAATCAGGAGACGGGTTCTTTAAAACTGAATATGGTTTTCCCAATTCCTGTTTACCACAAAAAGAACAAGTATACAACTGAGGTTCTTTCGGGTGTGTACTCATACGTTTTCCAGTTCAAATTCTTCCTTGCGTACGGGTTGTCCGAGCAACGTGGTGAACCGTGTAAGATTAAATGAAGGTTCAACCATCATTACACCACCCATTACAGGATGCTTGTACGGTATTTCGGGATTCTGTATTTCGTTAAGCAGAATACCGGTTCGTCCATCTACAGCGTTTTTGCGGATTTCACGTACCGTATAGATTTTATCTTTTATAGGTGTAGTCACACCGTGTTCACGGTAGAACTCAGCATATCCTGCGGGATATGTATCATTAATGCAGATTATTTCCATTATTTCAGAAATTTATTGTTAATGTTATAATCAGGGTTATCCCAATTAAGAAAAACCCCGTCTTTATTCCATCGAGCTGAAATATTTTGTAAATGTTGATTAGCAATGCGAGGATTATAAATGATTCCCAAATATTCACCCGTATGTTTTTCAGGCCACAGTTTAGGAATTACTTTATGTTTTCCTGTTGTTGTTATTTTCATTGTTTTTTATTTCATCCCACAGATCAACAGTCCATTGATACTTTGATGCATCAACTACCTTGTTGTTCATCACGTAATAATGAGCCAGTGGGAGTGTGTTTTGTAGCAGAAGTTGGTGTATCCGGGGATTTTCCAACAGTTTTTGTTTGTATACAATGGTAAGACGAGCTTTATCAGGCTGTAAACCGTAACATTGATATTTATCGTTTAAAGCTCTTCCAAACGTTTTTGCATCAGCACCATGCAATACCCTCAACTTATCGAGATCGTTCAGCAGATCGTCTTTTTGAAGGGGATTATAACAAAGTACGGTATACAGTCCACAGTAATACCAGTATGCTTCTACAGAAGCAAATCGTACATTACGATAGGTAAACGGAGTATGAGCAAAATTACTGAGTAACCGGCCCAACTCCGTTTTCGCTTTAGAGTATACGTTTACGTGAGTGATACCATCCTGTGAAGGATCTATCATTTAATTTTACGTACAATAGTTAAGACGTTATCCAGCAATTCACAAATTTCACCCTCTGTGCGTAATGCATCAGATGTTGCTTCCGGAAAATATTTTTCCTGTAATAATTGTGCTTTAATGCTGTTTTCACTCCAGTGTGAAGGAGAATTCAAATCATTTCCATCTTTATAAAAGTTCAGATGGTCTGTGATTTCCTGTAGAAATTCCTGTTGCTTCGGAGTTGCTTTTCTTGATTCGGAGTTCATGGTTCATTACCCGGAAAATTGCATACGTGGTAATTAAACCACCAAAGGCAGCAGATACCATGAATATGAAATCAAACGAGTTGGGGATTTTGTATTCACAAAGAAATTCAAACGCTGATAATATGGATACAAATCCAATTACCCACCAGATAATCAGGAATGTAATCATGCTAATTGTGCTATTCCGTCTAATATCCGTTGTTCTGCCCGTAACAAAGAGGATTCCTGAGTTTCGTATTCAGTTACCGTTACCGGAAGTTGAACAGGTTTTACGTAATACACGTTAAGTATTTCGTAAACATATGAATTTTTTTTACTTACAACTATTTCAATAAATTCATCATCAATTGCATACACAAATCTGCGGGTTGACGATACACTTGAACTGAAAAATTGTTCTGATTTAACCGGTTTTAATCCGTAACGAACTTTTTCGAATAAAAACTCCGGTAAATTTTCTTCATTAAGCGGATAATAAACCGAAAGCCATTCCGGATCCAGTTTCTGCTGTAGAAAATCTTTGAAAACGTTTAGTGCGATAGGATCAATCATGGAAAGTTTTCTTTGTAAAATTGACGGATGTTTCTTCGTTGCTGTCGTATAACAGCTTCATTTCTAACGTTTTGTAATCTTAATCGTTGTGCTTCAGTACACCGGAATGCAATTCCGTTTGTGTGCGTGTAACTAAACACATATCCATGAGCGTTGAGTACTTTTTCGTGGATAGCTAACACTACTGCGTGATACACCGGCTTTTTCTGATGAATAAGATATTTTACAACATTATCCTTTTCATCTTCTGATAAAGCGTAGAGCAGTGAGTTTTCCAGTTTATCGGTACGAGATGCTTTATCGAGGATTGCTTTAAACTGAGATTCAGTAATCATCCTTCCTACTTGTATAGTTATTTGTATGTAAGTTTAGTATCTTTTCTATTAGAAACAAAACTTTTTTAATAGGGGAGAGCTAACCCTCCCCTATATACGTTTTATTCTGTTCGTATCCATTCTGCGGATTCAATCAATCCGGCAGCAATCAATGAAGGAACTGTAAGTGTCACATCTTTATGATTAACGTGATGCAGTACTACATTTGATTGTAATTCATATTGACGATTGAGAACGATTTGATAAGGTTCTTCTAAATGGGGGTTTGATGCTCTGTGGTCGTACAGAAAATATCCCCATTCGTTTATTGTTTCTTCGGAAACGTTGGGGTCATGGATAGAAATATTATTAATACGCCATTCACCATCAATACGTAAGACCTGCATTGTGATTAAAATTTAAACGAGTTCAACAATTTTTTCCTCCTTGTAAACAAAGTGTGAAATCTTTTCTGGTACAAGGCTCCAGAAACCTGAACGAATTAACTGATTTGCTATGGTACCGGGTACGTTGATCGGAGAAACTGTTTCAGGATACTGCGTATTGTACAGCTTAACAACCGGTGCCGTTTCATGATACCGCTGTTTAAGTTCTGCCACCATCGCACGCATCGCATAAAGCTTGTTCTCAGAATTCTGCATAGCAATTTTCAGATCTTCAATCTTACGTTCCTGATCCGGAATCATCAGATTTTCCACTTTCGCCAGCAGTTTCTTACTGAATTCGTGGGATAAATCGTCAATTGAGTACGCAGTACCATTCACGTTCCATTTTTTTTCGTCAAGCTTAGAAATTTTAGTGAGCATGATTAGTTAGTGTAAAAAATGTTTCAGTAAGTGGGTTTTATCTTTTACTTGCTAGTATCATATTCCCAGAAATATACATACAAATGCGCCAAACCTACTTAAAAAAGATAAAATATTGTTGGAATCCTACAAAATGTTTACTTGGAAAACAGATTTGTAAATATTAAGTAACCAAAAATACTTTTTAGGTTTACTGTAAACACGGTACCGTTTAATAAACATTTAATGACGAATGGAACCAACAAATAAATCTTTCTGTTAGGTTTGCATTCGAGTTAGCTGAGAGGTTTTAATCTCTGCCAGAAGAGCTGGTCGATCACCTGATGCAAGAGTAGCAGAATCAGGAACTCGGTATGATAAAAGTTCGAAAGCTAATATCACTTCAATATTGGTCCCTCACTGAGTAAAACCGGTGGGGGATTTTTTATTCCTTATCTTTTATCTCGATTTTAGTAGCACCCGCACGTGCGGTCATGATTGCTTTACCTACATCAGCTAATCCATTGCTGCTGTAAATCTTGTTTGCTGTAGCAACGTCAATAGCTTGCGATGTTTGTTCTCCATAAATAGGAACCAGTGAAATAGCTGTGATTTGAATCCCTAATTTACGCAATAATTCGTTTATTTTCGGTGTAATCTTATCTTCAAAATCAGACGGAGAAAAATCAATTACATTTTCGTGTCCTACCAGATTACGAACAATTTCTTTGATCCGTTTATCAATCACATTGTTTTCTGCCATTTCAAATGCAGTACTGTTTGTACTGTCTCCACCATCGGTGTTCGCTTTCCCCAGATATTTAGCTTCTCCGATAAACGCAACAGGATCAATGATTTCATAATCGTACGCAATATCCAGCTCTGTAAGCACACTACCGGCAAACATTCCTTTGAATTTAGTTTCACCCTGCATCGGATAATCCGGAATGGTTACTTTGTAGTGACAGGCACCTACTACAGATTTTGGAATTGATTCTCCGGCACGAATTACTTTCCATGTAACACCACAATTATCAGTGATAAGTGTAGTGACGTTTGCGTGTGCATAATCACACGATTGAAATACAGCAGCACCAATTAGCAGACAGATTGCTAAAAACAGATTTTTCATAAAAATAAAAAGTTTGAAATGTGTTGAAAATGAGAAAATTAAAAAAAAGTGCGTTTGATCATCTTGTAAATAAGATAACTAACCCACAGATTGAAGGTGAGTACCCCGATTAATGCGATTACAGTACCGATAGACGTTTGGTAGTAAGCGTAATTACCTGCTGTGAAAGCGGTGTATACATGACTGTCAATAAACCATAATAATGTAACTGCAATAATGGTTAACATCACTGTAAGATACCCGCTAAGAATCTTGTTTGACATTGTTGCGTGATTTTAAAGGATTGGTTGAAAAAATAATAGTTAAACAAAAGATGAGAATACCGAATACACCCGTATGTTTTTCCTGTTCCGCGATACCTGCATAAATCATGTACAATGCTATCAGAAACAGAATAGATATACTGATGAATTTGAGAGGGTGTCTACGAATAAATTCCATTTTTAATGTTAGTAAAACAAAGTTCCATGTAATCCCACATTGGTTTAAGTTCTTCTGTATACACCTGAGATTTAAATGCTTCATGCTCAGATCTATACATATCAATTTTTCCCCAATTTTCCATTCGGCATGAATGCTGGATATTTGCAATTCTGTCACACAGTTTTACAAATACAGCACCTGGTGTATTTTTCAACACATCAAAATAATCACCACCGTGTCGTTCTTTACGGTTTCTCCCCCGTACATCGGTACACGCAAAGCATATTTCTGCAACATCTTTATCAGATTTATCAAACACTTCTGCGTAGTTGGCACAACTATCTTCAATAAGATCATGACCATAACATGCTGCGAAAATTACATCTGCAGTGTTGTCTTCTACTTCACGTGAATAATGATCGTATACAACCGTTTCATAAAGATTTGGTGGCAGCAGATAAAAGAAATCTTCAGCTACTTGTTTTACCATTCGCAGATGAAAGGAATACGGAAGATTATCTCCATAATTTTTCATATATTTTGCGTGTGCTGAACAGGCAAACACTGCAAAATCCGGATATGTGTTCCGTGTTTTAATTCGTTGTTGTTTCAATTTGATGTTCAGGTAAATGTTTGAAGAAATTATTGAATTTACGCCACCAGAAATACTGTACCGGATCAAATAGCAGGTTGGGGTAGCTTGGCATAGATCCGCCGTAATCCAGATGACCGCATTTGAGTTTACTATCCCAGAAAAATAAACTCCGGTGATCTTTTGCGTTTAGTGGTTGTAACAACAGGAAATCTCCGTCTTTGTAGAACTTTTTTTTGTTGCGGATTACGTAGTACATATCCTGATACCTTGAATAGTACCGCACATTGTAAATCATGCTTACTACCAGATAAAAAAATGTACAGGACGCAATCCAGATCAATCCAGTATTTAGATAATAATTACTGAACATGTGTAATTTGGGTTTTAATTAAACAAAAAAAAGAGGGTAGCACCCGCTACCCCCTTACCAACGTAGCTCTTCTACGAGTATCCCTGTTTTGATCTCTGGTTCACATAAACAGTTGTTGGATTTATTTGGTGACTGATGAGAAATCCATATCGGTTTCTGCTTTTACAAACATAAAGCAATCATAATCAGATGTTGACGATAAATGAACAAGATATATATCTTCCGTTATGTGAATAATCTGTTCAATATTATCGGTTTCAAACCGTTCTTCATCATCATTTTTAATCCATCCGTTTAAGGCGGAATAATAACTCAGAACCTGAAATTGCGGAGCCGGTTTTACGTATTGAAGTTCTTCCTGAACCTGTTCGATATTCTTCGTAGTCATCTTTGGAAATTTTGCGGATAAAGTAAATGTATCTGTAGCTTAACTGGGATATAGCATGAGTCATTCCGTACGCACAAACAGGAGTTATTTTAACTGATCCTGAAGGATCTTCATATTTTGCGAGATAATACATGATTATGAAGAAAATTTGTGAAGCGAAGAAGAAATTTCCCACCGGCATTACCAGTGGGAAATCTAACTATATCCACACCATTAAATACTACCTGAGAGATAGCACTTGTGAGAGTAACAGGATTCGAACCTGTAACAATTCGCTTAGAAGGCGAACATTCTATCCAGTTGAATTATACCCCCGGATTGTTAGTCAAAAGTAAAGAAAAATTACCATATATCAAAGGTGCACATGGTAATTTAATTATGATCAAAAATGTAATATTTTAAGCAGGAATTTCGGTTACTGCAAGAAAATTACGCATGGATTCAAAACAATCTTCATACGTTTTATATGCTGCAAGAAATCCTGAATTGTGCCGGAACGTCTGCGTTTCATCAACAGGAACCTGATTCTCCTGTGAGTTTCTTGAAATCACCTGATAACCACCACGTTGACTCGGTGTGATAAGGTAAATAATGTCATCCCGATAGGCATATTCCTTCCAGTTAAGCAGTACATCAGTACCGTGATATACGCATGTATTCGGTAAAACACGTTCCAGTGAATCCCACGTTTCCTTATCTTTTTCTGCTTTTTCAGCATTACTCATATACGTAGCAATTACGCTCGCAGACAGTGCAACTGCATCATAAAATCCCTGATCTCCGTAAATATTAAATGAACGGATAACCGAATTAAATGACGCTTCCGGACACTGTACTTTTCCTGTATCTATATCTGAAATCGGCAGAAATAAATGTTTTTCCACCTGTTCACGTAAAAAACAATCAGGAAGCGTATTCCGTAACAAAAGTACGTTCGATGCCGGTAATTCAGGATCGTGATGATGATCAAAATTCATCAGTTCCGGATTATACTGACGGCCAATATCCAGAATAAGAATTTCCGGATCATTCAGTTCTTCTTCCGTAACGGTGTTTTTCCGTTCAACAAACGAAAAATCAATATTCAGCATCAGCAACAGATAAGCAACGGCGGTTACTTCATCCGCATGGAACTGACCGGCATGGGTAATAATTTTTGAAATTGTCTTCATACGGGTTATAAAAAAAGTGTACGTACCGGATGATACGTACACCGTGAAACATTAATTAAGCAAATGCAGCTACCCGTTCTGGTGCTGTAATAACGTACCGCTTTGATTTCGCGTTATAGGCCACTTCGTGATCACGCAAACGTGTTTCAATCCGGTGATACATTTCAGCAGGAACAGGTACAGGATACCCGTAAAAGATGTGATCATTGATCATCGTTACCAGTGCATTGTAATTTACTTCTGCACAATACTGATCAACCAGTTGTGAAAGGGTTGAATACTGACGGATTGCGGGTGTTGCTGTGGTTGCCTGTACGTTTTGCATAGTGTTGAAATTTAAAAGGGTTGTAAACTTGCTTTAGTTGTACTATTAGAATAAATAGAGATGACCGTTTAATATTCTGTCTTTCAGGGATACTCCCTTAGCTACAAGAATGCTCAACAGCAGACAGATATACAAACTGATTTGTTTGTAAACGGGTAAATCTCCTTCCAGAAACTGACCTGCTGTGAAAATGTAAATGATCAGAATAAAAAGATGTGCGAAATTGTTGTTACGGAGTAACCAGTTATTGATGAGTTTCATTCTGTTCGCATGTGATATGATCTATTGGTAGTTTTTACGCTTTTACTGATTGTGGTTTGCGTTCGCACAATAGCCTGTACGTAGTAGGAACCATCTACGATCATCGTACCGTGAAGAGTAAATCCCTCATTGAGGGATTTATTCACCTTTTCAATAAATAAATCCAGTTCCTGATCCCGGATTACATCAAACGAGGACATACATCAGCACCGAAAAATGATGTAGCTGAATCTAAACTTACCACCATTAATGCAAGCGGTGATTCGGGCTGCGGAGCAGGTTCCAGTTTGTAATTAACATCTTCCAGATTAACCAGAATCATTCCGCGTGATCTGCCGTCAGGATTCGGTGAATGTCTGGCGAACAGATTTCCGAAAGCAGGAATTCCCGCAAAATGCAGTTCTTTAATTACATTGGAGAAATCTTCTTCGTCAACAACAATGAGGTTGGTTGACAGTGTTTCATCGTCATACCGGAATGTTTCACAGGTTTCAAATGAAATAACAGGAATGGAAGTACATCCGAAAGTGCCGGTAAGTGATAGAATGTTCATAAAATTGTTTGATTGTTGCGTAATGACGCGAAGATTGGATTGATTAGATAGGAACCACGCGAAATCCTTTTGATTGCGTTGTTTTCCCTGAGAGATTTGAGAGATTGATATACTGTGCTGTTTCCTACAAACACATGTGTACGGGCCGCTGAATGAGAGATAAACCGCTTTATTATCCCTGCATTGATGATGACTGTGTTATCGTCATTCATCCGGTTGCAAAGATACAATAATAACCGAATATCCATCAAACAATCTTTTTCAGAAAACAAGAAAAAATCAGAAATAATGCTTGACAATACAGATGTAACTCCTAGTGAGTAACATGTAAATTTCAGGTTTTGTAATAAATTGAAAATCAACCGGTTAAAAAGGGGTTCCTATAGAGCATTTTTTCTCGCGTTCCAAGCCCCGTATTATACTGGTATTACCAGATAATCCAGATATACTAATTAAATTTCAGGAGATGAAACAATGATTAACTGATTAATCCGGATATACTGCTATATCTGCTATAGCTACACGTGCGCGTGAATCAGAAAACAATGGTCAGAAAATGCAGCACATGTACATTGTATTCCAGAATAACTCTGAAAACCAGTTGTTTAACGTTTACGTTTTTCATACAGATCAGCCAGCAGAATTTTCATTGGTTCAGGACGTTTATGTACCGGATTATCTACATATCCGTGGATACCATCGGGATCTTTCCGTACCAGTCTGAAGTGGGCTGCTTTGAATGCCCACGAAAGATGATAGATTTTACCAATCTGAGGGACTGTAGCTGCATTAAACGTACCATCTACACGTATTGGTGTATACTTTCCGTTAATCTCTCCTGTCTGACATTTACGGAAGTATTCCTGCTGTCGTTGTTTTTCTTCGATTTCAGCACGTTTCTGCTGTTGCGGTATAAACACATCAATAAAATACGAAAGTTCTTCTACGGCAAGAGGAAACCCCATAGAACGAATGATACCAAGCACGTGCCGTGGTTTCTTTTCCCAGTTATCTGTTTCAATCAACAGCGTTCTGAGCTGCTTTCTGGTCAGATCTTTCATTGAGATACGTTTGGGTTACAACAAATACAGCGATAACACACATCGCAAAAAATAAACAGGATTCAATTAACGTCATGGTATATACGTTTGTTTGGTAAAAAGAAACACAACCGGTTTCCCGATTGTGTTCCCGTCAGGTAATTTATTCTTCCTTATCCAGAGCTTCCAACGCTTTTTCCAGCTCTTCGAGCGATTTTGCGTTGTATTGTTCGTTCTGTTTTTCTGCGATTTTTTCCAGCAGACGTTTACGTTCCTGACGTTTAACCGCTGCTTTCGCATTTTTAAACTGTGTTACCATATTCAGGAATTCATTTCCCCGGTATACTGAATTCTGCTGAATCAGATCAATTACGGTATCAACCGTATCGACTGAAATATCATCCAGCCCCCGTTTGAACACATTCCGCTTATCACGTGCAGTACCCCGCATCGCATCCAGTGAATTATTGTAACTGGCAGAGCTTACGTAAGCAGCAGGTAATTTGAAATAAAAGTGGTTCCACGTAACAACAGAACCATCTTCCTGCTGTGCTACGTTGAAATCTGTTCCCAAACCTGCAAAATCAATAAAGAAACGATCACGGATACCGTATGAAGATACCAGCGTATTCATTTCTTTCGCTACATGATCAAATTCGGCAATACCGGTTTCAACATCCCAGAGTGTTTCAATTGCGTAGGTTTCGGGATTTACCGTTACAATAATCCCGTAATGACGGATAAATGATTTACAGCAGTTACAGTTGTAACCCTGACGTTCTTCTTCAGGGAACGAATCTAGATACAGATCAAACAGAAAGTTTCCTTCTGCTTTCGAAATAAACAACGGACGGTTTTGTGAAACAAACATTGTAAAGCGATCCTGCACCGCTTTCTTGAAGCTTTTAAATTCTGACATGTGATTGTTGTAATTAATTGTGAGTGAGAGATTTAAGAAAAAAAGAAACCACATCCACATGGCAAATGTGGTTTACTACATTACAGTAAATACAATGCAATTTTAAATGGTTATCAGAGCAGCACCATTGACGTATTCCGGTTGTGGTCTGTAAACTTTATTGAATTCTGCAATTCCAAATTCGAGAGCTTCCTGTGGTGTTTCAAAATTATGTGAAATACATGTTCTGAAACGATACCGTCCTACTTGTGTACCCCACACCGGAGTGAAGTTTTCTCCCAATAATTTAACGTCATCCTGTCGGAATACTTCTAAAATTCTTTCATTAATCGTAGGTATTCCGATTTTAATAGTGTATCTGACAACCGGGAGTGAAGCCAGATGTACCTGTGGAAAAATAACAACTTTAGTATCCTTCATCTTCCAGATCTTGTGCGAGTTTTAATAAATCATTGATAAATGGTTGTGGATTGTTTTTATCAAATTCCGCCATTTCCTGATCAAACAAACTTCCTTCATCAGAATCCAAACCCATTTCGGCAAACATGGCAGCAATATGTCCGATTCTTGCGCAATCTAATGATCGTTCGTAACTTCCTATTGAACTGTTAAATACGTTCAGGGAATCGGTGAAACGTATGCTGTGATCATATTCTTCAATATGCTTTTCCAGTAAAACCAAATCAAGATTATACCGTTTAATAGCAGCAATTCCACCCAAACATGAATAACAAGTACATGGTTCACCAAAAAAACTATGAAACATTACCATACACGGTTTTACATTCGGAACTTTACCGTCAAGTACTTCCTGTAAGGCTTCAACAGCATACCGGATACGTTCACTGGGTTTCTCGTTTTCAATCATTAGTCTTCGGAAATAAAAGGATTGTAACAATCGTAATCCATAAGTGCTTCTTCGGATTCCTGTTGATATACATCAATCTGAATCTCTAAACGCTGCATTTCTGAAAGTTCTGCAAGCGATAACGTGTTGATCTTTTTGAGAAGATCTTCATACCGGTTAAGTGCATCTGTGTATTGCTGATGAGTCCGGATCATACCCACACTTCACGAACAACATTTTTAACCGTGTCAAACAGTTGTGCTTTACTTACGGTGTTATCCATTGAGGATACATACGTACGGGCTTCTTTAAGTGTTTTTGCGGGTTCTTCAATATCCCACACCTGAAAGGAATTCTTAAACCGAATCTGAATAATGTAACGCATACGTTTAAAAAGTTAATATTCAAGCCATTTCCACATATCCCAGTTTTCACCAATCTGGAAAACTTCCGGAGAAACTTCTGTAGGATTTTTTACCCATAAAACAAACATGTGTTTGTACCGTCGTGATGTATGGATTTCTGTAAACTGTACAGTATCCACATCAAACCGTGCAACTCCCGAGAATTCAACAACATCTTTTTCAAGCTGTCTTATGAATTCTTTAATAAGCGAATGTGATCTGTAACCAACCACGTAAAACAGAACATTTTCTGCTTTACTAAAGAAAACATTCTGAGGGAAACAACTTTTTATTGCGGACATAATACAAACTTTTCTCGTCCATAATTTCCTGAAGAAAATAAGGTATTCTGTTATCCTGAAAAAAAGGATCCAGCGGAGTAGCGCGTATTTTTTCAGCAAGCTGCGGATGACGGATCCAGAGTGTATTGAACATGGTTTGACCTGTTCGCAGATACGGTCGTTGCTGCAGTATTTCGTTTACCTGATTGCTGAAGAGAATACTATCAGTCAGTGATAACTTTTTCATCCCCAGTATTTATGTTCGATAATCTGAATGTCAATAATTTTACCGGGGAACCGGTCTTCCATCTGATGTTTGAGTTTATCAAGATCCTCACCGTAACTACCAATCAGTAAACTCGGACGTTTTGTAGTAATTTTTACTGAGAATACACTAGGAGTATACTTCACACGAACATCAACAAAAAAACGCATTGCGCACGTGTCCTGCATATAATATTCATAAAAATTACGCAGCCACGTATTAAAGGAAGGATCAATGTAATGATCTTCCGTTAATACTTTCCATGTTTCGGTTAACCGTACGATTAACCAGTGACGGGATAAACGAAGTTTAAATGTTCTGTAGCTCATGATTGTGAAAGCGTTGGTGTAATCTGTTTACGAACCTGTTCAGGTAACTGACTGATTATCTGCTCATTAATATCCTTGTATTCATCTATACCCAATGGTTGACTGTGATGAATCAGATACAGGAAAGGACGTTCAACCCAATTCGGAATGAATTTTCCGTTTGCCAGCATTAGTTTGATATTCGATACCAGTGCTTCTCTGCAATCATGATCACCAATCCACACTTTTCGTTTACCGGCTGCAATAATTGTATTGTATTTTTCTGTAAGATTTTTGATGTAAATCTGATGCCGGTTTGAATATGTTTCCCAATCTTCATCTTCACCTAATGTTACAAACTCAGGTAAATCTTCAGGGAAATATTCAGTGAGTAAATCCTCATTCAGAAAACGAAGATGACCTTTGTTCATCCAGTAACTTCCTGAAGAAGAATTAAGAAACGTTTCGCCCGGAGAATAATTGTAATAGAAATGACCCCCGTTAACTGATTCCTGACCCCAGAACGTATCAAATTTCAACAGAATACCATATTCATAATGAAACCAGATATAAAAAGCTTCATCTTTTTTTGAACTTGATGAATAGAACTCTTTTTTGTAAATCTGTTGAAATCCGATTGCAGAGATAATTTCAATATATTCGTCAACTGTAGTCCGTAAACGAGTATCACCTGCTTTAGCAAGCACCTCATCGAGATATTTACCATGATGAATGTGCATGGACATACCCAGAAAGGATGTGAATTCATCCTGCTTATAGGATTTACCGGTAACACTTTCAGCCTGTGAAAGCGGATCTACCTGTGTGAGTTTTACAATTTCTTCGGGATTCATATTAATTCGTATTTAACAACAGCCTGAATGAATTGAATTTTATCGTGAAGAACTACTGCAGCAAGACCTCCACACGGTTCATAACCGTAGGAAATATATTTTTTAACCTGTGCGTTTAGTTCATACGCATTGTCATACTTTAAAATCTCGTACGCTACTGCTTTTCTGTTCACTATTTCTTCAGATAAAAGTGGCAGGAAAATGTTACTTTCCCCACCAACGGTTTGTTATTTAATTCCGTAAATTGTGATTGATTAATTGTTAAAAAGAACCGTACCCGTAATACGAATACGGTTACTTATACTATACACGATATATAACTTAGATTTGATTATGCGTTACCTTGTACATCTCTGTTGTTAGAATGGGTTTACGCCACATTCCGTTTTCTTTGAGTGTTTGTACAGCATCGGAAATAAATACAGGTACGTCAGGATGCTTCAGTGAATACGAACGCATTTTCCTTTCGTTTCTGGACACATTACACTTTGTGTAACAGTTATCCGGATACGCTTTGAACATTGTTAATTTATAATCCAGCTCATCATACGTATCAACAGGAACACTTGTTGCGGCCAGTGCAAATCGTGAAAACTGTAACTGATTGTATATATTTTCTTCAGTAAGTTTAATATAGTCGTTTTCGAGAACTTCCGCAGAGATTGAATACCAGTGAGATACAGTTGAAAATACATCCTGTATGAACATGGTAAATCCTTTCACATAGAAATAACCCATATACGGTTCTGCGTTTATCTGCACAATTAAAAATCCAAGTTGTTTGTGTTTGTACACATTTTTCATGTTGATCGGAAAGTTAAACGTGAACGAATAGGAAAAAGGAACAGTATCAGTAATACCGGTACTGTTACCCGTAATACGGCATTTGAAGTAAGCTATTATGGATTATACCATTCGGTAATATCGTTGGGAATTGCAACCAAATGCTCCCACATGTGATGATCAGATACCTGTGTATCAAATTCTTCACCATTCTTATTCCTGCAGCGGTATTCAGTATACCCCTGAATAAAATCACACGCTAACCATTGCGGTAAATGATCTTTAACGGAAACCCATCCTTTAGGGATAACCGGTCCCATCATTTCCCGGATTTCTTCAGGAGTCATGTTTTTCAGCGCGTTTTTAAACTTTTCAATATCCAGCATATCAGTGAAAACAGATAGCACATCCGTACAATACAAGAGCATCCAGCAACATGACCAGCAGTAATCCTGCGAGTAATCGGAAAAACTTTCTCATGATAACGAAAGGGTATATACGTTATTCGGTTTCTTCAAGCAGTGCGTTGAGCCACACATGAATCTGATGCATCGGTGAAACAATGTGTTCTTTTAGAGAATCGTTTATTTCAGCTTTAAGAAGCTGTTGTAAACGTTGTTCTGACGTAACTCTACATGCAATTACTTCTGTATCTATTTCTAACTGAACTACCGATTTTGAGGTAAGTTCTGTTAAAAGAACTTTAATCTGACGTAAAGCTAATAATTGTAATGCGTTCATAATCAGAAGAATAAGGTTTAGGAAAATAGGATACAACCACAAGTTGTACCCTATCTGGCACCACTTTGCGATAACTACAACTAAGGTTTACGACTCCTCCTGCTCATCCGGCAGTTTATTGTAGTTATCAGAAACAGCAGTACCTGCTTTTTCCTGTAAAAATTTTAATGAGTGATACAATACGGGAAAACTCATGCACAATACATAATAATAAAACAGAAGAGACAAACTGCTGTATTCCTCAAACCAGAGTAACGGAAAGAGAATCGTGAAACTGATATTAGAAATAACCACGATAATACTAAGGATTATCCGTGCAGCGTTGATTAGTTTAATCAACTTTTCTAAAGTCATACGGTTCTCCATTAACTTTGATACTGTAATCACTGATATTGTGAAAGTTTAAAAGAAACTGGCTCTGGATAACCCTGTATTTGATGTAATAGTGGTATCCGTTAATACTGATGAAAAAGGGAGTTAAATTGTCCGGAAGTGATTTTTTAAATTCCGGAAAATTTGTGATGATGGAAAGTCTTTTTTCTTCCGGATAATCTCCGATATGTTTAAAGACCACACCCTGTAATAATTGGGGAAATGTTTCGTACAACGTAGTACCGTACTCAAAGAGTTTTTTCATAGTTCTGTGATTCCGAATGCGTCAAACAAAATTCTCATAGTTGGAATGATTTCCGTAGATACTTCAGCAAACGTGGGGAATGTCAATGTTTTTGCATTTTCATCTGCTGTTACATACTTCCATTCCGTAAACTTCTGATTTTCAATATGTGTATACAACAGATTATCCTGACTTGGTATGTAGATTGAAAAAAATACCGTTGTCAGGTATTTTCCTGCTTCGGCGACAAGCTTATCAATCATTTTACCTACACATTCTTTTGTGAACGATCCGGTATATACGAACTTGTATTCTGTTACGTTACTGTGATTTTGTACCGGTAAAGGCATGAGGTAATTTACAGCTCCGAAACCTATACATTCAGCGTAAGGCCATACATTTCCGGGTTTACCACAAATAGTTACTTCAACGCGTTGTGCGCCAAATACATCACGAATCATAATAGGAAAGTTTTGGTTTGAGCATCGCAAAGGATCTAAACGTATGTTGTACATACACCAAACAGCATTACCTGTTTTGCACCAAAAAGAAAAGTTCAACTTCAGTAAATGCCGGTTATCTGTTTACTAATCAGGAAACATGTTACCGAAGCTGAACTTTTATTTAATTGTTTTTCTGATTCTAGGTAGATAACCGCTACCATCAGCTTTTCAGGCGTTTTCAGCGAATTACTTCATGATTGATAATTGATTGAATAAATACCGGTTTATGCTGTTATCAGGGGAAAATAATCGACCGGTAATAAACCCTGAGAAAATTAAAACAAGGAAATGTAATAATCCGTTAAGTTGCTTATTTACATTGTTGCAAATTCACGATTAACAGACTATTACATTATTTCGCTTTGTGTATCAGCACGATAGCATAAAGATAAAAATAAAGATAAAGGTGCTTTTCATCAGTAAAGTCAAAATCAAAGGTAAAGGTAACTTTACTCTCAATTGCTTAATTGCGTGAGATTGATGAAAAGCAGAGGGATGGTGATCTGAAGAAAGATCTGTTATCTGATTTATCTTTTATAGTGTGCAGATTACACAGAATATATCTTTTTGATGGTTATGTGATACCAACAAACAATATCGTTAAGCGTCTCCTTTTTGTTTAATCAGGTCGTATACGTTACGTGCTTTTTCAGGTAGCCATACACGAAGCTTAAAAAAATCAGATTGCATTCGTTTCTGGTTGGTTAAGACAGCGTTTCTGTACTGATTTTCGTGTTGCTGAAGGAGTTGCTGTTTTTCCATTGAAAGAGCTGTATATTTCTGATCCAGCTCCTTGTATTCACTTATCCACTGATCCATTGCGAATTCGTGTGCACGTGTATGGAAATTCTGATCATCATCACGTGCGATTGTCGCTTGGGAATACAAAAATGCTTCTTTCTCTTCGAATTCCAAAACATATGCTTTATATTTTGCCGAAAATTGATTTTTCTGCTTTTCATATGTTCGGTGAAGTGCCTGAATTTCGAAAAACTTATCTGTATATTTTGTAAGTTCTTCAGCATTCAGTGCGGGAACATATAACGTATCCCCTTTCACAAAACCACTGTAGTCCTGCACAAAAATCTGATACAGGAAATTACGAGGATTGTGGGAATGTTCCGGTTGTGAAAGAATCAGATTTCCGATTGCGGATGCCGTTTGATTGAATACCATGTATTCAAACGTCTGCGTTTTATCCAGCCATTCCATGAATGAAAGCGGAGCTTGCTGTTGAGCAACCGCAGGTACCTGTACGCAAACAGGTTTTTTACGGTTATGCTCATGTACGGCTTTGGTAAAGTTTTTAAACTCTTCCTCACGTTCGTACACAAATTCTGTTTTATCCAGATATGCATCAAACGGAGAGTTCTGCAATGCCGTACGTTCAGCATTATACGCATCCATGATCAGCGTTGCGAATTCATTGAAGGCATTCAGTTTACCTTCCAGAATCAGGTTATCATCCAGATTGTTTAATTCCGGAATAAACGCAGGTGTACGCTGTTCGTTTGTAAAACCTGCCGGTTTAAACACACGGTCGTATACGTTTACTTTCATATACGGTAAACGGAGTTGTTGTACCCAGTTAGTAGCAACATCTTTCGCAAATGAAAGTTCAGTGATAGTAATACCACTTTTACCCATGAACCGTAAGAACGGGTTAACTGTAAGAAATTCTTTCATATTATTTTCGTTTGGCTGATTTGACAGCAATTTTGTAAGTTAAAGTTCCGAAGATTGATGACAGGAAAAGATACACTAACGCAAGTACAAAGTTATTCTCAACGTTTTCAGGGATTTTGAATAACCAAAACAACGCCAGAAAATAACACGTGAAACCCGGAATTACGTACATTGCCGTACTTTTGAATTCATTCCAGAATATTCTTTTTCGGTTTGTTTTTTTGTACTGCTGAATCAGATAATTATCCATATCATCCGGTTGATGATATACACGTTTCTGCTTCCGGAGTTCGTGTTCTAGCTTTTGCTGAAATTTACTTTTTCTGGCAGCAACAGCAGAGGTTGTCATCATCTGAATAATCTGATTAACTGACATAGTAAGTGCTGGAAAAAAGTGAAAAGGAACAGTATCTGTATGACAAATACTGTTACCTATATTACTAACTTTTATGATTGTTCCATTTTGATCAACTTATGTTCCATTCCATAAGGAATTGAATTAATAGGTTGATTTTCAAGTGTTTGTAGCATTGCATTTACGTTTGTTTCTGTATCTGTTACGAACAGACAACCGTAACGGTTTGCTTCAATACAAATCCCTATTGTTTCTGCGTACTGTTCCAGTTTCTGCAGTTTTTGCATTAACGGATGATGTTCGGTTAATTGTACCGGTTTCCACGACATGATCTTCGAGGGTTTTAATACGTTTGTTTAATTCATCAAACATATAATCTGAATAATCTGCATCTCTTCCTTGAGCAACGGCAAGAAAATAAACAGAGATTGTAACAACCACTGCAATTTTCCAGTCTACAAAAAATACGAGCATTGCGGGAAGAGTTGCAGTTTGTAAGGCCCAGATGAAATTGAATGCTGCAAAATCAGTGCGTTTCTTCATTGTGATCTCAGGAAAAGTTGCTGAATAATCTTTAACGTAATATTTCCACCAAAACGAGATGAAAGTTTACGTTCTACGTGATTAGAAAATGCACTGTAAAACTGAGAACATTGTTTTCTCAATTTTCCAACCGGAAGAACTTTTATCCAATCTACATAATCTTCCGGATCCATATTCACACTATCAATAATGCGCAACTGAGATATATCGGTGTAGCGCGAAAAACGAGAAGCGTAAGCTTCGTTTTGAGCGCGAAACATTTCCTCTGATTCATCCTTCTGATTTTCCGGATACACCCACGTTCGCGTAGTGATACAGTTATCAACCATATCAAACGCTTCTACTATGTACATTACAATCATATTGAGAATAGTTTTGATTGTGAAAGAAAAAAGGAACGATACCGGTAATACCAATATCGTTACCCGGATAACCGACGTATTTTTTCTCTATGGAAAAAAGTTCTTTAATTTTTCTGCTGATTGTAAAACCATCAATGCAGAAACACGTTCTTTTTTCATTTTGCTAAAGCTTCCTGAATTCGTGAACATTTAATCCACAACTCGTCTTTATCAGATTCTAAACAAAATTCGCAATGTTGGCAAGCTACTGAACCGATATAAATATCATCGTGTTTTTGTATCTGACATAAATCCATACATTCTTTATCGTATTCTCCGTGAACTGTAAAGAAGTATTTATCCGTGATAGTTTCCAGTATCATATTCATTTGTGCTCCGTGATCTTCTTTAGTTGCACAAGTGATAATTTTGAATGATACTACCTGTTCTTTTTTGCGTTGATTGATAAATGCTGTCAGTTCATCTTTACTATTTGTAGTACTGTAAATATGCAAAACATGTTCTTCTTGATCTGCGGTAGTAAACAGTACTGTAAAAATGTGCGTGTATTCATTAAATTTTACATTAGAAAAGGATTGCATGATTTGACATGGTTTTTTAAGATGGGAAAGTTGAGAATTTCCGGATAAGTGAAGGCAATAGGAGAGAAGGAACGGTATCGAAAGATTCAATACCGTTACCTGTAATACAAACTAATGTTTCCGCTTATGGGAAGTTTTTACCGCTGAGGGAAGGTTTGCTCGAATTCAATTACTAACGGATCATTCCGCTGGATGTTTGGTAAGATGAAATCTGTACCTAAATCGTTGGGAAGACCCCAAGCGATTACATCTGCTCTTGACCGATCAAAGAAAATACGTGCTTGTGCAATCAATTCCGGATCTGTAATCCGAATGATTGTGTGAAAATCAAAATCTGCGATGATGTAGTTCATGATTAAATAACGTTATAACGTTTTTCTTCATACCATGTAGCTACAACATCTTTACGATTAAGTTGCAGATTAAGAATTTCATGACCATCCTGAGTATCGTAAACGTTTTCAGTTGGTTCAAGATCACCTTCCTCGTTGAATGTGAATTCATTATGAGAATAGAACATAAGCCCCGTTCGTAACTGCAGATAATACTTTGTCATATTTGGTATGATATTTTATAATTATGTGAATCAATAAAACATCATACGAAACTGATTAGTTCACTGCTTATCCGGTGTTTTCCATAAACTAACGAGAGCGTCTATACGTTGCTGATCCAGATACCCTTTCTGTACACAGATTCCGTTTACGAAATATGCACAACCCCAACGTTTATCCATATTGTATGGCGGATCCTGCATTACTTCTTCCGAAGATCCATACAGGAATTCACGCTGTTCACCGTTGTTATACACTCTGGTTATGGTGTACATACGTTGCGAGAGTGATCGTTTCGTTGTTTTTTACAGCTTCTGGTAGTGTTTTACCGTATTTAGCTGCTTTTTCTGTGACTTCTTTTTTACTCAGAACTTGACTAAAGAATTCATGGGTATTTTCTGCTGTAGTTAACTTACAGCTTAAAAACCAGAATGAATGATTATACTTTAAGAAAAGTGTTGTCATAATAACGGTTATGATTATACGTTATTCGTTATCCGTTTACTGTCTCTCCAGTTGAAATATCGCCGTATACAATATCCACGTAGTATGGAAACTATCGTGAACAACAAGGTTACGCTGCCCATTTGCATTGCTTTCATCTCTACACCACAGATGTAGTAGATCACTGGTGAAAATACCAATGTAGTGATGAAACCAATGAATGTGTTGCTGATTGTTTCCAGCACACTTTCTTTTTTACTTTGGATCTGTTTGATAATCTCAAAAAGTTTTGTAGGTTTGACCATCAGATCTGAAACTCCCGATCCATTATAACAAGGTGTCAAGGGAGAACCCTCTTCTTCACAGGAGAGGGTTTTTTATTGACTACTGCTTATCCCACTCAAACGCACGTACCCATCCAAAATATCTCCAGACATGTGCGTTCAAATAACCAAGAGCAAAAAACATGGTACGACTATTACAATTTTCCCACCTGAATGAGAATTTGTAATCTATCTCGTAATTTCGGTATGTCCATCCATACCGGTACTGTTTGTGCTGTGTTACCAGCAGAATAATACCAGCAATACATGCTAGTATCAAACCTGCTAAAAAATACGCATCAACTCCTGTGGTAAAGAATACCGAAATGCAAATAAGGGAAATCAATCCCATTGTTACGCAAATTGATTTTGTGAACGTCGTCATTTTGTTTGAGATTAAATTGTTGAAAATCTTTATTCTATTAGTTATTCTTCATCGGAATAATGATACACGTAATTATCGAGTGTATCAGCAATTGATACTTGCATTCCCGGTAATACGAAGTTGAACAACTTCGATAAGTGGTAATCTTTAAAAGTATCACTTGCTAAATGATGTACTCCACACCACATGTAATTAGGAATGGAACTTAATACTTGTTTTACCTTTTCCAATCCGTAAATCCGGATACAATATTGCATCGCATTTTCATACGTATGCGAATCAATATTCTTGTGTCTTGCTTTAAAATCAGCAATTGTTTCTTTCTCAGACTTTTCTGTCCAAAAATCTTTGACATGATATAAACCATCTAAGATATATGTTCCTGAAAAATAATATATTTTTTTTGTTTCATCCGTAGTCATAACCCAATATTTTAAGGAGTTAGTAATAGCATCATTCACCTATGATGTTTTGAGGATTAATTGTATACTACAACTAATAAAAGTGGTTGTTCTGTTTCCAAGTAACCATCTCAGAATCTTATTCATTAACTGCAAGCTTTTCATTCCAGCTTTCAAGCAGAAGAATATGTGCTCTTGATAAAAACCAAGATTTCTCTGCTATTCTTGTAGCTTCTGCATGAGCTGATTTAGGATCAGATGCAAATAGTAACAAGTTAAACACTGGATTATGATCCCAATTAAGCATCACAGTTGTTAAAGGATAATACCTTTTACAAGGCTTATACTTTTTTAAACTGGTTTTAATTGAACCATTATTATGCAGCCATACAGTAACTTGATAAAGTTTCTGCATAATGCATGTTTCATCCTTTAAATTAAAATTTTAATTGACAAGAATCCAAGAAATATTCATAATAGGTAATCCTTGAATATTTCCTTGTATTCTTAATACGTACTCATTACCATACTGTATTATTCTAGTATCAGTATGCTGGATCAAACTTACAAATAGTTTAATTCTAAGCCTTTCTTCAAGGCTTAAATCAGTGTACTCACCTAATAGATGGTGAATACTCTGTACCATTTGTTGATACATATTTCCGCTTGAGTATTTTTGTTTAGAATTTTTTTCATATAACCTTTTAAACTCTTCTATAGACATATAAAATAGAGGTTAAAGTAAAATTTCTAACTATATAAAAAAGTTGCACCATCCCACAACTTTGCAGTTACCATTTTAACCTTATTACTAAGAATGCACTGAAAATCCCGCTATTGGATTAAGCAGTAGGTAATCTGAATAATATGGAAGCTTTAAGGTTTACCAACCTAGAATTACAGAGAGATTATATTCTCTCTTTTAATCCTTGCACTGTCATTCCGGAATACCTGAAGATCCAGAATTGAATCCTCTGTTGGAATGAATGATCCATCCGGTTGCCGCACTAATGCGACAATGCTCGGGAATTGCCCCGTCAACCCATGTATTGCGGTAATCGCAACACCAGCTAACGTACTCATTCCCGGAAGAGCACAGATTACAGCATCCCCTGATCCAATACCTAATCCTACCAAGAAATCGCGGTATTTCTCCGCAGTTTCCCGCAGAGGTGCTGTAGGATTAACTTGTACAGTTCCTGGAAATAAGAATCCCTGAGCATCTAACGCTGCATTCTGATGACCTGATAAGTTCAGTTTAATTTGCATAGTAATGTTTATGGTTAACCTATACACCAAAAGGTTAAGTACTCCGGAATTTTACGGGAGCAATTGTAAATGCACTGTATCGTAGTGTTTTAACGCTGGTTGTTCTTCCTCTCCTAAGTATACCAGAACTAAAGGAGCTGTATGAGAATTTTACAATTCCTCTTTTGTAGCTGTTGCTGCTACAATTGAAGAGTTGTTGATTCTTTTTTCCACATCAGCTTCCAATGCTGTGTGGAATTGGTCTGCTTCTTCCTCACATTGAGGAGAGCAGTAGTATGGATTCTGATTTGATCTCATTTGATCAGAACCACACCATGTACAGTAAGCCATATGTGTGTAATAGTTTTGGTTTGAGCTTCTAACGTATACATATATACGCTGATCTAACATAGAGCTTTTAGTAAAATAGACAATTGTTCATCCGTGTATTTTTTGAACAGGTTTTTGAGTAGTTTTTTAGATTCAGGAAATTTAGTATGTCTCTTTTTCATACTATTTTCCTTGTTAGTTACCCATTCAAGATTACTCAAATCGTTGTTTTGTCGATTACAATCAATATGATTAACTTGTAAATTTTCCCAACCTTCTATTGGTTTAAACGTGGATAATACAAGTCTGTGATATTGATACCCTTTCTTAACACCTTTAAACTTCACCCAAAACATTTGATACCCACGATTGTCTACTACAGGTTTCAATATGGTTCCGGTTCTATTATTTTTAACTCTTCCCTTAGTAGACACTGAGTATCTATCTTCCAGTTGTGTTAAGTTTTTCCAGTTTTCCATGTGGATGAATTAAGCACACCAATGCTATACTTATTACTAGTGAAATCATTTGTTTTGAGAAGTGTGATGATGGTGAAAAGTGGGTGATTGGTACTGTCCCGAGTTCTCCACCACATCATCACATTTCTCTGACGGAATTAAAAATCAGTGTACCATCCTCTCCCGAATAGTACACTGAGTAGCTACTTATTTGATCATTAAGCACTAAGTTTGTAATAAAACTTAATTACATTATCACCGATTTCAACCTTAGTGATAGGAACAGAAATAATACCCTCTTTGGTAGTCGGTATTGTTTGCGGTTCTGGTTCAGCTATTTGTGTAGGATACCCGATTAATTGATTAAATAGATTAGGGTTTCTACGATATACTTGTGTAACTCTTGCTTTACAAGAAACAGCACTTCTTCCTAATAATTTAGATGCTTTAATATACCAGTGTTTTACACCAATACGGGAAAAGTTGAAATCAGAGTAAGATTTACTGTTGGGATTAATTACACTCATCAACGTGGCATCTTCATCGGCAGACCACTGATTACGATTTACGTTCATATTGAATTGAATGTTAGAAATAAAACAATATCTTTCGTATCAATTTTGATTACGTGATGAGTTATTTCGTAGCTGTTGTATCGTTCTCGTTATCAATAACGATCACGATCACATCACCATGCTTATACATACAAATGTAGCAATAGTAATGTTGGTATGCATTTGTGTAGGTAGCACACATCACCTACCAGTTGTGTATAGTGAACTGATACACAGTTGATTACTTTACAGCAATCAAAACGTTCCACTCGTTAGATGAGTGGTGAATGCGGAGCGATTGAATACGGACCACCATTTTCATCAGCGATGATGGTGTATTCATACCCTGCTACTGATCTGAGTGTAGTACACGGACCACACATTGTGTTCAGATCACTCAGGTAGAACAAGATACCTTGTATCGCTGCTACCTTGCTCAGATTGATTGTCATCCTAGTTAGATGATTGGAGTGAACGGACTATCCTAGTTAGATGGTTGGATTAGCCCTACAATAAAAAAAGGTTGGAGGTTTCCCCCCAACCCATCAGTACGCAAATACCCGAACGGTACCCTTCTTCACGACGTTACCGTTCCACTCAATGTCCATCGACGCTTCGAAATGCCCGATGCGGTAAACCTCTTTATCCGAAGAAACCCCGTTCCGGATCGGGATGTAGAAGTTCTGCCCATCCTCGGTGTAGTACACCGAAGATCCGTTCTCGTTCGTGCGAACCTCGCACGATTCGTCCACTACCAACGTAGCAAGCACCTCAATGAGTGTGTAACGCCCTTCGTAGGTGCGTACACCTAACGCTAGGAGTTTGCCAGCTAACCCTGTTGTTGCTGGAGCACCGATTACTGCAGTTTGATCTGCCATGATTGTTGGAACACGGGGGGTTATGATCCCGCGCAACGGTAGATGGGGGAGAAACTCTGAACAACCTTAGAAACACAGGTATATAATGAAAAAAATAATATAAAAAAATTTGTGAAAATACTGAAAATGAGCACATTAAATAATCTCTTTTCTCTTTAAGAGATTATTGTAATAAAAGGATGGGGGAGATAAATTTGTAAAATAAATTTAACCTTTATACTCAAATGTTAACTCAAAAAATCTGCAGCACTTGTAAAGAAGAAAAACCTATTGATCAATATTTAAAATATTACAGTAAAACTGAAAATCGTTTGAAATATAATTCAAGATGTAAAAAATGTGATAATGCTTACCGATACGAAAAACGTAAACGAGATCCCGCATATAAAGAAAAACTACAACAAAAATATATTCGGAAAATTGAAAGATTAGATAACAATCAAGAACTACCTAAATATAAAGCCAGAAACAAATTTTCTCGAATTAAAAGATTGTATAATTTAACTGAAGAAGAATATATTCAAAAGTTAGATCTGAATAACGATTGTTGTCATATATGTGGTTTATCTGCTGATCAAAATACAGCAGGTAAACTGTGTATAGATCATTGCCATACTACAGGTAAAGTGAGGGGATTACTTTGTAATAAGTGCAATATGGCACTAGGATTACTGAATGAAAACATTAATACATTAACAGCAATGATCAACTATTTGGAACAACATCATGAAAATCCTAAATTAGAAAGTATCAATTCACTCTACTTAACCGAAGAATAACTATACACACATAGCTATATAATATAAGTACGGGGGTAGCATCCACCGGGGTACCCGTTAACAAACTCCTAACATATACCAGATAAAAATAAAAAATTTGCAAAAAAAAGATTAATATGTTGCGTATCTTGAAATTTAACTATATATTTGTACATCTAATCAAGAGATAATCTCTCCACAGGGAATCCTCCCGCACATTATTTCAATACATACATGTTAGATTACGTATCATTTAGGGATGAAGATCATTCCTATACACGGATACGAATTGATGAAAAGGGTGAACGCTACTCCAAACCCTACATATCAGTAACAACCGTTATAGGAAAATTCAAAAAACCATTCAGAGGTGCATTCTGGTCCCGCTATAAAGCATTCGAAGAATTCCTGATTGCAAACAAAAAAGCAAAATTCTGGCGCAGTATCTACAAAAGAGAGCTGCTGGCTATACCGGAAAACCGGCAACTCAAACAGGTAATTCAGGATTACATCAGAGCAATTAATCCGATATGGCTACCTTACGTTGAAGGGATCGCACCCAAATACAAAACACAGTGGGATAACAAGCGCGATCTGGCCTGTGCGAAAGGAACAGCTTACCACAAATACCGTGAAATTGAATCGTACGAAAAAGGGTACGAAATGCACGAAGGAACCGGTAATTTCGGTTTAACCCAATCCAGTTACAATTTTGATTTATCAGAACTTGCTGATGGATACCACGCTGAGTTACTGTTGTTTAATGATTACTACGAAATAGCAGGACAAGCAGATAAAGTATGGATTACTACAATACCGATTGATATACATGCTGTCTGGCAGTATAATGAAAATCAGATAACGTGGATAGACGATAAACCACACATCCGGGTAGTTGATATTGACGATTACAAAACAAACGAAAAGATCACTACCGAAAATAAATACCGCACCTTCGATTCTCCCCTCCAGCATATCCCTGAATCTAAATTTCACACCTACAGCTTACAGTTATCAATGTATTGCTGGATGCTCGAACAACATGGATATGTTATCCGGTCACTTCAGTTCTCCCACATTAAAGATACTCTTATTGTTAATGCAGATGGTGAAGAAGAGCTGGTAAAAGAAACTATCCCGTACATCGTAACTTATCTTCGTGATGATGTATTATTACTGCTAAATGCTTATCGTGCAGGTGAATACGAAGAATATATCCTTGAAGATGATTAACCCTACCCACTCACTGATACCAAATGATTCTTACTCAAATTGTAAAACGATCCGATAAATTAAGTGTAGCTAAGAAATTCCTCGAATTATACCTTACCATCAAGGATACCAAATACAATGATCGTTTGCTAACGGTTCTTGCTTACTATTGTCTGCACGGAATTAATGCAGAAACAGATGCTAAAATCCGTGAAGAGTATTTTAAACATCAGGAATACAAATGGGCACGTCACTCAATATACGATGTGCGTACACAGCTCAGGAAACTGCGGTTGATGTACAAGGATGAAAGCCTGATGGTTGACCGGTTAACGGAAGATCTACGAAAAACATTTGCAGCAGGTGATATAGCGTACGCAATTCAATTTGTAGCATCAGATGAAAACAATAACCGAAGTCAACCAGCTAACAGCTAAAAAACTTAACCTGCCACTCTCTACTGTCGAAGAGGTTAATAAGCAGTATTGGGATCACATACGGAAGAATCTTTCTGATCCTGATCACTACGTATATAACATACCGTTTGTAGGATTTTTCTACACTGAACCCAAACTGCTTATTAAATCTCTTGCCTATCATCTGCGGTTAATCCGTGCAGCACGATCTGCCAAAAAGATCCGGAACCGGTTACAAACAGAAGGAGAGGGGATAACGGGATTCAGGAAACTATGGAAACTCAAACAGAAACTGGGCTGGAGATTAAGCAAAGGAGCGAAGAGTTTGGTAAAGTAATGAAAGCTTATCATCTCTATCAGGGTGTTCCGTTAATACGGGATACAATACCCGCATTTCCGATTTGTTGCGCGGATCACCGTGTTTCCGAACCTAACTTCAGTGTTGTCTCCGGAGATCACACTACGGAAAACCGGATTACCGGTAAATCTAAACCGGTGCAATCACTTAATCAATTCATCCGTACATGTATCAGGAAACTGAAATTACATATCAAGAGCTGATTCAGAAACTGAAAAGTGCTGATACACCGCTTGTTATCGTAGGTAAAAAGAAAATGTGGGTGCCTAAAAAACTTTTCAACGCACTTGCATCAGCAAAACATCAACCCCACATAGATAATGATTTTGCCGTAAGTTATAACCCATCACATCACGTAATCATTTCCTATGATCCTGATGCTTCAGAACAAACATTGATGGAAGGGTTATTCCGTGATTTTCACGTAGAAGATATAATGACACAACTGGTAGAAGTTCCGGATTTTGAATCCTGATAAAACACAATGCAAGATATACCTAAACCACAGCTTGTAGAAAACATCACAGAAGATGAATTGCAGTTTGCAAAAAACTTTATAGACAACAACTGCAGATTACCAAAACCATTATATCTGGAAGCAATCATTGCCTATAACCGGATATACCAGAAACAAAATTATAAAACAGGTAAACCATTGTTTTCGGAAGTGCTTGTTTCTCAGAATGTTACAAACGTAATTATCAAATAAAACCGTGACAGATCAAACAATACGTAACGCTGTTAAAGCCGCTTATCAGGAATTGGATAATGAACTTACCCGAATTAAAGAAGAAGGGGAAATAATCATTATCGGAAATAAAAACGGTACAATTTGTACAGATGAGGAAACTTTTCGAAACGCTGTAGAAAAAACTAAAGCAGAAACCGGTAAATCATGGATCGACGCAATTGCTGATACGGTAAAAGATCTATACGACAATAACAAACAAAAAACTTTCCTTGAACAATTATTGTATTGTCCCTCAAAATTTCATCCAAACAATATAAATAAAAATGCAGAAAATCAGTAAATTTGAAGAAAAATGGAACTACTTCAAAAGTGGTGTCAAACATCTCCCACAGGTAATTGAATCACGCATCAATAAAGTTAAAGATGACTTTGGTGTGTTATCTCCTGCAAAAAAAGCTGAAGCAGAACGCAGATTAGAGATCTGCATGGACTGTCCTTTCAATTCCAATAAAGCTCCTTTTTCCAAAGAATACAAAGACCTGATAGGTAAACCCTATTATTCTCACAGGGAACAGGCAGATATTCACTGCTCACTTTGCGGATGTGATCTGGATTACAAAGTACTCTCATTTGAAAGTGCCTGTGGATTATTTGATTACAATAAAGCTAATCCTCATAAACCGCAGCAACCGGTTAAGTGGGGTTCCTTCTACGATGAAGACGAAACAACCGAAACAGAATCTGTATCAGGATCTGATCAAACCTCAGCTACAACAAACTAAATTAACTGCTCCCCAAAATTTAACAGATGAAATACGTAAAAAAACCAATCCCTGTTGAGGGGATTCTGATTCCTCCGGTAAACACAGAAGGTATGTTTGTAGATAGCGAAGGTGAACTGCAAACCGGACTTGTGTTTGTATTTGAAAGTGAAAAAGCATGTGTGCTTACTCCGGATGTAGAAAACGACAGATGGAAAGTAAAAACAATGGAAGGAGTAATGTCAGGTAAACCGGGTGATTATCTCATGCAGGGAATCCGTGGTGAATTTTACATTTGCGATGCTCAGGTTCACAGAGAATCATACGTGCCGTACATTAACACAGGAATTTAATAATCATGCAGAAAACAAAAGTTACCAGTGAAATTCTCCGGGAACTCGGATTTGTAGAAGAATACAATTGCTGGAAATTATTCGAAAAAGGAAATCTGGTTAATCTTATTTATAAAAACCAGCTCAGAAACAAAACGCTGAATGATCTGGTCAAAATTCTTACCGGTACAGCGCACAACATCGGTTTCAAAAAAGGAATGGAACATCATGCGCTGCCTGTAGTTCCGGTAGCTCCTGTTTCAGATCATTTTGCATTAAGCTACAGTTTTAAACCCACATCAACTACCTGTACTACTGAATAATTATGCCTGTTAAAAAACGTAATGCGTTTAGTGGCGTTGATTATCAGCAACTTAAAATTGAACTTGATTCAATTGTTGATTATCTGGATACACAGGTAATTGAAAAAATCACTGATGAAATAGAATATAAACCAACAGCAAAAGGGGGGCTTGCTCCCCTTATTATCGCCACTATTGAAGATTCAATTACTACGCTGCTGGATACGATTAAAACTGCTTCGGAACTACTGTTGTCAATGCAGCAGAAAGATGGTATGACTCCGTATATCGCTGAGAAGGTAACTGCACTTTCTGATAAACTGCGGGAAGTACAGGCATACTATGAAAAAACTCCGATTGGTCAGATCGAACACCGCAGAGTTACCTACGTGGGTGGAAAGGATAAAAAAGGAAATCCGCGTACGGTTACATTTATTGCACAAACACAACAACGTCAGATTACGATACGCACCCGTATTCTGAAAAAAGTATTTGAAACATTACCGAATATCAAACAGCTTGAAGATCTTAAAGAGCAGGTAAATATTAAAGGTAATATGAAAATGCCACCCTCCCTTATAATTTTAGGTTTTAAATAATGTCACACAATGCTATAATTACTAATCTTGATGAACTCCCCGTAAAACAAACACAGCGTGATTCGGATTTTTTCAATGTAGGATCTCCGGAAATGTATGTAAACATGAAACCAAAGGACATACCTTCTTTTGATTCAGAAGAATTTATTCCTTTCGGTTTGGAACAAAAGCGGAAAGTACAGGAAGGAGTTAATATAAACGGTGAATATGTCTGTGGTAATCTATACTATCATCTCAATTTTCATACACTGCAGATTGATACGTATAATCCCAGAACCAAACGGATTGACCGTCCTGCTACACGTGCTCCCCTGCGGGATAACGAATGGATTATTCATAACAGTTATCATAATGCGTATCTGCAGAAGAAACTGTATATGATCGGGGGATCCCGTCAGATTTCAAAATCAGATTCCATTGTATCTCTTTCCTGCAGGGAACTGTTTTGTTTTCAGGGTGCTGAAGTGATGGGATTGTTTTCCATCAGTGAAGATAAAGACACATTCAACAAAAAATTACAGGTTGCTCTTTCTGATGGTGAAGAAACTATTGATCTTGCGCGGCAGTATTTTCCGGATTCTCCGCGTCCTGATACCCATCCCAATTTTCTGATTCTTCCCAACATTGATAAGGATTTAACCAAAAAATACATCCGGTTCGGTATTACCCAGAAAGACAACGAACCGCTTGTATTTTCAAAGTTATATACCTACTTAACAAAGGAAGGATTGAATACGCAGGTAGGTGCCGGTAAATCACTTACCTTTTTCTTCTACGAAGAGATTGCGAAAGCTCCGATGCGTCAGGTATGGGAAGCTGTAAAACCCGCACTCTGGTCTGAATTCGGTTATCGCTGTGCATCGTTTATGGCCTTTACCGGTGGTAACGTACAGAAAAGCGAAGATGCACTGAACATGTTTTTCTCTCCTGCTGCAAATGATGTACTGGAGTTTGAAAACGAAGGGTTGAAAACCGGTATGTTCATGGGTGGCTGGTACCGGCAGGGATACAAATACAAAACCAATCTTGCAAAATATCTGGGAAAACCGGAAGAAGGTGAACTTGCACAGATTCCGATTCAGGTAACTGATTTTGATCTGGCCAACGAACGGCTGGATGCAGAGCTGGAAGCCAAGAAGCACGATAAGGATCCTAACGCAACTGTACAGCACCGGATGTTCTATCCGCGAACGCTCAAAGAAATGAGCTTAACCGCGAAAGAATCTCCTTTCAAGAAGTACGAGGAAGAACTGAAACGGCAGAAGGATTTTCTGCTGGAAACCAAACCCGGAAGACGCGTACGGTTATACAAGTTCGATAATGAAGTAAAAGCGGTAGATACAGATACAGATGCTGACATTTACAATTTTCCGCACAACGAAACGGATAATCTCAATGCTCCGGTAGTCATCTACGAGGAACCTAAGTTTAAGGAAGCCTACAAGCTCTACATTGCGGGGATGGACCCCTATAACATCACCATGACCAATACCTCTCCTTCACTGGGTGCATTTTACCTGATGAAACGGAAGTATGGTTCACTCACGGATCCGTATCAGGATACAATGGTGTGTAAATATGTTGCGCGTCCTACCGATACAATCAATACGTTTCTGGAAACAATTCAGCTGATTCTGGAATTCTACGGAGCTACCATGCTTTATGAAGTCAGTAACGATAACGTTCTGCCGTTTTTCGATAAACAGCATCTGGCTGAAATATATCTGGCTAAATCATGGACACTTCAGAAAACTATTAATCCGAAAACATCTTCACTTAACGCATACGGTTTAACGGCAACAGTAAAAAACCAGACATTCTGGATGAACTGTATTCTGGAATATATCAGTGAAGTAATCGGAATTGATCAGTATAACCGTCCGATTCTGGGATTAACCCGCATTCTTGATCCGCTGTTGATTCAGGAAATGCTGGATTGGAAAGAAGATCTCAACGTCGATAGAATTGTGGGATTCGGTCACATGCTCGCGTATTGTTCCCATCTGGATAAGTTTGAAAAACCTGAAGTACCTCCTGAAGAAAAGGAAGAAAAACCTAAAGTAAAGTTTCACCGGAGAAATCCGTGGGGTATGGGAAAAAATGATTCAAAATATTCTGAAAAAAAGAAACGTTCTGTTTTTAAATTATGAGTAAAACTATTATTTTTAATGCCGCATTAAGTATTGAATCTGTCGAAGAACTGGTTTCTAAAATAGAAACGCTTCTGGATACTAATTCAGCTGATATTGATTTATACTTCTCCTGTTCCGGCGGATTATGTTCCGCAACACATATTCTCCTTGATTTTCTTCATAAGTACCAGAATCGCATTACATTGATCGGTGTAGATGCACTGGGTTCAAACGGGTTCAATATATTCTTTGCTTATAAAGGAAAAAAACGCTTGCTGGCCGATGTAATCGGAATTATTCATTCTATTTCTTTTCGTGCTGAAGTAAGAGAACTTGCGAATACGCAGTCGTTAGGTGTTTACGAACTTGCTGAAGTAACCCGTACCAATCATAAATATCTGCAGGAGTACAAATCATTTCTTAGTGAAGAAGAACAAAAACGGTTTGCATTAGGTGAAAACGTTATTTTATCTTCTGAAAGAATGAATAATCTTTTTAAAACACAGTAATGGAAAATTACGAATTATCAAATCAGGAAACCGAACCTGTTATTTCCGGAGACAATGTTCAGCAACAACCGATGATAACACTGGAAGATGCCATTGTTACATTTACATCGTATGAAGAAATTGTTGATTATGTAGATAATCTTCAGTTTTTTGATCACAACTGTTCAATGATCCGCAGTGAAATTGATAAAATCACACTGCAGTCACCTATTGAATTGCTTAATAAATTTCAGCAGGAACTATACGTAGTTAACCGGATCAGTACAATCCACAAACATAAGAATGTGTTTAAGGATGAGTATTCTTCTAAATGGCTGAAAAAGATTATTACCAATCCAAATCCTGAATACAGAAGCGAACAGGATGAAGTACTTGGTATTCTTCCTAACGGATTCGGAGCACACATGAGTCCGGAAGAGTTTGATATGTATGTAAAAGCATTTGATGAACTCTATTCACTCGAAGAAGTTCCGGAAGAAAAAGAACATTTCATTCTGCCGTTTGATGCAGGTACTACCGGATTCCGGGAATATTACTGTACAGAACGTGAACTGATCAGAGTTATCCGCAAAGACAGATATTCCGGAATACGTGTAACAGATCTGCTTATCAAAGCTAAAAAACTTACTCCTAAATTTACCAATAAGGAGTTACTGAAATTAGTTACCAGACAGGTTAACAATGCTAATTAACGCCACAATACCGTTTGATGGCAGGGGTATTCATATCACCTGCCCGATAACTGAAGTAGTTGAAAACATTGAGAAACGTTTACCCAAAGGGTTATTTTCTACAGAATACATTTTTAAACTGGTAATGCCACAGCTTGTAAAATTTATAAACACCACTACACTTGATGAACTGGAAATAAAATACTTAGGTAAACTGGTTCCTAACCGCAGTCTGTATTATCTGACAGATGAACAACATCAGAAGTTACGGAAAGCTATCGAAAAAGCTGAAAAAAGAGAATCCCGTACTTATGAAGGAGATCATGTAATTCAACGATCAAATAATTAACCTATGCACTCAAAAGAACAAACCTCCAGCACAACATTTGCCAACCCGATTACGGAAAACAAAATGCAGGTAAATGAAATGAAGTATTCCCTTCGTGGTCTTCGGAACAAGGGCATACGTACCAAACCACTTAAAAACCGATTTGCTTCCAAACTCCGGATCACACAGTAATGGGAAAAGAATTCGAAAAGGAAATAAAGGAATCCTTATTTGAAAAACTCGCTAAACCTAGCAGATTTAATGTAATAGACGATACGGATGAAACACGAACATCACCGTATATCACCCCCTCAGAAACTCCTGTTATTCCGTTACATCCTGATTTACCTGCGTGTGCTCCACATCTGACAGAACCCTGTGAGGTAACAGATTCTTATCTGGATGAGCTGGAAGTACTTACAGCACTGCTGAAAACCATGAGCCGGGTGATTCTGGCAAACGAAACCATAGATACAATTGAAAAACGTATCCGTCAGTTAATCAATGACAAAATAACCAACCACAAACATGTTTAATCTCGAATCAAACGAAAAACAATTTACTGCTGCGGATATGGTATCGTTCGGTAAATACCTGCTGAGTAAAGAACGCCGCAATAAGCTAACACCAACTCCGGAAGAACTGGAAGAAAAATTTGCTACAGTACATCATACTGATATGACCAACTGGATTGATGGAAATAAACGAGCTAAGTAATGCAATCCTGCAACTGAAATGGATAAAATATCATTATCCTGATTCTCCTGATAACTGTTGCCTGATTGAACCCTACAGGGCTTCAAAGGGAGAAATAGATTTTCATTTTTACGGATACGGGTCCGCTTTCTGGAATGCAGATAAAGTATTCCGGAAAATTTTTCATGAACCTGACAGGTTTGAACTGCATCTGGACAATAAAGGTGTTTCTGTTGATTTGACAACTTGTAATTCTTTTACTATTCAGGAAAAACTTTCAGGAAAAACGACAATTCTTTCTAACTCAGATTTTTTAAAAGATCTTCATAGATACTTATCAGATGCTGAAAATGAATCTGTATTCTACATCAATCAGTTTACTGCTGCAGAATTAACATCCGTTCGGGGTAATTTTGCTAAGATGGATGATAAAATTGTTTTAGAAACCGTTTACAATATCGGTGAAGATAAACTTTATTTTTATCCGGGTTTACGATTAGGAACAATAATCGAAGAACAGGATTCATCTGATGCAACATTTTCACAGTCGTTTTACACAGATTATAATAAAGATCTTTATTATTTGATTTTTGTGGTTAAAGCGGATGGATCTAAAAAGGTATTTCAGCTTATTGAAAAACATGGGTATACCGTTATGACTACTGCTGTTTCCGGTGAAATTACCTATACTTCCGAAGATCATGCTGCAGAAGGGCTGAATATTTGCGGATATGCAGGAAAATGGAGCAAAGCTAAATTAACTTATCCTCCGGATACACATAACTACTGGAATAAAGTTCGACAGCACTTTCTGGAATTAGGTGGAGAATATCTTCATCAACAATAATTATAGCAATGATTAATTGTAGCACTTGCAAAAAATCCGCATTGACAACACCTCTTTACCGTACAGAACCTAAAGGTGCTCCGAAAGCAAAATGGATGTGTCTGCGATGCATTGAAAAAGAACATCCTGAACTGGCAGTTAATATTCAGGAAGAAGAGGAAGAATCCTTAAATCTCAAAGAAACTTTTTATCCGGAAAAGGATAAACGCAATACAACAAAAAACAAAAAACACTAACATGGCAAAACGCTCAAAAACTCAGGAAACACAATCAGCACCGGTACTACCTCAATCAATTCTGACAGCTCAGAATCAGGCTACCGGTCAATGGAATGTTCTTATCGGATTCGGTGATGATGTAGAACCGGATGTTGAAACATTTGACACAATGGATGAAGCATTTATCCGTGCTGCTGAACTTACAGAGCAATATTTTCCGGAAACTCCTCAACCTGAACCCGCACCTGTAACGGAACCGGCTGAACCACAAACAGATGAATCCCCTGTTGTCAGCGAACCATAATATCCGTTCGTATATTGACAAACGTTCAGGAGAGCTGACAGATGCTTTGCAGTTACCGGATAATCCGCAGGTATTGTTCAGCGAAATCCAACCGGATCATCAGTATGTGCTGCAACACGGCAACGCCGTATGTAAACTTAAATACGAAGCAAATTGTCGTATATGGGATAATAAACCCGCATGGATCGTAAGTCAACCGACAAAATATCAATATACCGGATCACCCGGAGCTTACATTCTATGGATTAACGGGACTATTTCACTTCTTCCCCGGTTTACATTTGAATCATTATATCAGTTAGTTTAGTAAAATCTCGGAAAAATTAAGAGAAAAACTCCTGTTCCCACAGGAGTTTTTTTATTTATCTCTTTTGCAGAAAAGTGATATTCTCTTGAACATTTATATAGTATAGATTTTAGTTTTTTTCTTATATATCATTGCATCACCGATTTAATAAAAAAAGTACTTTTTGTGTCCTCTCTCAATTACTCACTTCATCCTCTTCTGAACACTTCTATTGGTATGCCAATTGGTGCTCTTCCTCCCCAACTCCTTCCTTTGAAGGAGAAGGGTGAGGAATGGCAGCATCGTGTTATGGATGCACTTGAACAGATCGGACGACACCAGTATTACGAAAACACAAAGCTGCTGGAAAATTACCGGATGCTTAACGGTGAATTTATTCGGGAACATTACGAAGATGTAGATGAAAACGAATATCTTTCCCTGCTTGAAATGGCTGCAGAACATTTTAATAAAAAATTGCATCTGCAGCATTTTGATTTTATTTCTCAGGGAATTAATACACTGATCGGAGAGCTTGAAGCACATCCGAATACCTTTAAGGCAAAAGCAATCGGAAGCAGTGTAATTTCTCAGATTGAGGAAGAAAAAGCACGTATGCTGCTGGAATATGTAAAGGAACAGATTAACAAAAATATTGATCTCGCTTTACAGAAACAGGGAGTAGATACCAACAAACAGGATTTTCAGTCTCAACAGGAACAACAGCAATATCAGCAACAGCTTGATGAACAGCGTACAGCACTGACACCTGTTGAAATTCAGCGGTATTTTTCAACCAAATGGCAGCATATTGGTGAACGCTGGTCTAATATTCAGCTTCAGAATGATCGTTTTGAACACCGCCGTGATAAACTTGAATCAACGGAATTCCGTGATTCTCTTGCGGTTGCCCGGTGTTTCCGTCACTTCTGGATAACACCTACCGGTTACAGGGAAGAAACGTGGAACCCGCGTGATGTATTCTTTCATCTTTCTCCGGATGTTACCGAAATTGAAAAGGGAAATTTTGTAGGAAGAACCTTTATCCGTTCATTACCCGATGTAATTGATACAGACGGGCATCTACTTACCGGTGAACAGCTTGAACAGCTGCAGGGTGAGTACAGTGCTCAGGCGGGTAGTAAGTACGGAAAGGACTGGTGGGGAAATCCAATCTCATACCTGTCTCCGGAAGGTGTTCCCTACGGAGTACGATTACCTACAACAAACCGTGATATACTGGATCTGATTCCGGATGTTGCGCAAACTACACAGTTAAATCATCCTTTACTGAGTTCGATGCCTGACCGGTTCTCATCGAACTACAGATATTATATAAACAACCTTTTTCAGGTTACACAGGCGTACTGGAAATCAGCACGTAAGGTAGGTAAACTCACGTGGATTAATCCGGAAACAGAACTGTTTGAAATTGTTCCGGTTGATGAAACAACAATCTTTCCGGAAGGTACAAAACACATCGACGGTAATCTGGCACAGGATGCTGAATTTGATGGTACTCCGGTAGTACAGTGGACATGGATTACCGAAATATGGAAAGGTAAAAAGATTACCCCGCTTGCCGGATCGCACAAATCCCGCAAACCAATCTATTACGATATTGGTCCGCTGGAATTTCAGGGAAGACCCGAATCCAATTATGCAGATGCGGAATTACCCGTAATCGGTGAAATTTTCAACGCACGTAATGCGGAATCGAAATCACTGGTTGATATAATCAAACCTTTTCAGATTATGGTAAACCTGTGTATGAATCAGGCCCGTATCATTGCTGAAGAGGAAATTCTTCCGTTTGTTATCATGGATAACAACGCAATCCCGAACATTAAGGATTGGTCTGATAAGGAAAACGGATTTGAAAAGTGGTGGGCTTCCATACGTGAATTACACGTAGCACAGCTCGATACACGACCTTCCAACACACTTAATGCAAATACAGGTGGTCAGTTACCGAAAGTAATTGATCTCGATGCTACATCACGGATGCTCAGTCGTATTGAAATGGCTGAACGGTTTAAAATCATCGGATTAGCAATGGTGGGATTAAATCCTCAGCGGCTGGCTGCGATTAAACCACAGGAAACAGCTACCGGTGTGGAAACTGCAATGCAGCAATCCTACACACAAACTGCATCCTACTTTACCCGTTTCTACGATTATGTACAGCGGTGTCTGCAGAAGGGGCTGGATTTTGCTCAGTACGTACAATCCCGCAACATTGACATTACGATTGCTTCTATCCACGATGATTACTCTAAAGAGCTGTTACGGTTAAATAGTACAGATCTGCTGATGGTTCAGCTTAAAGTATTTGTCAGCAATGCACAGGAAGAACAGCGTAACCTGCAGATCGCTAAACAGCTTGCACTGGAAAACAATACCGTATTAACGTCTATGGGGGACCGTTTGGAAATGGCCACCTCTAATTCACTCCAGTTCATTAAAGATACATTACGTGATTCTGAGCTGAAACAGGAAAAACAACAGCAACAGGCGCAGCAGCTTGAACAGCAGAAGTTACAGCAAGCAACTGAAGAAGCGGATAAGCAACGTGCATTTGATGCTGAACAAAATCAGCTCGACCGCGAAAACCGTCTGGAAGAACGCTACATACAAACGTTCGGATACGGAAATAATGCCACACTTGACAGTGATTCTTCGGGAACTCCGGATGCACTGGAATACGATAAACTCTCCCAGAAATCACAGTCAGATTCTGAAAAGAATGCCATACAGCGGGAAAAGCTGATGCAGGACCGGCTGAAAATAGCAAACGATAATCAAAAGCATACGGATAATATAAAACTGCAGCGTGATAAAATGAAAAGCGATAGAGAACTGCAGGAAAAGAAAATACAGCAAGCCCGTATTCAGGGTGATAAATCCAAATAAATAATACCACTTACACACTATGGCAGTACAATCTTTTATCGAAACAAATGATGCAGAATGGTTTAATAATCTCGTAGAACGTGCTACAAATGGCTCGGGAATTACCGATACACCATCTTTTGCCGATATTGTTACCAAGAAACCCGAAACACCTGATGCTACGGTTAATACACCGGATGCAACAGTAACTGAAATTCAGCAAACGCAGAATCATCCGGATCCATTACCGGAAATGGGTAAGGATGCACTGGATAAACTTTTGTTCAATCCGGATGCTCCTGAAGTCAAAAATGATTCAGCAAAACCACAGAATACATCCGATACGGCACCGGATCAATCACAGGTAACTGACGATGCAGATCCGGAAGAAGTTATTGAACTAACTCCCGAAGAATACAAATCGGATCTGATTAAAACAACCGTTCTCAAACTGATCGAAGACGGTAAATGGGCTGCAATGGAAGGTCTGGATGAATTTGAATTTACAGAAGAATCATTCATTCAGCTTACGTTAATGCAAGCACAACACGCTGCTAATCAGCATGTTCAGCAGGTTGCTCAGTCTAACGAAATTATTTCAGGAATTTTTAACGCATACAACGAAGGTGTGAATCTTGATACAGTTCTTGATTTATTCAAGGAACAGAAACAGATCAGTGAAATCGACACACAAACACCTGAAGGTAAGCTGCTTAAAATTCAGCGTTTTCTGGAAGACGTAGAGGGTTTACCGAAAGAAACGGTTAAGAAAAAACTCAAACAGCTTGATGTTGATGCAGATGCGCTGGAAGTAGAATTTGAAATTGTAGAGGGAAAATTCCAGAAACATTTTCATAATGAACAGCAACGTCTGATTCAGGAAAAGCAGGAAGAAAACCGTATCAAAACGCAGCAGCGTAATGCAAATGTCCGTACCAGATTTAACTCATTGATTGAAGCAGGATATAAAGAATCTGATGCAAAGAAATTACTGAGTCAGGTTTATGTAGATGATATGAAACTGGATGATGGTACTGCCATTTCAAAGTTTGATTATCAGTTACTGCAGATTCAGCAGGATCCCAAAAAACATCTTGATCTGATTGAATTTGTACTTGATCCTGAAAAATATAAAAAGAAATTACTGCAGACCGGTGAGAATAACGGTGTTGTCAAAACAGCACGTAAAATCGCAGTTATTCCTGCACGCACTGCAACTGTATCCACACCAAATCCATCAGTATCCGCCAAAAAGGATCCTCTGCAATACGGTCAGAGTTTACTCAAAACTTTGTCGTAATTAATTACACACACACTTCATAATTAACCCACCTTTCTACACATGGTAAAACAAGGAAATCCTCTTGATCAGGTTCACAGAGGTGTAGCGATGACCACTACTGCGCTGGAAATCGGTACAAAACACACCGAAAAAAATACCATTGATGCACTCATGGGCGGTTCCAAAGATATGTTTTTGGGATTGATCAAACTGTGGCAGCAATACGGTATTGTTAACCTTCCGATTTTTGATATGACCGAATTATCCAACAACGTAATTTATACGAACGGATTCGGTCAGGGTTTTCAGTATATGATTCCGGGTAAATTCTCGTTACCTATCGTTCTTGAAGATATTAATGATCCTTCACTGGAACGTCTGGGCGAACGCGGTGAACCGTTCTATCTGGTACTGAATACCAACAACTACACCAAAACGGATATTCTTACTCCGGATTATTTCTCGGAAGATCAGGCATACGTTGATCCTACTGCTGAAGTAACACCATACGGTGACGGTTGGTTGTATACAATGCGGTTAACCAACCCGCTTGGTTATATTTCCCGTAAATATGTACGTCCGGGTCAGGAATGGATGAAGCTGACCAACTTCGAAACTGAATTCAGCACAGAAGCATCTTCAATCACCAAAAGTGCAGATACGCTTACTACTTTCCGTTTTGAAGCAGGTCAGACCAAACAATCTATCGAACACTGGATTACCGGTGAAGCTGATCAGATGGAATACGGTACCAATGCTCCTATGGGACCAATGGGTATCAATAAGGGTCTGATTCAGCAACATGCTGATCCGCATACGGCAGCTTTGCTGTATTTCTTTGAAACGTTGGGTGATCCGCGTGATCCTAACAACCCGGATCGTGTAAAGAATGCTATTCCTAATACCGGTTTCTGGATGCCTGTCATTCTGAAAATGCTGATGCAGGAACAAGCTAAAATGCAGGAAATGAACCTGATGTATAACCGTGGTGGTGTTGTGCATGATGCACGTGGTACGATGCGCCGGTTAGGTATGGGTTACTATCCGCAGATCCGTGAACTGGGTATCTACCGTTCATATTCAGATACCCGTCAGATCGGTCAGCTGATGAAAACAATGGTGGGTGAACTGTTCTACGGACGTACCGATCTTCCTATGCACAAACGCAAAGTTAAGTTTGAGATGGGTATGGGTGCGTTGATTGAAGCACAGAAATACTTTGCCGAACAGTTTAAGCAGCACATGGTATTCCCGATGATCAACCACAACGTTGTGAATCAGGTGCTGACCGGTGATAACATGAACCTGCAGTACAACGGGTTCCGGTTTACAAGCTTTAACTTCCCTGAAGCCGGTTACGTTGAAATCGAGCACAACCCTGCACTGGATTGGGAAGGTATGAAAAATCAGCAATCGTATAAGGGTGGTCGTTCGTACCGTTCGTACACGATCATGATTAAGGATATTACCGATCAGAAAGTATCAAACGCACTGCAGGGTACTACAAACGATGTGAAGGAAGGATACAACAACGGTCCGAATGTGGTGATGATTAAACCGAAAGGTTTTGAATCTACCCGCATGTGGTACGAAGTTGGCCGTTACTGTCCGGATTTCCTGAAAGCATATGTTGGTGCAGGTCCGAATGCACACATCTCATCATCTCCGTTTGATGGTTTCAAGGTAGGTGCGAAATGGGCCGGCGAAGTCTGGGTGAAAGACCCTTCACGTACTGTACTCATGGAGCTTGAAGATCCGATGAGAAATATGTAATACCGTAACGGTAGGGGGTTACGTATACTCTCTACCGTTCTTTTTAATAACCACTTACACTTATTCATGAAAAATATTTTTGTAAAACAGGAATCTACGGGAGCTGCCCGTTATTTTAACTACTACGGAACGGAACAATCACCCAATATCACAGTACACCCGAATGCTGATCACAAACGCTACGTGCGTAAGGAAGCAGACGGACGTACATGGGTAACAGGATTTAATGAAAACTCTCCGCGTGTTCGCTCTATTACAGATGATGCGAGACGTAAAAAAGTGCAGAAAGAAATCAACGAACGCAGAAACCGTCTGGAAAATGCACTCGGTGTAAATCTTTCAGCAAACCCAAATCCGAATGATTCGGAAGATTTCTGGCTTAATCATTCGATTCTGCTGGTTCCTCGCGGAGGTGGTGATATTGTATGGGATCTGGATGATCCGCTGACGGAAGTATTCTATCATGCGTCTATTGAAAACCGGTTTATTGCACCGGATTACGATAAACTCAAATTACCTGAATACAAGGAATCACAGTGTTTTCTGTATTTCTTTAATCCGCTTAACGAAACCTCACGTCAGAATACCCTGCAGGATCTTAAAGATGAAATTGCAGCTCTCATTTATACGCATAAAGAGAATAAGGAAAAAATGTATATGTGGTGCTCAGTTCTTAAAATTACTGTGAACCGCAATATGGATAAGGATTCTATCCAGCGATTATTTACACAATTCCGCAACAAACTTAAATCAGAAGCAGAGTTTACTACATTCCACAACACGCTTACACTGGATAACGAACATTTACTGGTTCGTCACCTTGTTATGTGGGGTTCACGTTATCGTAAAATTATTAAAAACGGTAATTTCTATACATTCAATGATATTGATTTAGGTAAAACACTTACAGAAGTTGAAGAGTCATTGTTATCCGGAAATTTTGACGATGTTCTTGAAAGTTTAATAAAACTTGAAAACCCTTCTAAATAATGAATATTGTACAACTTTATCTGGAGTTTTTAACGAAAATAAATAAACTCGGTACGTACGAAGGTCGTTATTTTTCTCCGGATAAATTTGTGCTGTTATGGAATGATCAGCAGCAACGCTGGCTGGAACATTCTTTGCAGAAAAAAGGAGATTCAAACGAGCTGCAGGATTTACAGTTTCTCTTCGTTACTGAAGAACCCGTAACCCGTAGCGGACAGACAGATCGTACCGTACAGTTTTCCTTACCGGAATTTCATCAGTTGGGCGGTATTCATATCACAGGAAGATTAGATTCATGTGTAAGTAGTCTGATTACCAGACCGTTAAAGCATCCTGCAAATCTGGAAGAACTCTGGAATGACTGGTGTAATGAACCAAACTGGGAATATCGTGAAACCTTTTACACAATCTCCGGAGATAAGTTACTGGTTTACCGGAAAGGATTTGATATTGAAAGTGCTTTTATTTCATACTGGCGACCGTTGAAACCGGTAGATCTTGCAGGATACGAAACACTTACGGGAGAAATGTCTGTAACTATTGATCCGGAACCAATCGGTGATTTTTATCTGCGTGAAATACTTGATCTTGTTGTAGCAGAATATTACCGGATTACGCCTGTACAGGGTGGTCTGGAAGCTGCAAAAGATCGTATTGCTACATCAGAAAAAGAGAACTTCTGATTTAATTATATCAGATAATCTCTTCTGATTTTCTACACCATATTTTTTGAATAATTCATCCATTAATTTTCCACCCTTAACACACTAACGTCACAGCAATGGCGCAAGCAGGAAAACTTCATCAGGCGAACCGTATCGCGTTCGTATCAAATGTACCCACATTACTTCCTTCAGGAAAGCGGGAAGATCTGGCTACAGAACAAATCGGATTGTTTTACCGTGATTTAGGTAAACAATCTGTTGCTACCACTTCACCAACAGATTCAAAAGGTCGCAAATTCAAACTCATTCAGGGTACTGTTCCTGTTGATCCGGAAGATTATACAGCACTTAAATACGCAGGTATTCCTTTCTGGCAGCATGAAACAATTGAATTTGAAGCGGATGATATTGTTGAATTCAAGGGTATCAAGGGTAAACCCTACACAAAGGAAGAAATTGTAGCTATCGGTTACGACGGGGTAGATATTAAGAAAACACTCAAAGCACCTAAACACGATAGTGTAAACTACTTTGTGCATTTGTTTGGTTTCCCTGCTCACATGGTAGCTAACAGTACTTCACGTTCTCTCAAACGTCAGTATTACATTGAACCGGATCCTGCTCCGTGCAGTGATTGTGAAGATCAGAACTGTTCAGGTCAGTGTGAATATCAGAAATGTCAGGTTATTGCGGATAAACTTATTGCTCAGATTAAAGCAGATAAGTTCCACAAAATTCCGATGACACGGCTCATCAAACCTACTAAGATTACAAAATGTGTAACACCGGAAGAAGCTCCGGAAGGTTTGGTCAGCTACAAAACGTTTGAAATTGAAATTCCCGATGATCAGTCAGATGCAGCTTTCGGTAAGCTTCAGGCTGCTTATCCGGGTGAAGCAATCAAACGGGTTCGCAAAGGTGCCGTATATACAACTTACCGTGTTACCCGTTTAGCATCTGCTAATGCACTGGCTGATTTCACTACCAGCGGTTTGAAAAAACTAACTGATTGCGAAGATTGTCCGTGCAACTACACAAAGGTTCCGGGTGCTGCTGTTTATGAACTTACAGTACCGGCAGGTAAAAGTGTACCAAACGTACCGGATCAGATCAGCCGGATTAAGCTGGCAGGTAATGATGACCGGGATGTGTATCAGTACATTGTTCCTGCATCAAAACCGGAAGCAGATGTGATGACCATATTTGCAAATGCTAACCTGACAAACGTATTCTCTCTGGGTATTCAGCGTGATCTGTGTGTTCCGGAAGAATCAGCAACCTATTCATGGTGTGAAGTTGAAACAGGTAAGAAAGCACCGAAATTCTATTACATTACTGTAATGGATACCAAGTGCGGTGAATCACGTTTACCTGAACTGCAGGCTGCTTATCCGGGTTCAGATGTTGCTGAACACATTGTGGGTACATGCGTACGTCAGTACAAAATGACGGTAATGAGTAATCTGGTAACAGATGAAGATTGTACTACTGACAGCTTCACATGGACAACTCCGGAACCGTTTGCATTCAACAACTGGGAAACACCGAAAGATCCGGAACCACAATCAGGTTGTGCCTGTGGTGTGTGGCTGGAAGGTGCCCGTTTTGAAGAAATTTACACACCGGAAACATTCCCGTATCTGGGTTATGATTCACGTATGAATGATCCGGTACACATCCGTGTATCGCGTCACTCAGAAGATTTCACGCAACCGCTGGCGTACTCGGAAGATGATCCGTTTACTATTCTGCAGGAAGCAGATATGCCGATCAATCAGGGTCGTGCTGTTGTGGAAATCGAACGGGAATCAATGGGTTACTTCCTGAAAACATATGATTTTCATCCGGTAATCCGTGAGAAATTCGGTAAGAAATTCAACACTAAACTTGATGTGTATTACGATGAATACCAGCTGCGTATCCGTCATAATCACCGCGCAGACGGTTTCTTCGGATTTACCGGTCCACAGGAAATCATCTATCGTTTCTTCTTCCCTGTAGGTGAAGGAAAACAGTTTGAAAGTACAATTAACAAGCTTGTTGCTGCATCTGATGCAACACGTAAAAACAAGCAGGTAGTACTATAATACATATATACCTGATTATCTGGTATAAGTGAGTGGTAGGTTGGTATAGGGTGGTCCGCTTTGAGATCACCCTATTTTAAATTAATAGCTATGAAAAAACTGACAAGACACGAATTATCCATTAAAGTTGTTCCACTGAACGATCCGTTTTCACTGGTTGTACAGGATACATCCGTATACCGGAAAGATGGTGCAGAATCTCCCTTGCTGGAAATTTCAGCTCCTGATGTAACCGAACCGCTTATTATTCCATTTAATCCCGAAACTTCCAATCTCATTACATCGTATGACTTCGGTGCAACCATGCGGAGTGAAATTAAGGACGGGTTGTATAAACTTACCTATTCGGTTGCTCCCAACTGCTACGTATACACCTGTCTGAATTACTTCCGTACGGATCAGCTGCAATGCCGGTTTATGAACTGGATGACAACAATTAACTGGAAAACAGAAGAACCCTGTTCAGCAAACTTTCAGAAGTTTTTCCGTATCCATGCATTGATCTTCGGAATTGAAGCTAATACAGCTGCCGGTGAAACGGAGCTTGCACAGGAGCAATACGATTTAGCCCACTCACTACTATGTACACAAGAACTCAAATCACAGCACTAATCAAAGAACTGAATGAACTCAGAAAGCAGGGATCAGATGATCCGAAAATTCAGACCTTTCTCGATGTACTGACCCACGCAACGATTCATCCGGTTGATTTTTTCCAATACGAAATCAAGGAAGCTACACGCTATGTTGAACAGCAAAAAACCATTTCAGTACCTGGCTAATCAGATTACAGGGGAATTACGATACGATTTTAAAGCGGCAGATGCTTCTAAAATCGTATTGTTGTATTGGAGCAATCTCGGATTAAGTGTGAACTGTAAATGTGAACCTGATTTGAATTATGACCGCTTAAACCGAATTCTCAATGAACGATAAAAGAAAACCTTGCGGAAAACCGGAATGTGCAGAAGAAACCAAAGTTTGTTGTGAAAAACGATATGACAGTTCCTGCATTTACTACCACAGCTGCGCAACCACATCATCCAAATTACGGTGTCTCAACATCAAAAACGGAACGTCACTTGAAACGATTCTGGAAAAAATAGATGAAAAACTCTGCACACATGTAATTCCCTCAACAAACTGGAACCTGCCCTGTTTACGCAATCATTATCATTATCAGATTACAGATCAGAAATCATTTGCGGAAGCAGTAGATGACCGGCTTTGTAAACTGCCTAATGAAACTATCAATCAGATTATTAACAATCAAACACTGATTACACAGCTTATTACGAAAATTACAACAAATCAGACGTTCATCAATAATATAATCAATATTGTTCAGAACAACTGTTGTAAGGAAACGGAAGAAGAATGTAAAACAACCATCACTGTTTCAGACGCTTCATGTAACGATGCTCCAGCAATCCCATAACATACCTGTTCAATCCGTACTTTTATCAGGAAAAAGTAATGTAACGGAAAACGAAAAAACCGTATATCGTGCAAATGCTGAAAATGCTGCCGGATATATCTGGGAAGTTTCCGGTGGTATTATTTTATCAGGACAGGGTACTGATCAGATCAGTGTTGCGTGGGGTAACGGTATATCCGGAACGGTTATGTGTACTGCAACAGGCTTTGCAAACAGTTCTGTACGCGGGGTAAAAGCGGTAACGATCCGTACTTCAGATACCTGTATTTCTGCCAGTGGTATATCTCTGACAGGAACCGGTACGGTTTCTGCTTATCAGACGGTAATCTATACTGTCGTAAGCACAGGAACTGTACTGAGTTACCAGTGGAAAGTACAGGGCGGGTATATCCGTGAATCCGCTAATGCAGCACAAGTGAAAATTATCTGGGGACCAACAGGTTCGGGCAGGGTTTTTCTTACGGTAACAACCTGTAACGGTGAACAGATAAGTATTCAGAAATCCGTTATTATCGGAATTGATCTCAGTAGCTGTATTCCCGTTACACTTCCGGAAATACAGGGAAACGCTGTTGTTGCAGCAGGAAGTGTACAATACTATAGCATTGTTCCTCTTACAGGTACTGATCCGGTCAGATATGAATGGAGTATTACCGGTGGTACACTTATCACACAACCTGCATCAACGGATGCGTATATAGGTGTGCGGTGGAATACCGCATCTCTTCCCGGATCTGTAACTGTAAAGGTATTTAATTGTACAGATGCTGTAGCTGTCAAAACCAAAACCGTTAACATTACCACAACACCTGTGTATACATGTGGTAGTATTATCAGTGATTCCTACACACCAACATCAGAATATATTTATCCGGTCTACACACTGGACGTAAGTGAATCCGCAGGTAAGAACGTATTCCTGAGATACGATGTTAAGAATCGTCCGAATGCGTTTAAACTATACGAAAACGGATCTTTACTGATTGATTCAGGATGGAAAGGAAAGGCTAATTATTCCGGATCGTGGGGAACATCACTCGATACTGAACTGACAGGATCAATTGATTTTACACCAAAAGAAGAAGCATTCTACACCTTACAGGTATTTGCCGGTAATTCACAGGGAATTGCAGATACCTTTGACATAACTATCAGTTGTTCTGATCTGCACATTATCAGCGTAAGTAATCAGGATAATATCTACACACTCATTACAGCAGGTGAAGACGCTGTATCATGGGAACTCACCGATTTAAACAACTCTACCGTAGCATCCGGAATTTTTTAATCATGGCTACCAAAGTAATCACATTACCTAAAAATCTGGCAGCAGGTGTGTATACACTTACGCTACTGTGTGCTGCCGGTTGCAGGGATTCCATTACCATTACCATTCCGGAAAAACCGGTAACTGAATCTACTATTAACGGTGGATTTGCTGAAGGATCTTTTGATCAACTTGTTCAATATGCACCATTCATTCCTACAGAAAATCAAAAAGATCAATGGGTGTGGAATACGTACCAGAATATCACAAACGGTAAAATCGAATTCGGGATACTTAACTCGATTGGCGGAATTGGAGCTGTGCTTCGATCTGTTGCAGATATTACTGTTCTTCCTTCCCTGAGTGAAAACCTCATCAATACCTATAAAGTAGGGGGAGATCTCAACAATCCCGATACGGGAAGAAGCTTTTTCTTCTCCGTATACGGAACACCCGGAGTAGGATACCGGGGTGTTACTACATCGGAAGCAGGACGCGATACAGGATTTAATCCCAATCCGGGAGGTGATGTATACCTTAACCGGCCACCGGTATTATTCTTTCAGAAAAAAGATAACATGCTATACGTAAAGGTGCAGGGATATATCTGGTTTCCTTCACTTGGATACGGACTTCCTAAATCTGAACCGGTATACTATCACTTCTGGTTTTCACTGGTTGATAATGCTGTAAAATTCTATACTATTATTGATAATCAGCGGAATGACGGTGAAATGACATTTCGCGGACGGGAACAGGAGTTTCCGGGTTGTTATTCAATTGCAAATCTGTGGAATCAGAAAGTGTATACCGGAAATCTTCCGTTTACCGATCAGCCTTCCCGCAGAGTGGATAACTCGGTACCCGGTCAGCAAACTGATACCGGTGAATTTCTGACAAGTGAATGCTGGATGGGTACTACTTATGAAAACAGTGATCGTGGTGTATTTCTGTTTACTCCCTATAATTCACGCTTCCGTGGTAAACAGTTTATTTCCAGAGCTGGCGGAGCTGATGATAATGACAGCGGATACATGAACTCAGCTGTTGTTACCGATATGGATAATCAATCCACCACTGGCTACGAAGGGTATCTCTATGTTGGTACTGAATCAGCATTCCGTTCCTTTATTAAGAATATTCCGTTACGACCGCTTGCGTTTGATTTTTCAGACGGAAAATTACAGGGATGGTACGGAATCAATTCACGTTTCAAACGTGAAAACAGGGAAATGATTTTTCATGCGGGAGATTCCCACACGGATAACAATAACACTACGCAGCAGGGAAAAATAGCTTCTCCGCAAGGAGCATGGAAAGCATCTGAAATCCAGACTATTTACCTCAACGCAACCGTAACCGGATTAACGAAAACAAAATTAATGTGGTTAAAATCCGGTCAATATGATAGTGATTTTGTAGATGGTAAACTGGCAATTATTGCACAGTCGATGGATGTAGTACTTTCCGGAAACGGTACTCCGCAGACCTACGCTATTCCCGTAAGTTCCCATCCGTTCTGGAATGATATTATCTGTCAGCTTCAGATCGGTAACGGATATGACTGGAACAGTGGTAGTTACCCATCTGTAAATACTGAAGCCACCATAAAACCACACTGGATTAATACTGTAAATTCCAAACCATAATGTGCAACTGTAATCAGCAAATCCCTCAACCGGTCGAGCAGAATTGCGGAAAACCAATTCCACCTCAACCAAACTGTGACGGATGTATTGATCAGTTATCTTCTGAATGCATTCAGTATCTGGATGATCCTGATGCAGTATCCGGATTAACTTTCCTCAATCTTTCGCCTACGGCAACGCTGAGAGAAATTCTTGAAGCAATTGACCGCGCTTTTCACACCCTAAATTCTAAAATCTAACATGGCAAAACTCACCGCAACTTTATCCAGTGCAACCGGTAGCTTTTCACTGAGCATCAAACGAAAAGATACCAACGCAGCTATTACCTGTAACTCGGGATGTACGGCAGGTACAGCAACAACCAGAAACATTGATTTCAACGCTGATGACGGTTATTTTACGTACGTGTTTACCGTAACGGATGCCAGTGGATGTACGTCTACGGTTGATGTTCCTTTTTCTGATATTGACTGTAAATGCCCTACAATCAGTTCATCCTGCAGCGGTACACCTAACTACGCAAACGTAACGACAAGCATTCATTCACACAGTGGTGCCAATACCTACGTGGCTCAACTGGTTAACAGTTCAAACGTGGTTGTATCCGGTTCTGCACAGAACATTCCTGCGGGTGGATTAAACTACACTTATCAGGTTGCTCACAATCAGCAGTATACGATGCAGATTCTGAAAAACGGTTCGGTTATCTGTTCATCAAACACCATTACCGCTGCAAACTGTCCTTGTACATTATCAATTTCAGTTAACACACCATCCTGCGTTTAATTAACCGGGGAGATTAATTTCTCCCCTTTTCCTACCTCTCTTATGTCACAAATTACCTTAACCGGTGCATCCCCGCCGTTTACCTCTGTATCTGTAAAAGCAACCGGAGATACTACAGAACGCTTTCAGAGTATCAGTGGAAATACCGTATATTTTGCAGGTATTATTGACAATGCCTCACACAGCTATACGGTAACTGTTGTAAAGGATGGTTGTGAAACATCCCGGTCTTTTACGCTCCAGTGCGAAACCACCTATAACGGATCATTTGATGAAGCTACCTGTGATATTATCCGGGGATGGGTGGCTGATACAACAAATAAATCTACACTGGCCGTAGATATTTATATTGATGATAATCTTGTTGTATCAAATTATCCGGCTACCGTTTCGCGTCCTGATGTAGCTGCAGCTATCGGTTCCGGATCCAATACAGCGTTCGGTTTTGAATATACGGTTCCTGCCCAGTATAAAACAGGCGGAACACATACGGTAAAAGTATATTATTCAGGTACACCGACGCAGATCCCTGCTTCACCTAAAAGTTATACCTGTGCAGCAGCCAATACGGTTTCGGTACAATGTATCAACAGCAACACGGTACGGGTAAGCGGTACGTTTACACCTACCGGTAATTTATACGTTGAATTACGTGATGGTAGTGCCAGCGGACCGGTAGTAACCAGTAAGGATGGTGTTCCCAATACATCCGGAAGCTATACGTGGGATTTTGATGTAAGTACATACGGTCAGAAAACCTATTACGCATTTGTACGGCTCAATGATCAGACTACGCTTACTTCATCAACGGGTACTCCGTGTGGGGTAAACCAGTCAGCATGTACGGCAATCTCTGCAGCTAATATCAGCATCAGCAATTCTGCACCGGCAAATACAGCAGGATCAACCATTACCTTAACAGCATCCGGTGGTGCATCGGGAGCTGTTTACCAGTGGAATGACGGTTCTACCGGAAATACCAAAACCGTAACGTTGGGAAGCGCGGGAACTACTGCAACGTATACCGTAATTGTTACCAATCCCGGATCAGGTTCAAACTGCAGTGCATCAAAATCCATTACCATTACCGCGCAGGGAAGTACACCAAACTGTACAGCATTACAGAATCCGCTGAATGTAAGCAGCTCGAACAATAATCCTTCACAAGGATCAACCGTTACATTAAGCGTCTCCGGAACGGGTATTAACCAGAATACAACGTACATGTGGAGTGGACCTGCCGGATTCAGCTCCGTTTCTGCGTCACCTTCGGTAACATTACCATCTTCAACGGGAACGTTTACCTACAGCGTAATTGCTACTAACAGTGACGGTACGGGAACCTGTACGGCAGCAGGAAGTATCAGTTTTACCTTTAACCCTTCAGCGGGTAACAGTATTACTGCAAACATCAGCTGTAATTCAGTAAATATCAGTGAAGGTCAGATTCCGGGTGCCGGTTCGGTAAGTGCATGGTTAATGAAAAGTGACGGTACTACTATCGGTCAGCTTTATGATAACCGTTCAGGTAGTTCATTAACCGGTACGTTTACTTCCTTTACCAACGGTAATCCGATCAATCTTACATCGGGAACCTATTATGTATTTGCACGGCAAACCGGAAATGACAGCAATACGGTTACATCCTCATCCGTAACCGTAACGTGTGGTACACCACCACCAACCTGTACAGCTCCGCAAGCATCCATTAGTGTTGCCCAGAACGGAAATGCTACCAGCGGATATGACCGGTACACATTTACAGCAAATGCATCCGGTGGTAATCCTGACACATACACGTATAGTGGCTGGAGTTATCCCAATGGTGTGCTTATCTCGGGGGGTGGCAGTTCCAATACAGCCGTGATTGAATTTCCGGTACCTTCATCGGGAAGTGCTGATTACACGGTTTCCGTTACAGTAAGCAACGGATGTAATCCTAATGCAACACCAACCCGTACGATTACCATTGCCAATACCCCGTCAAGTTATGCAAACGTAAACTGTAATAATAATACACTCAGTATCAGCGGTTATCTGGCAGGTGCTACAGCTGTTACCATTCTGATGTACAAACCGGACGGATCAAATGTACAGATTGCCGATAACAACTCTTCTATTGTATCCGGTGGTAATTTCAGCACAACATTCAGTTTGAACGGATATACTGCGGGAAGTTATTATGTTGTTGTAAAACAGGGTGATAACAATGTTGTTACCTCAAACGTAGTTACTTGTGGAAACGGATCAACCGGTGGTGGTTGTACAGCTCCTTCCAATCTGAGTGTATCGGCTAATCCGGCATCTTTAAGCTCTGCGGGTAATACGGTACTCACTGTAAACGGAAATAATATTACGGCAGGATCTTCATTTACGTGGAAGGTTTCCGGAGACAATACAGTAATCGGAACAACGCAAACCATTACTGTAAACCTCTCACAATCAACTACGTATGAAGTAACGGTTTCTAACGGTGCGGGTTGTTCTGCTTCAGCTTCAACAACTGTTCTGGTTGGTTCAGGATGCGTCCCTGTAAGTGGTGCTTCTATTACTTCCGGTACATCAACGTACACAACCGGTACTACCTATACGTTCACCGCAAATGCAAACGGAACCGGAATTTCTTACAGTAACTGGGATTTGAACGGTGGTAACTATCAGGGTGGTGGCGGATCATCAAATCAGATTCAGGCAAAGTTTGATACGGCAGGTACATATACTATTAAAGTAAATGTTACCGGATCATGTGGCAGTGCTCAACCGCAGCTTACCATTAATGTGTCTCCGGGAGGATGTGTACCGGTGGCAGAAACAAATACCGGAAATACCCGTTGTTTTGCGTCCGGTGGATCGTGTGTATCTCAGGTAGAAAAAACAAATGGTTGCTCAACATACTGGGTAAATGAAGGTAATCACTGTGCGTGTCCTGCCGGACAGGTACGGGATGGAAACTGTAACTGTTATACTCCGAATTCATGTACAGCACCTGCTCCTAATACAAATGCTACGCTGAACGCATCAGCAAATAACGCTCCGGTAAGTTCTGTTACCAGAAATACTGAAGTTGCATTTGCCTTCAATAACGTAGGTGCCACCAACGGTGACAGTGGTTCCTATAGCTGGAGCATTCAGAAAGACGGTGCTGCTACAACCGCATATACCGGTTCGTTTACGAATTCATGGAATGCGTTCATTACCCTTACCGAATGCGGTACGTATACAATTTCTACTTCATACGTCAACTGTGCCGGATCAACAGGAGTTAAAACTGCTACAGTAACTGTTACCGGTTGTGAACCTGTTACTTGTTCTTCTTTAGTTACAGTTAATCAACCACAGGTTGTAGCTGCAGGATGTGTAAATAATCGACTTACTAATCCGATTCTGAATTTCAACAGCATGACAGGAACTCCAAACAGAGTTTATCGGGTTAAAGGTGCTGTATTTAACGTAGATCATTGTTCTGTTACAGGAATAAATATTAATGGTTCAAGTTATTCAGATTCAACAATAACAGCTCCAATTACGGAAACGTCAGAACAATATACCTATCGTTTCTGGAATACTAATAATTGTGCAAGCTGTTATGCAGATGTAACAGTAACCGTTGATTCTCCACCATGTTGTATTAAGGATTTTACTACCAATTATTACTTTGTACAAGCTCCCGACGGTACTCCGTTTAACTCACATAGCGAAGCAGCTTCTACTGTTATTGCGGCAGATATAAACGGAAGTTCAGTATCAAGTCTTGCTACTACGGTTTCATCATTTTCAATAAATGGTCATGTTGCTACGGGGAGTGTAACAAATAATAACTGTACTTACAATCAAGGGTATTATGTACTTAACCAAAATACTGTAAAAGTAGAATACAAAGGGCAGTTCAGAAAAATCATAACTGAAATTGAATCAATATGTCCAAGTACATATTTTGATAATATTTCAATTGCGGGATATTCATCAACAGTTAATGATTATAATGAGATTTACTCAATTCCGAATTACAGTAATTATGTAAATGCATCTTACAACTGGTCTGTAGATTCAAATTCTCAGAATGTTACAATTTCTCAGGTTTTCTCTAATTCGAAAAAGTTTATGTATTTCAATTTTAAAACAATTGGTACATATACGATTAGATTAACCGTTACTAATAATTGTACAGGACAAGTTTTTAACCATACAAAAGTTGTAACAGTAGAGTAAATTAAGAGATTATCTCGTTAAAAATCAGAGAGGTTACTATTCATGGTAATCTCTCTTTATTTTTATATCCCCAAACCTTCACACTATGAAAATCTTCGATAAAATCGCTAAAGGCGATGCGCACTACACAATAAAGCTCTGGCTCCCTCCAACACAACGCGATGTATTTTACAATGATTACAAACGTCCGGGTATTGTAAAACAATCTGAATTTACAGATGCTCAGAATCTGCAGATTGAAATGTATGACGGTGGTATTAAGCAGCGTCTCCGTGATGAGTTTCAGTATTCCTGTAATTGTAAAGTTACATCTATCACTATTCATAATATCGCTCCGGGAAAACAAAAACCAAACACTTATAATATTCCCTATTCAAGCGGAACACTGGTCGTTATCAATACCAAAAACGGTGAATTTCTGGCAACAAAGGATCCGGGTGGTATTACCTATATTGATCTGGAACCGTACAATTGGGATCAGTTTATTGTAATTCACTTATCAATATGATTCAGAAAGAATTAAACTACCGCTACGTAACAGTTGAGGAACTAGAACCCGGTTTCTCCTGTGAAAAAAAATTGAAATCTACAGGTGAATGGGTTCCTGTTACTGTTGCAGAAAAACTTACCGAACTCGAACAGGACCACTATCTCGAACTTATTCAGGAAAAACGGTTGAGGGTTTCTTACTATGAATTTGTTGAATATCCTGATGAAAGCGAAGAAGTCAGCTTAACATGGTACCAGCAGAACATTGAACCATATCTGGAAAAAATAAAGGAGTACGGACCCAAAATTGATAAAGCGGGTAAATACATTTATTCATCACTTTTCTCCGTTGCTCACGGTGTTTTATGGTGGTTCTGTACAATCTGGCTTAATATGCTGGAACAGAAATATCCGCATAACATTGATTCAAATGTAATGGGTATCGGAACTACTCAGGTTCAGCTTTCCCTTACCGTGCTTGCCGTGCATTTATCTTCCGTGTTCATTGCTTCTCTTGTAGACTGGACGCAATCAGGTATGCAGTCATATTTATACCAGAACCCCTACATTCTCAAAAACCGGTATGATTTACGGACTGATTTAACTCTTGCAGCTACCGATACTGCAGCTAAAATAAGATTAGAATGGCACCAAAAAAGATACTATACGTTTTATTTTGTTTCTGTTGTTTTACAAATCCTGTATTATATGGGCAATCTAATAATAACCAAAATGTAATTCCCGTTTCGGCTACGGAACGGTTTAAGGAAATCTGGAAAAAGTACGATGGTGTACTGGAAAATCCGAAACTCAACAACAGCAATCCGGTGATTACCCGCATTAATCAGACAATGGGAATCTGGAGCAGATCACACTACTGCGGAACCACGATCTACGTTCTGGGAAAAGAAGCGGGTTTTCACTGGGATATTCCCAAATCAGCAGCTCCACGCGCAGCAAGCTGGAAAAAATACGGTGATGTAGTCTGGAATAAATTCAGCGGATGGGATAAAGATGCAACCAAAACTCCTGCGTGGGATGAAGTATATATTCTGTTTTTTAACTGGAACGGACAAAACCACGTAGGAGTTGCTCTGGAGTTTCACGGCGGACTTAATTTTATTTCAGGTGAAGGAAACACCAGCGGAATCGGTGTACGTGTACTGACCGAAGCAATCAGCAATTATGTAGGAAAACCTAAACCCAAATCAATTTATATTCCTAATACCGGTGCAGAAGGAATCTGGATGCGTAAGGAACGCTACGAGACTTCTGCACTGGTTGCTGTGGTAAAATATAAAGTATTATGAAAACGCTTCGTGAAATTATATCTACCATCCGTAATGTACTCAGAACAGTAAATCTGGATGACCGGATTTCAAACCGGATGATTGCTCATTTACTGTATACGTACGCTACCCTGTTTATCCGCAGAGAATCTGACAGCAGAAAAATCTTTAAGGAACCATATCTTTTTCAAACGGTATGTTTTGATTTTATTCCGTATCACCCTGAACTTAACTGTCATCCGCTGCTTGCGTATCAATGTGATGAATGGGTGATCAGTACCAACACTGTTCCGGAATATCTGACCAATATTTACAGCGTGTTTATGAAAGGATATTCACTGGATGAAGAACATTCATATACATTCAAAACAATTGATGGTATTCAGCAAGCTTCCAAACGGCAATTCGGACAGCACCGGTATTTTACCATTGAAAACAACAGGATTCTGATTAAAAGCAAAACACTCCGTAAACTGAAATTTCGCGGGTTGTTCGTAGAACCGCAGAATTTGGGAGCATGTCAGTCAAAACTGGATGTACCGCTGTATGTTCCGAAACATCTTCTGGGTGATATTGAACGTACCGTAATCAGCGATTTACTGAAAATGAATAAACAGATACCTGAAGATGAATACCCTAACCTCAACACCTTCGAAAAGACAACCCAACAGGTTTCGTGATTATGAAACACTGAATAAAAAACTGTACAGGGAAATTAATCCTGATGTGGATTTTGCTACATGGAAATCAATTATTCAGGAATCCAATAAACAGATAGGTGAATTTGTTCTGACAAACCCACTTGGTTTCGTACTTCCGAACCGATTGGGTTTGTTGATTATTATTAAACGTAAACGGAATACATCAGAAGAGTATTATGATAGAAAACACTTCTGTAAAACCGGAATTAAAAAAACTCAGTTAAATTTACACTCGCTTGGTTTCAGTTATAAAATCTGCTGGAAACCACAGGTGAGTACTATTTTCAGTTTACGGAAAATTTATAAATTCAGTGCTGTTCGCACACTTAACCGTAAACTTGCTTCCCTTATTTTCTCCGGTAAGGATATATTTTTTGAATCCACATCCAAATACGATTTTACTGCAATATGCTGACTTTTGTTCCTTCCGATGTAATTATTAACCGTGTTAAGGATGAACTCCCTTCCTACAATGATGCCGGTCTGATTGATGAAGATATTTGTCTGGGATATATTGTAAGTGAATATGCAAAACTCGGAGGTTCGGTATACGAAGAACTTGTAGCAGAACTTACCATAAATGACTATAAAGCTAAATTACCGGATCATACCAAAATCATTGATGAAGTATGGTTCAAACCCTTTTGTGAAAATAAACCGTATGCGAATGTCAAAAAAATCCCACTCTACTCCGAAGATATTATCAAACCTCAGAGATTTTCCCGCATACGTAACGGGCATCCTTTTAGTAATACTGTACATCATCATTCTGCTTCCGTCGAGCATAATCTACCGAATGTATATAAGCTTGAAAAATCTTTCATCAAAACTTATCACGAACGCGGAAATCTACTACTGGTTTATCGTGGTATCCGTGTTGAAGATGGTATCCCTTTTGTCAGCGAAGATGACCAGATTCAGCGGTTTCTGGTTACGGCTGTAAAACACAAGCTTTTTGAAAACTGGTACTTTGATAACATCGTACCCGATATACAGCAGCGTTATAAGGAAATGGCAGCTAAATATCAGTTTGAACTGGCCGATACCATCAGTTATATCAAAACACCAACCTTTGCTTCACTTGTCCGCATTAAACTGGATGGAAAATACAATAATCTCCCCTTCTGGAAATAAAGGCGTAAACACGGATGTACATCCTCTGCAGATAGGAGAATCCGATCTGATTTATGCACTCAACGCTATGATCGAAGATCGTGGTGGTAACGGTTATTTTGTAGGAAACGAATACGGTACTGAATTAGGGTTACGGTTTCCGCCCGGAAAACAAGTAACCGGTTTTCTGCGTATTCCCGAACTGCAGCGTATTATTGTATTTCTCAGTGCATTACCTGTATCACAGTCATTAAGTTCTTGTGGTACAGGTAATCCGTTTATTGAGATTCCGGGAGAAATCGGAGAGATCCGGACTACGGCAGCATCATCTGCCCCGTATTACCGGTATGCTCCGCTGATTCAGTCTCCGTGTTTATCGTTTAATGTGCATCATCCTGTATCTGCTACCTATCAGCTGACTGCATCGGAACTGCGGATTTATTTTGCTGACGGATACAATTACGATAAACGGATCTATTTTGAATTTACGGAAGATACCGTAACACGCGGATTAATCATTCACCCTGATTTTGTCTCCGGAGATCAGCTTAACTGTGAAGCACTGAAGGATAATCCCTCGGTTTCCCGTTTACGTGTAACTGCGGACAGCATCTCAAACGGTGGTTCACTGGCAGCAGGACTGTATCAGTTCTGGGGAGCCTATTGTGATGAAGCAGGTAATGAACGTACAGATTATCAGGCAAAAACCGGGATGGTTTCAATCGGTGATCGTAAGGTATATACCCAACAGGGATATACAACCAATCAGGCTGTAAAACTAAAAATCAGTGCAGACCGGAGTATTTATAAATACTACACCCTGCAGGTACTCTATATTGTAAACGGTCAGACCGAAATCAAGCGTATCGGTACATTTCCCGTATCGCAGACGGAATATCTGTATACCGGATCAGGTACGTATCAATCCGGAGGATTAACCGAACTGCTGGCAAAAAAAGTGTATTACGATCACAGCAGCGGGGTTATTTCGGCAGGAGATAAACTCATCAAATGGGGTGTGACCGAAAAGGTTAAAACAAACTTTCAGCGTTGTTTTGTGGATCTTCCCCTGCAGTGGGTAACAACACAGTTACCGGAAGGAGCCTACACCGATGGTATTACAGCAGAAAAATACAAAGGATATGTACGCGATGAAGTATATCCTGTGGGTATTGTGCTGGAATTTGACGATGGTGATGATTCAAGTGTAATTCATTTACCCGGACGCATATTCCGTTCATCGGATATTGTACCGGTAAACAATAAGGATGCTACGGCCTACACCAATCAGGGTGGTTGTGAAGATGCAGTGGTACCTTACTGGAAAATCTACAATACCGCAACGGTAACGGGAAAACCCCGTCAGCCCTATAAACCATGTACCGATACGGTATGGGAATACGGTGATATGGGTTACTGGGAATCGGCCGAACACTATCCGGAAGATCCGGTTGTATGGGGAGAGCTGGCAGGTAAACCCATCCGGCACCATAAATTTCCGGACAGTACCATTTCACATATTCATGACGGAGCAACAACAGGATCAACGGTAATTAAGAAATTCGGGGAAGTAAATTACATATATCCGCTTGGTATCCGTATTGATCCGGATAATGTACGGCTTGCTCTTGATAAAGGTGTACAGAACTGCTGGATTACTCCCGAAATCCGCAAACGTATTACCGGATTCCGGATTGTACGCGGTGATCGTGTGGGAAATGCATCGGTACTGGGTAAAGGTCAGCTTTACGATGTAAACACCTATACCAAATTCAATAAAACCTATTACTACCCAAACTATCCGCTGAATGATGTACGGGATGATCCGTTTCTGACGAAGGAAGGTTTGAGTACACAAAACCTCAATGAAACTATTAGTACTCAGGGTGCTCCTTACTTTGTGTATCCACCTGATAACAGTGGCGGGACTAACGTGGTTCGTTATCAGTTCGATACGCTCCAGGAAGCTAACGCTATGGTCCCTGATCCACCAAATGATGAAGGTTGGCGGGTAGAACCTACAATTTATACACAGGAAAATAATCTTGCAGCTCAGAAACTTACATTTACCCCAACGGGCCGGTATACATTCCATTCTCCCGAAGTGCATTTTACCAGTTCGGGAAAACCCACTATTCTTAAACTGGAAACGGAAGAGTTCGGTGAAGCCGAAGGATATTTTACTCAGGCAGAAGATCAGGCAAAACAAAAGCTGCTGAATCAGCTGGCTATTGATTTTGTGTATAATGCTGTACGGGTAAGTTTAGCTAAGGATTTTATCGGTGATATTTTTCAGGGTACAATCTTCAGCAGCATTATTCCTACATCTACCGTTCCGGTAACTCCGCTGCAAACCGATATGTACAGTTACGTGGTAACACCCGGAGATAGTCTGGGAGTAAGCAATAAAACGGTTCCTGTAGAAGACGTATATACTACAGCGTATAATAACGCACACGTAAATGAACCATACGCATCTACCTATACGGCAAGCTTCAGTTTAACGACAACGGATTTTAATAATATTCTCAGTGCATTCAAGCGTAACAACTCATGGGAACGATTCTTCAAACATGTAAAATATTCGGAAATCTTCCGGAAAATGATTGAAGCAATTGCACCGTGGTTTAACTATAACCTGCAGTTTCAAACCGTTGGCTGGTATAATAACTACAAAACCATTCCCAATATCGGGAACAAGGTACGTGCACTTGAATCTGTAACCATGCTGGAACCAACCATTCAGACAGTAATTGATGATGGTACAAATTCCACACTGTTCAACAACAGAGATCGGGAAAAAAGCATGTATCTTAAACTGAAACCTGCAGCAAAACCCGTTGTTACAGAAACTGCCGCGCAAAAAACAGCACGGTTAACATCCATGCTTTTACCGCGCTGCAGCGTTACGGATACTACCCGTTATCTTGCATCACAGGTAACAACCGCAGATGATCTGAGCAAACGGATTTACCGGCCTACATCATCATATTACGGTTCCATTAAAGTTGATCGTCCGGATCAGTACGGATCTGTTGATTCCGTATTTTATCTGGAAACCGGTGGTAGATCCATTCTGCTTTCCGATACAGAATCTGTCAATCAGTTCGGGGGTGATACCTTTATCGGACGGTTTGCCATAAAGCGTAAACATTCATTTTTTACGCAGCACCGGTACAACCAGCCAAACGGATCACAGGTAGTATACAGCAAACTGGGTAACGTAGGTGAACCGGTTTATTTCTACAATACCTTTGAAGGGTTACTCGGGGGAGAAGGTATTGATCTTTCCCTGCTTCCTGACAGATTGATTGAATCGCTGTACCGGTTATCAAAATTCCGGCTTGATTTCCGCAGTCATAAGGTATTGTACGATGAAGGATACATTTATTTATTCTCCTACGGTATTCCTTATTTTCTCTGTGAAAGCAGTGTGAATCTTGATATGCGCTACGCGAATGAAACCGCATCGGGTCAATTCTACCCGCTGGTAGGTGATCTTGATGAATGGCTGCAGGAACGTAGTGTACCCATCAAACGGGATAACGAATATTATTACGACGAAACCTACAGCAGAGCTGACCGGCATAATCTGCTGATCGTTTTACCCAAATACTTTAAACCAAACCAGTATCTGAAAGCATTACACCCTAACCGTGTGATTTATTCAGAACAGCGTGCCGATGGTTTATCCGGTGACAGATGGTTGATATTCAAACCATTGAATTACTACGATTTCCGTCTGGAAAACGGAAAGCTTATTTCATTGCATGATCTGGAAGCTGACCGGGTACTGGCACGGTTTGAACGGGGTTCCAAAATGTTCAACGCGTATTCAACCCTGCAGCTTGATAATCAGACGGTACAACTTGGTAACGGGGGATTATTTGCACAGAAACCACAGGAGTTTTCCCGTACCGATGGTGGTTACGTAGGTACGCAGCACAAAGCGTTTGTACGCACTCCGTACGGTCATGTGGGTGTAGATGCTCAGGAAGGAAAGGTTTTTCTGTATGGTGCCAGCGGATCGGGTCTGGATGAAATCAGCAGATACGGACAGTACAACTGGTTTAAAGAGAATTTACCCTTTAAGATCAAGAGATATTTACCTGAAGTTCCGGTAGATAATGCCTGTTGGGGTGCAGGGTTGACAATCGGTTATGATGAACGGTTTCACCGGATTCTGATCACAAAACGTGACTGGAATATTCTACACGAAAATATCTGGTATGATATTGTCTATCAGAGGTTTATGTTGAATGATCAACCGGTGACACTGCAGGATACGCGTTATTTTGAAGATTGTAGCTGGACTGCCAGTTATAATCTGTACACAAAAACATGGATTTACCATTCCTATACACCGGACTGGTATCTTGGTTTACCGGATGTAATGCTGCACGGATACAACAGTAAGTCCGTACAGAATTCGGATATATGGGTACAGGGTAAAACGGTTCAGCTGTATCAGCAATTCCGGGGTAATAATTACCCGTATATTCTGGAGATGCAGAATCAAAACACAGGGATTGATACGTATCTTTGGGGGATTACGTATAAACATGAGATACGTAATTATATCACACCACAGGAATATCGTGCCGTTGAAGGAGTTACCTACAATAAGGCAGTGATCTGGAATGAATATCAGTCCAGCGGATTACTTACCCTGAAGATTGCAAATCCAAAATCGCAGCGGGACCGGATCATGCAGATGATTCAGCGGAATGATCAGACCGATAGTATGGTACATCCTGATCTGCAGGGAAAATGGAATCTGAATCAGTTTGAAGACCGTGCCAGATACGGATATACACAGTTCTGGGATTACGCTCCCGGAATGCATGTGAAAGCTCCTGATCCGGATTCAATTGAACTGAGAACTTCTCCCTTTAACCGGCACGGTGATTTCCGTTCTCATCAGCACCGGATTGCATTTATCAATGATAAGTACACGCAGTACCGGTTTATCCATCTTTTCACATCATTAAATTGTAAACCATAATGAATTACAGCTTTTCACACTCTGATGCAGATTCGTTATATCTGGATGAATTACTGGATTCTGTACGCTCACGTGAGGATGAAGCTGAACCAGCTTATACACCGGAAGAATATAATGATCCTGACGATCATGATTATGATGAAGAAGATGAAACAGATGCACTGGCAATGGATCTGTTGGGGTATAATTCCCGGAGATCACAAAGCAGAACACCTCTCAGAAACGGTTACGCTGCAACGGGATCTCCGGAAACCTACTCTTCTTCTTCTGATGCAACTATTCAGCGTACCATTGCAAAGGAATCCGGCGGAAATCCCTACGCTGTTTCTCCGAAAGGAGCAAGAGGATTAATGCAGATCATGCCTGTTGCATTACAGGAATTCAATCGTTTTAACCGTACCGGTTACACGATGGATGATATGTTTGATTCCCGCAAAAACATTCAGGTGGGTAGCTGGTACAAACAACAGCGTATTCCCCAGATGCTCCGCAGCTACGGGCTTGATGTAAACGATTTCAATATCGAAGCTGCCTATAACGGGGGAATCGGACGCGTGGTAGATTATCACAAACGAGGTAAAGCATTACCTTCTGAAACACAGGCATATGTAACCAAACAGTTCGGAGGTGCAGGAGATCCTGTAACAATGGCTGTCAGTGAAGGTGTAAAGCTGATCGGAGAGTTGGGTAATTCTTTTTCAGCCCAACGGAAAAAACAAACAAAACTGGTAGAAGACGGAGTTGATTTTCTCAATAATTTAACTGCTGATACCCTGACTGATGTGTATAACATGGATAACCCCGAATACGCACAGCAGGGATTCAGCAATCCGTATCAACAACAGCAGTTTGTACTCAATACTACTCAGCAACAGTCAGTTATTCCTCAGTTTGTTCCTTCCGGAGGGGGTACTCCACAATCAGCGGAAGGGTTAAAACCTCAACCGAACCAGCAATTGTGGCAGGATGCTTCCATGAGCTTTCTTAATACCAGAGAAGCACAACCGGAAAAAACAGGAAATTTTCTGGCAACACCTCTTAAAATACTCGGAAATCTTGCGGGTAAACTCATACCTAAAACCAATTCTCTTCCGGTAGCTGCCGGAATTGCTACATCGGTATTCGGAGCAAAAAATGCAGCAGAACAAAAAAATGAACTGATGGATAAAATCGCTAAACGGGATAATCAGTCAAAGTTTGTTAACAGCGGAAGAGGATTGGACTATAAACCACTTTATGTAAAACATGGCGGAAAATCAAAATATAAGTTTGGAGTTTGATGATCAGAGCGATCCTGTTTTAACACAGTTTGCCGAATCATTACAGTTTTCTCAGGAACCGCAGAACCCGCAGATGGAACGGTTAAACTTCCTTAAAAAACGGGATGAATTACTGCGTCAGAATATTCTCATCTGTTTAAGCAGTCTGGGAATGGGAAATCCTACAGGAGGTGAATATAATAAGGATATTAGCTATTGTATTGACGATCCGGATAACCGTAAATATGTAGAAAAACGTACAATTGAATTTATCAGACAATTAAGTAATTATGCCACTGAAAGACCAGCTTGATATATCCTCTGTTCTGAATGTACTCTTTTATGTTACCGGTGTAGGGATTGTCACATGGATGTTTAATTCCTTTACCAAAAAAGTAGATAAGGTGGAAGAACTTGAAAAGAGAATTTCTAAGCTGGAATGGATCGAAGAACACCTGAATAAAGTACATCGGGAACAAAAATCATAATTGAAATGAAACATCCACACATCAGACAATCCGGTGGTCCTGTAATCTCAAAACCATCTTCTACATCAAAACCTGTTACAAAAAAACAAAACGGTACACGCGGAATTATCCGTGATTTTTTGTTTTCGGCAATTGATCCTGCAGGAAGTGATGATGGTTTTCAGAGTGAGGTGGAAAACCGTTTCCGCAGGTATCAGGAAGGATTTCTTGATGACCGGATAAAACAAATGGGTAAATCTGAAAAATCCGGTTATGCCGATGATGCATACTGGGCAAAATATCTGGGTTTACCCTACAATGAAAAATTCCTGCAACCATCAAAATATAAACCGGGTTCAGCTAAGAATCCCAATGCTCAGTATTTTACAATACCTCACGAATATATTGATACGGATTACCTTATCCGTGAATACGGAAATAAACCTGTAGGGTTTAAAACCGTGGATTTTTTCCATCACAATGTAAAGAAGGAAAATGAAATCATGGATCCGTTTCAGAATATTACCGTATCAAGAGGTAAGGATAAACAGGGTGATTATATCAGTATTTATGATAAATACGATCTTGCCAGTAATCCGCTGGAAGGTACTCTGGGAAATCCCTATGAAATTTACGACCGGATTTATCTTACACCACAAACAGCTAATAAAGTGAAAATCAGACAGCAGGGTGGTATGAACACATCTCCCGTAGCCGTTGAGCAGGGAGAGATCATGCGGGATATGAACGGAAACCTGCAGGAAGTTGCACAGGACGCACCATCGCATGATGATCCGATGCTGTCTACTGATCAGGGAAATATGTCCGTACCGAAAGGAAAAGGGGGTATTGTTGTTGATGGTGTTGAATCGGTATTATCGGATTCACAGTCACAGATTAACTCCGGTAAACGCAGCAACAGTCCGAAAGATGATCTGATCAAAATCAAACCAAAGGATGCAAAGGGAATTGCATCTGATCTGGGGTTATCCATCAATACAAAAGTATCGGTTTCTCCCAGTGAACTGTTCCGTAAACTGAAGGTAGCCAGAGATAAAAAAAGTGAAAAACTGCTGGCGGTACTGGATGATAAACGGGATGATAAAATCAGTGAATCATCAAAGGCCGTAGTTTCCGCGCAGGTTTCATCGCTTCCGGATGATGATCAGCTGTATGATCTGGTATTCGGAATTCAGGAAGATGCTAAGGTTGGTGAACCTGAATTTGATGATGAGGAGTCCATGCAGTATGGTGGTGTTTCCATTGAAGGATATAAACGGGATTCTCCTGACAGAAACCGTTCCTTTAATATCATTCCGTCTAATCATATTACAATGGACGGTGTAGATCGTCCGCTGATTCTGATGGGTGACGGGGGAGAAGTAATGCATGTAGCACCCGATAGCGGAGATTATATTCTTCCGGACAGCAGTTCTGTTCTGGAAATTCCGTATGCTCAGGTAGGCGGATATAATGCTCAGGGTTATTACGCAGATGCATTACGCGGACAGGCATATCTGGAAGAAAAAGAAACAGAACTAAAACAATTACAGAATGATTTAGTGCTTGCAAAAGAACGCGGATTCAACAAATCCGTAATCCGTGAAATTGAAAATAATATCCGTCAGCAGGAAGAATTTGTAAAGTATGCGTATAACGATCAGTTGTACCGCAACCGGAAAGCACTGGATACCGGTAACTTACCGATTATTCAGAAAATTCTCAAACAACCGGTTATTTCAAATCCGGCCAGTAATCAGACAACCAGTGTTGCTACCAGTGATCTCCGTAAGGGAAGAGAAACCGGTTCTGCAGCTCAGATTCCGAAAGGTCTGCAGATTACTTCACCGTCAAGTACCCAGTATACTATCGGAGGTGATCTGGTGAAACGCAGACCTGTGGTTACTCCGGAAGAAATACCTGATGTGTTAAGTGCAAGCTCTCCGCAAAGTTTGCGGATTGCGTCAGCACATCAGGATCCGGCGCAGAAAATGATTGATCAGGTACTTGCTGACCGTACAAATCAACCTGCTGTATCATCTCCGGAAAGTGTTCGTACTGTTTCAGGCAGCACCGGAAATTTCCCGCAGCAGGTAACGGTAAACACTCCGGCTGCAATAAGCAGATCCGGTCCGTCAATCAGTGCACCGCAAAGTTTCCGTACTGTATCAGGTATGACTCCCGCGAGTACACCTGAAAAGATTCTTACCTATTTTGGTGGTACGCTTCCGGAAGTAACGGTTCGTGCGCAAAAAAATGAAACTCCGGTAACAGGTAAGGGATCGTCCGCAAAATCACCGGGCAGATATAAAACACATATTCCCCGCAAAGGAAAAGATCCTGTCATTAACACACCGAACGGTGTTACGGTTACTCCTGAAACTTTCCTTCGTGCAATGGAAAACGATGAGCAGATTCCGCAGAACGTTGTTTTACCGAAAGAACAGATTGCACAGGCACCTTCACCGGATATTTCACGGATTGAACAGGCACTGGAGTATACACCAGCTTCTTACGAACCTTCACAACAATCATCGGTTTCGTCAGGAAATGCGGTAAATACCGTTGCAAAAATTGCACAGCAGACTGCTGATAAATACGGTAATCTGGATCCGAAATGGTATGATGTACTTCCGGACATGCTCAATATTGCAGAATCCTTTAATCAGGCTCCCGTAATGCATCAGCAGATTGATCTTCCTCAGATCAGCTTACAGCGCATGAATCCGGGTAATCAGTTACAGGCTGCACGTGAAGCGTTTCTTTCCAGCAGAGGACTGGTAGCTGATCCGGGCAGTTCAGCGGGACAGGCTGTTATCGGTAATCTCAACAGGAATTACATGAGTTCACTGGATGAAATTCTGGGAAACGCACAGCAGCAGAATGCACAGATTGCCAATCAGGAAACCCTGCAGAATGCACAGTATCAGATGCAGGAAGATCAGATGAATCTTCAGTTTGATAAACAGGCTTATCTGGAACAACTGCAGACAGAAGAAGCAGCACGTCAGCAACGGGATGTATCAACAAAAAATCTTACAAAACTATTTGCAGAACGCAACGCATTAAAAAACAGGTTACAGATGTTTGATGATGTATTTGCTGAAAACTTTGATTTTGTAAACGGTGAAGTTGTACATAACGGAAAACAGGCTGTATTTTTTAATAATGCTCCGTCTGTTTATCAGAATGATATTACTACTACGCAGAAAACAAAAACAGATAAGGAAGGAAATCAATCTTCCGAATCTATTATAAAACAGAACCCGAAAACACCATTACTCAAATCACTGTTACCCAAACAGCACGGTGGTTCTGTAAAGAAAAAATCAAAATACGGTATGACTAAATGTTAAGAGATAAACTCTTTAGAAACATTTAATGTGGTCGTAATCAATCAAAGAGGGTGTATCTTGTGGGATATTCCCTCTCTTTTATTTTAAGGATATTATCTCTCAATGGCTATCTCACATCTTTCAAAAGTTTTAACTCCGCAGGAGCATGTAGCTCCGGTAGATGAATCACTTGTATATAAATCATTATTGTATAAACAGGAACAATATAATCAGGGGGTTCAGGCAGTAAATACACAATACGATAAACTTGAAAATTACGATATTTTACACCCTGAACACCGTAAGTATTATGAGGAAAAACTTCAGAATGTTGCGAATGAAGTTAATAAAATGGGTGGGTTGAATTTTGCTGACCGGTCAGCTGTTCAGAAAACCAACGCAATTATTGATGAAGTTTCCAAAGATGAACGTATCCGTACCGCAATTGACGATACACGTAAAATCAGAGACGGATGGAAACAGTTACAGGCGTGGAAAAATGATCCGAAAAAATTTGCAGGAATGTATAACCCCGCAAATGAATGGTATTTCAATAAGGAAATTTCTGAGTATCTGAATACTACCGGTGAGAGTGCAAAATATAACGGTAGTGGTCCTGTTCCCTATACATCGGATGATAAGCTGCATAAGTTTCTGAAGGAAACACGTGACAGTTACATGAAAAATAATTACATCGAACATGTTACCAGTGACGGACGTGTTGTACGGGAAACCAGTTTTGATCCGGTGATTATTTCACGGCTTACCCAACAGGAAATCCAGAAGGATCCTGCACTGGCCACGCAGCTTGGTATCAATGCAGCTTACAGGGGAAGTTCGATTAAAAATGAACAGTCATTCCGGAATGTATATTATACCGCAGCAAAATCCGAAGCAGATGTACTGGCAAAACAAATTGAGAAATTTGAGAAAGACCGCAAAGCTACGCTTGCTGTAGTACCAAAAGATAAGCTGCAGGAATATACCGCTTCATACGATGAGAATATCCGGCACCTGAAAGGAGAACTGGAAAAGAAACGGACTTACGCGGAAAGTGTAAATACCGTTCCGCTGAATCAGCTTATTCAGTCAACTTATATGGACGGGTACGTAAACGAATTTGCTCAGGCGTATCAGGGGAAAAACAAATCCTACAAAACTGATCAGGCATACTGGAATGCACAGAATCTGAACTTCAACATGAGTAAGGAAAACAATGATCAGAAACGTTGGGAATTTGAAATGCAACAGAAAATGCTGAATGAGCAGCGTGATTACGAATTAGCAGCCCGTAAACAGGAGTTTGAAGAAAATAAGCTTGGATTAACTACCGATGCAAACGGAAATAAAGTTCCAGTACAACCGGGTTTTGTACCGTTTACAGAAACTATTACAGAAGTAGGAAAAAGCTCATTTGATGAAATGCACGGACAGGTACAGACACTTTCTGATGGTTTGATGGATAACTATAAAAAAGTGGTGTTAGGTGCTATTGCTACGGCAGGTAATCAGGAGCTTGTAGATCGTCTGGTACAGGATAAAATCTTCAAACCCGTTATGAATGAAGACGGTAGCTTGAAAGGATTTCAGTTTAAAGGACACATACCACCACAGTTTGTGAATATCATGGTGGGTGTAAAAAATAACATCAATCAGATTCTGAAAGGGAAACCGGTAGATCAGCAGTTTCTGCGGTTGATGACACCACAGATGCAGGGAGCACTCAACAGTGTAGATCAACAGGCATTTTTTCTCAATGCACAGAAAGAAAAAGTGGATAAACTCGATAAGGCTGTTATGAAGGAATCCGGATTAACACTCGAACAGTTTACCAAAATGCAGGAACTCGAAAACGGATTTGCATCCGGAAAATATAAGCGTAAGTCATTTACAGGTGTTCCTGCGGGTGGGGGTATGGCATATACACCATCACCGGAAGAAACAATCTACAATAGTTTAAAATCACGGTATGAATCTTCGAAAGAACGGGTATTACCGATCATTCGTCGTGAAGCTACGCAGACATACGGATTAATTAATACCAATATCGAAAAAGATGTAGCGTCACAGCAGCTCATCAAAAATATGGTAAACAACGGAAGTATTCCTTCAGATGGTGCAACTAATGAAGAAATGCAGCGTAAGCTTACCTTACTCAGCGGTAAAAACTATACAATGGATAATGTGCGGGTACATCCGCATACTAAACGTGTAACATTTGATGCGATCATAAAAGGGGGTAAGGAAGGAGAACCTGACCGGTTACAGGATATTACCGTTGATTTTACTAACCGTGATCAGGAATGGAACAGGATTCTCCCTTCCGGTCAGCAGTACGAACAATCCATTATTCAAACGGAAATGCGTAACATGCTGAAAACCAAAGGATCACTTCAAACAAACGGATCGTATCACTATTTCAGTAATTACACCGGTATTCCTATGAAAGCTACACCGGTACGTGATCAGTTAAGTGGCGGATATAATCTGATGATTGATACAGAAAAAGGTGCTGTTGTTATTCCGGGAGAAAAACTCGGACCATCTTTTCAGGATCCCCTCACGTGGTTACAGACTAAATTTCCGGAATGGGCGAACATGATGAAAACTGAATTGCAGAAACAGCACACCTACAAGAACAAGGGAAAAACAGATCCGTCATACAAACCAACAGCTACGGATTTTTACGATTTCTACTACTCTACACTTCTTCCTAATTTTAATCAATAATGCTTCCACAAATTAATCCGGAATTGTTAAACGGAACATCATCCGTGATTCCCATTGAATCGTCTCCGGAACCTACGCAACTTACAATTAATCCGCTGCCTGAATTCCACACACCCCAAGTACCTTCGCTCAGTTCATCGGAAACACGACCCGGATCTGAATGGGATAAGTGGTTAGTGAATGAAAAGCGTTCGTGGAAAAAGGATTCGTCAAAACAGTTAGCAATTGATATACTTCCGGAAAAACTCTCAGCGTCTGAAGCTGAACAGGCTGCACGGTATACCGATAGTGGTTTCAGTTACCTGCGCGGAAGAGATAACGAAGAATATGCTGCTGCACAACAGGGATTCTGGACACGAACACTTAATGATGTAAAGGTTACAGGAGTAAACGCTATCGGTAGCTTTACCGCAGGTTTCTTTGCTATTCCTCAGTTACTGAAAGCATCTGCAGATATTATGCAGGGTAAGAGTGCTGATGAAGTATGGCAGACTATGCAGGGTGAAGAAGGTTCTGCATTACGGGCCATTAATAAGGGGATGGATGAATACAATCAATCCCACACAAATTTTCAATCCGGATGGGCAAAAGCTAATCCGTGGAAAAACCTTATTCCTCTATATGGTGGTGAAGGTGGAAGTGATTTTGGTAGTTTAGCCCGTTCTGCAGGATACCTGATCGGTGGAGCCGGACAAGCAATGGTAGAATCACTGGTACTGGAAACAATATCGGCAGGGATTGCTACACCGGTTGTAGGAATGAGTCTTGCATCAAAAGTAGGTAAGGTTGTAAAAGGATTAGAAAGTTTTGGTGAAGCGTTAAATGTAATCAACAAAACAGCAAAACAGGTACAGTATGTAGATGATACGGTACGGGGTGCTCAGGTATTACGTAACGCAGGTAGGATCTTCAGCAACATTGATACACCCATCGGGCCGTTAGGGATTCGTACCGTAGCACACGGTTTTCTTTCATCCAACGCAGAAGCGTCGATGGAAGGATATTCAGCAGAGCAGGAACTTACCCGTACACTGGTTGATAAATACCGTCAGGAAAACAACGATCAGGATCCGGATTATGATACCATGAAGCAAATCCTGGAAGCAGCTAAAAAAGCCGGTAATGCCAGCTATCTGCTGAATCAGGTGTTACTGGGAGTATCCAACAATTTTCAGATGAGTAACCTGCTGAAGAACTTTCCCGGAGCAAAACGAATCTGGGGAGAATCGGAAGATGTACTGCAGCTTATCAACAAAAAAGGGAAATACGAAGTAGGTAAACCTGAACTGACATACAAATACGGGAATAATGAAAAATGGTTTGAAAAAGCATTTACGAAAGCAGGACGTACCGGTGAATGGTTGGGTAAATCCACAGTAGCCAACGCATCGGAAGCTCTTGAAGAAAGTATGCAGGGAGCGATCTCAACCGGTACGCAGCAATACTATCAGCTTGCTTACGCGAACGGTGGAAAAACCGATGGTATTTCCATGCTCGATGCAGGGCTGAAAGGATTAGAACACGCATTCGGAACACGTGAAGGATGGACTGAATTTTTGGGTGGTCTGGTAATCAGTACATTGGGTGGAAACGGAATTAGAAAGCTTACAGATGTATTCAATGAACCGCGTGTACGGAAAGCACTGGAACAACAGGCTAAGTGGATGAATGTTTCACCGGAAGCACTTGCAAATGCAATTTCGTATCAGAACAAGCGCGGTACCGTAGGTTTATCACTCGAAGATAAACAGAAGAATGTACAGGCAATTCTACAGGCATCCGGTGTTCAGAATCAGGCTGCATGGAACGGAGATCAGTGGGTACACCAGAACATGAAAAATACAGGTCAGTTCCTGTATCTTATTCCGTGGGTAAGATCCGGTTCCGGAGATGCATTGAAGGAACAGTTTGATTCATGGAGTACCGATATTCGGGAAAACAAGGACGCGTTTGTTGAACAGTTCGGGTTACAGGAGCTTACGAAAGAAGAGCTGGAAAACCTTCCGCGTGAGTACGAACGCCAGTTACGGATGCTGGAAGATATTCATAAGAATTATTCAATCCTGATAAAGAATCCGTTTGATTTTAAAGAAGATGCTGAAAACCATGTACTATGGAATGAGTATTACGATCACCTGCTTTATAATGAATTTCTGCGTCAATCCTACGGAAAGCGGATTAACTCACTTACCGGTGATGTAAGTAAGGTAATTACACCGGATACCATCAAACCGTTTCTGTCTGTTGAAGGACTTGATTCGTTAATTCAGAAGCATCAGAAAGAATTATCAGATCTGGAAAAAACAATTACGGGTACTGATACGCTGCTGCTCGACGGAGAAGAAAAACCGGTTAAGGAAGAAAAAGAAACATCAGATGAATTTCAGAGCCGGTTAAACGGATACAACTCACGGCTGGATAGTTTCCGTAAAAACGAACGTATCCGGTTAGAGAAAGAAACAAAGGAACAAAGGGAACAATCCCGGAAAGTTATTGATGCTCTGCAGAAGCTGAAAGAAAACGATTACGAAGTTATTGATGACGTAGTAGATACATTCAGGGAAATACTCAATGATCCGCAGGGAGAATATAAGCTTAATCTGACTACCAACGATCTTAAATCATTGATGCAGCGCGGATATGATCTGGAACGGTTAAAAGAAGCAGAAAAGAATGTACAATCCATACTTGACGGATTAAACCGTAAAGACGGGTTTGATACCTACGTTAAAACAACTACCCAGTATAAACTCCGTGTTGAGGAACATGAACAGAAAGTCAGGGAGTTAATTAAACAGCAGCTGGAAGAAGCTAAAAAACAGGACCGTAAATTATTTTTCAACAGGTTTAAGGAAGTTTATAATGATGAGTTCAAGGATCATCCCAATGTAATTAATGCGTTTACTGCACAAACCTTAAAGCGTAACGAGTTTTCTAAACGCTGGTTTGATATGTATGAAGCATTACTGGAAGCGGGAAAAACTGGAGATGAAGCATTCAGTGAAACCGAACTTCAATTCAGGGATTGGCTGACTAAAACAAACGATAAGGGATTGACAAATAAGCAATCTATTATTCAAAAGGTTGATATTCAGATAGATCAGATCGCTCAGATCATGCAGATGCTTCAGCAGGAATACAAATTTGATGCTAAGGATCAGGGAAAAATAAATACAATTCTGTTAGCACGGATTCAGACTTCAGGAAAAACTCCGGTAGAACTACTTACATCTAGTAAGGAACAGATTCTGAAAGAATTTGAAAACGAAGGAATTACGTTTACTAAAATTGTAAAACAACAACAAGCTCCGCAGCAGTCTGTTTCACAACAACCCGCAGCAGCAACTACAAAAGCAACATATACGTTACAGGAAGTTGAAGCTTTAGAAAAAGAATTAAATGATGCAGATCCTAAATTAGGAAATACTGTATTGATTCCGATCCGTACAAAACTCATGAACTTACTGGGTATAACGGATGTGGAAAAATTTGCAGAATATTCCCGTCCTTTTAAAACAGCTGTAGATAAATCATTACCATTAATTCAGCGGGGTATGGAAACATTCCGGAATATTCTGACAGATATGAAAACAAAACTGTCTGCTGTTCCGGAACCGGTTAAACCAGTTACAGTACAACCGGTACAATCTTCTGATGATCTCCGGAAATTAATTACAGATAACATTAATGCTTCTTCACTGCCAACACCACAGATGCTGGAAGATGTTTATCAGAAAGTTGGTAAAAAAATCAATAAATCAGCCGAAGAAGTAAAAGCAGAAGTTAAAGAAATCCGTAAAACAATTACCGATGTTGATTCTCCGGCTGCAAAAACAGGAAAAGCATTGGTATTACTTTTAGATAAATACGAAAGTAATTCCGCTGCAGGAGCCACATCATCAACAACTCAACCTCCGGTAGTACCACCGGTATCAGAACAATCACAATCTGCAGCTTTACCCAAAACATATTATCCGGTAAACGTGGCTGAACTGCTGCGCTCTCTGAATTTATTTGTACGGGATAATAACGGAGTATTACAACCGGCATCTAAAAGTGTACTGGAAAGTTCTCCTCATCTGATTAGTGAACATTATGCACGAATGCAGAAACTCTCACAGTTACTCAAATCCGGATCATTATCTGAACTTGGTGGGTGGAGCAAAATTCAGGGAACAAAAAATGATGACGGTACTTTTCCGAATGTACAGATTGGTGAGGTAATGTATCGTACTGCAATTAAGGAGTACTATGTATTTACTGTAACAGGTGATTCACTTCCCTCAATTGTATTTCCCGTAGAAGATACGTTTCAGATTGATTTTTCAAAAATTCCGGATGATCTCAAAAATGCTACGAAGACAGAAAGTTATAAAGAAAAAATTCCGCTGAATGTAGTACTTACTTTACCTAAAGGGAAAGAATTGTTTGATGAATTACAAAAGCGGAAACTCATTAATGTAACGAGCAGTTTTGCAGAAATTCAGGATAAATACAAACAGCTTATTGAACTCAAAGCATCAATGTTTACAAAGGATTTTTCTGTTGTATTAAACGATCTGAATTTCCAACTTATTAAAAATCAGATGGTTAATCGTAGTGAAAAAAAATATCCACTGCGCGAATTACCATTTGCTGTTATGCCCGGATTTACAAAACCTGTAGTAATCCGTATTCCGAATAAAGGTAATCTGACAAACATCATGTATTCAGATACTGAATATTCTCAAAACGAACAGGTCAAAATCCGTACTATCTTACCGGCTGTAGTTAAGGAGTTTGATAAACAGAAAATTGCAGCTACAGCTCATGGTGAATATCTGATTGTTCAGAAAAATGATACAGATGAATTTAATATTATCGGTATTCACGCACAAGAAGGAAACGATGAATTAACTACAATACTTCAATCGAGAGATGAAGATGCTATTGAGAATATTTATAGAAACTATTTTGTGAACATTGATTACGCATTACAACCTGAAACAATTAAAGAATCATTTATTGAGTTTAGTGGTGGGTATGAACGTAAAAATAATCTAAAAAGATATAAAGGGGTTAGTGTAAAAATTACATTAATAAACGGAGAAATTTATTATTCTGAAAAAAGTTTTCAATTAGGAAAAAGTGTTGACGAAGCAGAAGCGCAGATGCGTAAAATTCTGACGGGAACCTTTAAGTCGGCAGATGGTTCAAAAACAACTACGTTCTTTAATCAGGAACAGGCGAAAATAGCACACATCGGTAAGAAAAGTATGTCTTTTACCGATAAATACGTAAAACTCGAAAAGCCATACATGTATAATAATGTTACATGGAAATGGAGTTTCGCAACAAAAACAGATGATTCTGCTGCCGGTAAACAGGATGAACCGAAACCACCGGTTCCGGAAACGGTTGTACTGGTAGATGCAATTTCAGATGAAGAATACAAGGATTTTATTGATAAGGGTATTGTTTCCGAAGATACATTAAGACGGATTGCGTTAAAAGTTAAAAATTCCGAAACCATAACGGTTAGAGAAACTGAAATCTTTACGGATAAAACCGGGCAAATCAACGATATTATTATAAATGAATTTCCCGCAGAAACCGAAGATGACGGAACAAAAGAAGCTGAGGAATTGTTGCAGGGAGAAACAAACCCTTCTGATACTGTAATGAATCCAACATTCGAAGTGCTTGAAAAATTAGGTATACACAATACAAAAGTTGGTGAATACCTGTTAAAAAATCCTAAGAAATGGTTTACAAACGCTGATGCCGGGTACGAAGTATACCTTGATCTGGATTTACTGGAAAAAATGAATCCGAAAATGGTAGATAAGCTTAAACAGAAACCGGATGCCAATCCTGAAACTGAACCACAGTTGCTTAAAAATCTGCAGAATCTTTATTCTTCGAATCCGGTACGTTCACTGAAAAATGCTCCTGCTACGCGACTATTGCAATCTAAGCAATCTATTAATGAAGAAGCCGAACGTTTATATAAACTTTGTGAATAAAATATATCTATGAAAAAACTATTCATATTATGCATATTGCTTCCTTATATTGGATTTTCACAAAAACGTTATATACCTAGAGAGCCATTTCAATCTTATAATGATTCGATTGAAATGGCAAAACAAGGTTTACCGTGGTTGCTTTTTGGGATTTTTTTGGTTTTTATAAGCACACAAGTTAAGAATTTAAATTTTTCTAGTGTACTATTATTTATTGGTGGAATATTAGTAATTGTAGGAGGGTTATCATTTGCTCCTTTAATATCAAATATTTTTTTTACATTGTTACTGATAGGGGGAGTTCTATATATTCTTGCTTCAATTTATTCAGTTTTCATTAAAAGATAATCAATAAATAAAATCCCTTCATTTATTGATCAATAAATGAAGGGATTTTATTTATTGATTACGTAGTTGTAAATTAATATTAGATTGTGAAATCAATGACAACTACTTTATAACTGATATTTTTAAATTCATTATTTATTTTAATATTATTTATAACAACTTCATACGTTTGATCCTGAACAGGTTTTGTTTGTGAGGGCATTTCCCAGACAATTTGATTCCACCCTAATGTTACATCGGTCATTAATTTCCCGTTTACAGTAACTGTTGCTTTTGTAACATCTGCATCAATGTAAGAAAATGACCAGCGGGGAAATACTATATTGTATATATTATATCCTTCCGTAGGGTAAGCTATTAGTTTATTTCTTACCTCTGATAATTTACTTGAACTCCAGAATGAATTATTTACATAGAAAGCATTAGCTCCGACTGAATAACCGTTTCTGCTGTAACTGTAACATCCTAACCCAATGTGTTTTAACTGACGTTGGATAATCCATGCACGATGACCTGCTGCTTTGTTACCTGAACCACCATCTTCCATATACAAGGTAACAAAATCATGATCAACACTTCCCATTGCCAGATTAGAGTGACTGCACGAATAATACGCTTTATCTGAAAAACAACTCCACGTTGGGGGAGGATAATGATTAAGCTGCCTGTTTTTAACACACAGCATGGCTCCCCAGTTAGCAGTTTCATTTAATGAGTCTACTGTTATTAATTTTTCCTGTAAACCAACTACAGCTCTGTAATAATTGAATCTGCTCAGTAACGCATTTGAAAAATCTTTTGAATGTGATCCGGGGGTGCATGATGAAGTATCTCCGGTCCAGTTCATTTTATATAAGGATGAATTAAACTCTTTTTTATACGCTTGCAATACTTCTGTCCGGTTCCACGTATCAATCCAGTTACGTGACGTAGCAGTTGTAGTACTTGATCCGGGAGTGACCGTTATAGTTGAAGGAATCACCGGATCAACTACAGGTTCTTTTGGTGAACATGACGCAAAAAACAATGTGATAATTAAAAATAAATAAATGATGTTTAGTTTATTATTCATTGGTAGATTGAGGGTGTTGGTTTGCTAGGATACTGAGAATATTATCATCAAAAGTTACCTTGAATATATCTTTGGTAACTCTTACGATAAAGTTGTTTTCAATGAGACTCTTTAATGATTTGGAAAGCTGTGACGGATAAAAATCAAGTTCTTCACAAAACTTCTCTCTGAGTTCTGTAAGATCAATTTCACCTGTTTTCGAATCGACGCGTTCAAGCATCAATATTAAAACCTTTATGTCTAAAGGAGCACGCAGCACTAACATTTTTTTAAATAGCTTACGGGATAGCATAAATCCTGATGTTTCATATTGTGTCTTGATTTTACCCGCAAAGTAAAAAAAAAAAGATCGTACCAGCTGTTGATACGATCTTTTCGATTTGAGTTCAGTACCGGAATTGAACCGGTTCGGGCGGGTTTGCAGTCCACTACTCCACCGTAGAGCTTACTGAACCTGCAGTGAGGGTGTTAGATGGGATTTGAACCCATGACCTTCAGAACCACAATCTGATGCTTTACCAACTAAGCTACTAACACAATCTTTAGAGATTAATAATCCCCATGTCGAGCATTACGTGATGATTAGGACACAAGTAAACAAGATTATTTAAATCGTTTACTACACGTAATGGAGTATCTTCTGAAAATGAACTTATAGCTTTTATATGACAAACATCTACGGCATAATCAAATTGACAAATTTTACATTTTTTCTCAATTTTTGATTGTTCAATTCGATAACGAGCTAATGCACGTATATAAACAAATTTATGTTGATTTTTTGATTTTGAAAGAACTTCTTTTATAGTTCTTGAATCAGAACGATTTTTGCAAGAATTACTTCTGCAATTTTTACAAAGTTCAGCCCATTTTGATTTTTTCCCACCACATACACAAATTGAATTTCTAAAAGCTTTTGTTCGTTCTTTGGTTTTTATTTTTTGAGCAATACCACAATAATAGCTAACTGTACTTTTACTACAGTTCAGCTCTTCACATATTTGTTTATATGTCTTACCCTGATTTCTTAATTCTAATATTTTTTCTTCCATATTTATACATGTTCCGGAAAAAGGATTCGAACCTCTGCGTTCAGAACCAAAATCTGACATACTACCTCTATATGATTCCGGAATAAAAATAGTGGGGATGGAAGGATTCGAACCTTCAAAATCCGAAGACTCCGGTTTTACAGACCGGTGCAACTCTCCAACGTTACCGCAACCCCGATATGGTTATTTTGTGATTTTTGATCTTCTATTTACAATATTGTTTATTGTACTTCTTGATGTAATTGAATATTTAGACATTATTTCCTTATAGCTTAATCCTGACTTTTTATCTTTAATAATGTTGATTTCTTCATCTGTAAGATCTCTGGGTACGTGAACTTTATATCTTTTAACATGTTCCGTGAAAGCATCAGTGTATCTGTCAGAATGTTCAATTGTATGACAATTTGCACAAAGTAAAATACATTTATGTACTTCAGCTTCAACTACTTCCCACGCTTTATTACAAAACCTACTGATTTCAAATTCTTTTATACTAGGATCTAAATGATGAAAATGTAATGCTTCAGGATGCTCATTAAATCCACAGCGAGAACAAGCACCTCCTAAGATTTCAATAGCTTTTAATTTAGCACGTACTCTTCTTATTTTTGTATTACACGCGTTGCATTTTGATCGGTTTTTATTTTGTAGCTGTTTAAATACTTTGTTACATATAGTGCAAACATTAATCATGTAGTTGGTTATTTTAAGAATTTATTGCATAAATATAGTAGTACTCTACCTGCTGAGTTATGAAACCAAAATAAAAAACCCCTTCGATTGGTATCAAAGGGGTTGAATGATTATAGTAAAACTACACATACTATATCCACCCCTCTTCTTTCATGAAGAAATGATAACAATATTGTTGCTGGATGTGTAGTTGCATTTTCATAATTAAAGAACCACGGTGCTTAGAGGATATGCAATCCGATGCCCTATGGTTTTGCAAATGTATGAAAAATAAAATACGCTTGTCAAGTATTATCTTATATTTTTTGTTTATTAATATCTCTTTCAAAATCCTACACCATTTCTACAGCTATTTACATAGCGTATCTTTGATTTCTCATACTCACTCATCATTTATTATTTATGGCATGTTTAAATCCTAACGATAAGGATGTTAAGCAATTCTACCAGAAATACGGAGTTGCTGAAACCTACCGTATTTATGTACAGGAAGGATACCATTTACCTTCTTTTGCAGCATACGAAAAAGTTAAAAAAATCCGGGATCTTTCTCTCGAACAAGCTAAATCACTGTTAGGTCAATACGTTGATCTCAACTTATTTAATTTTGAAGATATAGCCGATCTGCAGAAGGATTTACCACCATCTGCCGTTGCTGCTTTTGCGTGGGATACGTTTTATTTCGGATCACGCATTAAACAGGAAGACGTACACGAAGAAGCTTTTCACGCAATTTTTCAGCGGTTAATTAAACCGGAAGAACAGGAAGAACTGCTCCGGACCGGGCTTGCTTTGCTTAAAAATGAACTTAAAAAATCCGGTATTGCTTCCGTAAAATCTTATTACGAACAGATGCGCAGGGCGTATCCGCAGACGTATGAAAAATTAAGTGAAGAGGATGGATATAACCGGTTATATGAAGAACAGCTTGCAAAGGAATTTGTACGGTACATGAAGTACGGGAAAGATAATCCCGCGAGGTACCGGAAAGATCTGACGGCATCCCTTAAACCTGTCTTCGGAAATAAAGCTGCTAACTTTGTACAGAAACTTGTTGATGTACTGTATAACCTGCTCATGCGCTTAACCCGGAACTACGAAAAGAATCAGGCGTTTGCTGATATGTTTTTTGAACGGATCAAAAAGGGAAATTTCTTCTATTCAAAAATTGTAGATCCGGGAGATTATACAACTGTTCCTACAACTCGGTTGATAAGTATAGATAATGAAAATAACTTAACTGTTACTGAAACACAGGAAGTTATCAGGAACGTTGGCGGGTTAGCCCTGCAGCTTAAATACGATGAAAACACAGAACATCTTGATCTGGATGAGCGTATTGAGCTGGCCATGAAAGCATTCGAAACCTACTACAGAAACAGCAGCAATCCACGGCTGCAGCGGTTAGGCGAAGTATTTACTGCTGAGATCGTTGATGAGTGGACCGATGAAGTTACACCGGTCGAAGAATATTCCCGCATTGTAAAGGACATTGAAAGCTATCTGGAAAATCTGCAGGATTATGAAGATTTTCAGGATGAACTGGAAGAAGATGAAAACGGATCGGCCCAGATTGCGGATTTCAATAAGGAAGCAAACGAAAAGGGGGGATTTGATGGAATGTCCACATGGCTGAAAAACTACATTGCTACTACAGGACGGGTTGTGCGGGACGATTCAGGTAATGAGATCAAACACACTATTCTGGTAAACGGTAAACCCTTTGAAATTCCTGTACTGGAAATCGTTGATCCCAATAAGGTATATTATGGTCTGGCACGTGGTTTAGGTAATACCGGTGATTTTATTTCACGGTTACGCAAACTGATTACCTACGGTGATCTGGACGGTAATAATGCTACACAGGCATTTGTTATGAAAATGCTGCGTGATATTGCGTTTAAGGATGAAGCCGGAAAACGCGTTACTGATTCACAGGTATTGTATGAACAGGCGAAAGTGTTGTTTTCCAAATCGGATAAGGAAGTACTTGATACCTTAAATGAAAAGCTGAAAACACCTCAGAAAATTCTGCTTACCCGCGTAATCAACGGTTTTGATTTATGGAACCGTACAAATATGCGTATGCTGTTTGATAACAAAAACGGTTTATCGCAGGTACTCAATCCCAATGACAACAACGCAATTGATAATCAGATCGACGGATGGTTCCGTAACTTTACCAATGTCCGGTTTGATAAAAATGCAGTTACACAGGAACTTCAGAATGCAGGTCATATCGGAGGATTTTATCAAGAACTATTAGGTATTCCCTACGATCTGGCAGATGCTTTCAGCAGAACGTTATCAAGGGATGAAGTTGAACAGTACATTAATGATTACGTTAATTTTATCTATCGAATTACTAACGATAACGGTCTTTCTCTTTCCAGAGAATATATTAAATACAGTACATTCCGTAAAATACAGGAACAATACACTGAAGATGAAGTAACGTATATTCAGGATATTCTTCAGGAAATTGATACAAATAATATTCTGAAAACATTTGATATTGAAAAAGATAATCTGCTGTTTTCAAATAATAGCTTAAAAACAATTTTTGATTTACTGAGTGAGGGAAAAAACCCTGCTGATAAACAGAACAAGGATGATGCTGCTGTAACCCGTCTGAAAGCAATTGCGGAAGGGAATGCTGTATTTGACGAATCCGTATTTGAATCTTCGTATAAAAACGCGGAAAATAAAACCATCTACGCTCACCAGAGCAAAACATTCCATCTCCAGTTTTTCAACATGTTTAAAACGGAATGGGATAAATCGGAACTGAAGCAGATTAAGGAAGGAAAACGTACCGTGTTCCGTCTGGATGAAGAAGGTAATCCTGAATATCTTACGGAAGACCGTGATTTCTATATCAACAACAAACTGCTCGGGTGGATGGAATCCGATCCGCTGTATAAAAAATACTACAACCGGTTCCGTACATTCAGTGTAGACGGTTCACAGCAGGTAGATATGGAACAAACCGATAACCGTCCGGCTCCCAAAAAAGATGGTGATCAGCAGGATGGTGTTACGTTTGGTGGTATGGATGCCCGTACGTTTGCACTGTTCCGGTTGAATTCACTTTTCCAGCTTGAAAATGCACTCTATGAATCAGAAAATTCGGCAAACGGGAAAACAGTAAAACATACGGAAGCATGGTTACAACCGGTATATATGGGAAACCTTGAAGCATCCCGTACGGCTGATTTTATTGCTGTACCGTTTATCAGGGATCTCTACGATACCCGTACCGGATTAACTCCGAAAGCAGTAGCTCTGATTACAGAAGAAATCCGTAAGGAGTACGACCGTATCCGGAAAGTATCAGCACAGATTCAGGCTGGTACGATAACAGATGTATTTGAGAAATACAATAACGGTAAATCTGTAATCCGTACCGTACAACAGGAACGTGTGGATGAAAACGGAAATACTTACATGGCTGATGTACAATATGTTATTCCTAAAGAAGGTAACTCGTATCGTGCATTATCATTTTCTGATTCAATCCGTTCACTGGCGGGAAGTATCATGGATATTCCTAAAGATGATGATACACCGGAAACCAATCTGATTCTTCATGCAATTATTAGCGGAAAACCCTTATCTGAATTTAAAGGTTTGGATCAGGCAATCCGTCAGGCAGTAAATGATACCTTAACAGATCATTACAATCAGCTTGTAAATCAAGGAGTTGTGTACGTAAATCCTAAATCGGGAAAAAACGCAAACATGCTTGATCCGCGTTTTAGCGGTAATACGGTAAAAACACCTGCCAACAACAAGCTTGATTTTCAGAAACTTCTCGGATTTGACAAGGATCTGAAAGCAAACCTGAACCGGTATTTTCTCTCCTCCTTTCTCAATACCCTGTATCTTAATCAGGCAGCTCACGGTGATCCGGCACTGCTTTATAAAAATGATGGCGGGGATATGTTCAAGCGTTTTAAGGCACGGAACGCTGCAATTAAATCGTTTACCAATCCGTTCTCACTTCCTGAATACGGAATCAATACACCAACCCGGTATTTCCGTTATGTACTGTTTGATGATATTGAGGTTGATGCGGATGTACCGGATAAGGGTGATGTAAACCCGTTTGATGCCCAGAACTGGATTTCAAATAAAGGATATATGCGTTCTTTGCTTGGTATGGGTAAGCTTGACCGCTACGTTGCCCATATTATGCAGAAAGAAGAAGCTGGTGTGGCGATCACAGATGAAGAAGCTCAGTGGCTCAGAGATACAAAAAATCAGTTAGGATCGCTTAAAACCGTTGGTGGTACCGGACAGATTTATCTTAAAAAATCGGATTCACGGTTAACTAAACAGCTTACTTCATTATCGGAACAAATCAGCAGGGAAGAATACATGCGTCTGGGTGGTGATATTCATCCGCAGTTCGGCTACTACGTGCTTAACCAATCTGCTTCTCCTGTAAGTGCGTACACCGATCCGGATACCGGAATTACTACCTATTACAAATGGAGTCCACGTCCGGGTATGGATCAGCTGCATAACATGCGGTTGTTCATGGAAGGATTCCGGTATGATAAAACTGAAGCATCATGGAAGTATGTAGGTGAACAGGCTGAAGTGGAATTGTTCATGCCGATCTCAGCATCCAAAATGTTAAACCCGAATGTGTTTAAGGGTCGTCATCTGACCGTAGATTCTGAGGGTAGAGAGCAGGAAGATAAAAACAGTGATTTTGATTTTACCCGCGTAAGTGACCGGAATGTTAATGCAATTGATCTGGATTTTTACGGATTGCAAACTGAAAACCCATCCGGTAAAACAAAGGTTGTTGATCCTACACAAAAGCTGGAAATTATTCTCAATGAGCTGGATAATGCAGAAATCTGGGTAAACGGGAAAAAAGTTGATCAGCACGATTTCCTTAACCGCTATCAGGATCATTTAACTAACCGGGATCAGATTAACTACAATATTGCAAAACAATCGCTTTACGATGAAAACGATAACATCAAGCTTGATGTGTTGTATGAGAAAATCTTTATGAATTTTCTGGAAAGTAAAGCAGATCAGCAAACCATTGATTTTGCTAATCCGGATCAGGAAGGGGGGCCGTTTAACCTGAATATTCCGTTAATGCGGGAAGCATTCATTAAACAGTATTTTGCTCATTTCACCAAAGAAATTCTTTCACACAAACGGGCCGGTGATGCGTTTACCCACGTTACTTCGTACGGACATTCGCTGGTTAAACAGCTTGATTACGTACGGGACAACAAGGGTAATGTTATAAAAGATGCAAAAGGTAATCCGCACGTAACATGGAAAGTAATCCGCAGGGATACACCGGAGTATCTGAGTGCAGCAAAAGATCAGTCACTCAAAACGCGCAATCTTGCAAACCTTCACTATCATGGTACGGTAGAAAACAATACGCTTACCGAAGATTCTGAATGGCATCAACAGGCACGTGCATTACTGGAAGCATCCGGTGGTAATCCGGTTTACATTCTGGATAACGTACGGCACCTTAAACCCCGCTGGCAAAACGGAACTGTAACCGGATATTTTACCGAAGCGATGGTTCCCCGTTGGGATAACAACATTACGGATCTTACCGATGAGCTGAAATATATGTTCGGTGTACGGATTCCCTCGCAGGATAAGCACTCATTTATTAATCTGGAATGGGTGGATACCTTACCGGATTCATTCGGATCATCTATCGTTACAGCAAAAGAAGTTGTTTATCTTTCGGGTTCAGATTTTGACGTTGATAAACTTTTCGTAGTTAAACCGGAAGTATACTGGGATGGTGGTAAGTGGGTAAAGTATGGTAGCGGAGTAACTGCTGAGGAAAAATTCGAACAGTGGTTAACCTATCTCACCAAGTACAACAAAACGTATAGTGCTGCCGTTCATAAGCAAACCAAAAAGTTTTTAAAATCAGAAACACCTGCCACTGCAGAATACAAAGCAAAAGCTGACGAACTGAAAGCGATCACCAACGAAATCAGATCACTTAAACGTGCCCGTAAAGAATTCTTTGCACAGAATCAGAATATGATTCAATCACTCAAATCGCAGCGTGATGCACTGAAAGATATTACAAAAGAAAAATCACTGGAGCTTAATGATGTTGATCAGGCAATAAATGAACTGGTTGGTCAATTAGCTGAACGTGATACTATCGCGGAAATTCAGGTACTTACCGGTAAGAAAGATAAGGTTAAGGAACGGCTTCAGCAGAAACAGATCGCACTTGATGTGATCCGTGAGAGGATAGACGGATTGTTCGGGAATTTACCGGCAGGTGATCTGGCGCAGAAACTGAAAGATCGTGACAGGGTAACTACAGAACTTGCCGAACTGAAAGCTGCAAACATTACCGTACCCGTACTTCATTCATTAAAACTACCCGCTACAGTTGATGAATATACCGCACAGGGAAATGATATGAACGTAGGTTCTATTCACAACCAGATGCTTGAAATTGAGCAGGGCGCATTGAATAACAATAAAACACTCGATAAAGCGTACGGTCAGATTTCACATACTCCTGCGGATTTAAAAGCACTGCAGGATCTGAAAAAAGAAACGTACGACGGGGTTTCTCTTTTTGGTGCTGCAGCTAAACGAATGAGTCTGCACTGGTTTTATTCACACAGTAACGTTCATGAAAAAAACACAGTAGGTAAATCGCTGATCGGGGTGGGTGTAAATGCTAACCTGTTTATGATCAATGCAATCCGGTACGGTTTTAGAATTAATCCTGATTTCTTACCAAGTTTTGTTAAAAACTGGTCAACACAGAAAGATGGAAAAGAAAAAGGATTAAGCTCCGGAGAATATCGTACGTTCGCGGTTGACGGTTCACGTAATTTCAACGTATTTTCTACGATCATTACAGCGGATACCGATGAAGCAAAAGAACAGCTTAATGCGTTTTTCCAGATGGATGAACAGGGTCAGGCTGTAGTATTTCACTTGGTTGGTATCGGATATTCTCTCAAAGAAGCGATGCTGTTTATCAATCAACCTATTATCCAGCAGTACGTTAAAAAGGTAAACGGTAAAGATGCAGCGATTAAGAATCTGGCAGAAGAAGATTATTATCGTGCAAATAACAGCGATGAACTTATCGCAGCAAAAGTACTTAACTTACCATCTGTAGAAGACTGGTATAATCTGAAATCAAGTACCGCTACTTACAATGAAGAAATTCTTCAGCAGCTTATTGTTAACGGGAAAAATTCATCAAAGAAATATTCTGTTAACAATCAACAAGCTATCGAACAAAAACTACTGTTTGACTTTACACAGATTCTTGCTGTAAATAAGTTTGCCAGTAATTTTGTGCGGTTTATCAAACTTAAAAAAGGATTTGGTTCAGAACTTCAGCAGTTTGATTCGTTACTCGAAGCAATTGAAGCATTAGGATTTAATAATCCTACATATTCAGGTGATCTGGTCCCCATTGATATACGCGGAAAAATTCTGAAAAATGCAAACGGTAGTGCGAAACAGATTTACAATTATCTGAAAGAAGATGGAATTATTTACAATAATTTATCTATCCAGAAAAATCTGTTTATAGAACGAAGTCGGATTTTCACCGGTCTTGGAAAATTATTTGATGAACAGTTTGCTGTACGATCAAGAGACGCAAAAGAAGTTTCTAAAAAAGCAGCGGAAACTTATTTGTTCAGTGCATTATACAGAAGCGTATTGAAAGAAACACATCCGGAATGGCTTAACCGGTTGGATGTAAATGAGTTGTATCCGGAAAAACTGGTAGGAAGGTTTAAGGAAGCTGTGAAAAAACACCAGAGTGATGTAAACTCACCTCTGCATAATAATCCGTTGTTCAGTAAACTGGTTCCGTATCAGCGGGATGGTCTGGAATTACTCCGGTTAAATACTACTAAAAAGCTTTTACCGGAAGAGCAGACAGCTCTCATTGACGGGTTTCATCAATTGATGCTTAACAAGGAAACGGTAGAACTTGCGGTTGATCTGTTTCATTACTTTATTCTTAAAGACGGATGGATGTTTAAAATGGGAAACATCAGTAAAATCTTTACCACAAAACTGTTCAGGAATTTATCAAATGCACTGAGTAATTACATGGAAAATCCTGATTTACTTGTTTCCAGTGCATTTTACAGTAAAGCAATATATGATTTGGGGAATGATATAAATTATGCTACGTTAATCAAACGGGTTAAACTTCCTGATAAAAATCCGTATGTTGAAAAAACAACGTACGATGGTAAATCTGAGGGACAGCAGTTACTTTTATTTAAAGTAGATAAACTTTCCGAAGATAAAGCAAAAGAAGCTTCTGTTATGACAGGATTAAATGTAGTATCAAATGAAGATAACCAGTCATTTGCAACATTTCCCAAGTTTATCAAACAGCTTGTTAATGTGAGTGATGATCCTGATCGTACATCATACGAGGAATTTTATTATGAACTCATAAAAATGTACGGAAAGAACGGAGAAACAATAAATCATGATCAGATTAAACTGCAGCTTAAACACGAAGGAATAAAAGGAGTTTATGTACGCATGATTCCTACCGGATCAAAACTGGTTTCCCCGATGACAATCTCCGGAAAAGTTGTTACAAAATCTCAGAATGAAAAATTGGATCAATTGATTAATAATGCAGCATTACCGGAAACAGTACGTGAGTATTATGCTGGTAAAAAAACTGCGGAAGATCTTGTTAATCAGGGTCTTAATTTGTATCTTGCACGTGAAATCATCACCCCGGATTCTCCGTCCGAAATAAATGCTACCACTTCTTCAGGTGATGACGTATCCCAAATGGTTCTCCAGTCTTCTTCCAATCGAATTGATAACGATTTAACTGAACTTGTTACAAAAGATGTAAAACCTGTAGCAAAAGAAGAAAAACTCAACGAACAACAACGTGCTGCTGTTGAGAAAGCAATGCAGGTTATTGCACGTGAACAATCCGAAAATATTCTTGATGATAGTTTTCTGTTATCCGGAAAAGGGGGTACCGGTAAAACGTACACTTCAGAAGTTATCATTGAAAAGATTCTTAAATCAGACCGGTATGCCAGTATTGTTATTGCAGCTCCAACATGGAATGCGGTAAACGAACTGGCTGGTGCGGGAATTGATGAACCGGTAACATTTGCATCACTGGTGGGTACTAAACTGGGTGATCCTGATGAAAACGGTGTACAGGAATTTGAATTGTTTGATGATCAGAAAATTCAGATGATGATTAATTACGGTATGCCACCACTTGTGTTTACTGCTGATTATCTGGTTATTGATGAAAGTTCAATGATTGGTGGTAACGGTAAAGCTCCACATCAAAAGGGTACTGTTTATAATTCATCATTGAAACGGAATGTTCCCCGTTTTGTATCAACTGATGCATGGGAAACATTAAAATACCGGTTGAAGCAGCGGGAAGAATGGGGATATGGAAAACCTAAGAAAATTATTTTCATGGGTGATTATGCTCAGATTTCTCCGGTAGGTACTGCAGAAGATAAAGATTCTCCGATTATTGAATATCTGATGAATCGTCCCGATCAGCACCATGTACTGCTGCAAAACATGCGTACTAAAAAAGATGATTTACATGCACTGCATGAAAAATACCGTACCAATATTGACGCTGCAAATGCGGCATTAAAACAAGGTAAAATTTCAAATGAATCTATTATCCGGAATCCAAACGAAATTGCAACCCGTAAAGATTCGGAAAATATAAAGTATACCAATTCTGATAAAGAACTGGTTGATCTGTTTACGTATTACTATACACTGAATCCGGGTGATGTTAAATCGGCTGTAATTGTAAACTATAACAATTACAACAAACCTGCTACGCAGCAACTGATCGCTAAGGTTCGCAGAGCATTGTTTGGTTTGAATGACGTAAACGAATACAATCCGGGTGAGCTGATTATTCTGAAAGGGAATATGAAAGCACAGTTGCTGATAGACGGGAGAACATCAGAAATGGAATTTCATAATGAAACCCGTTTTTATGTGGAAAATGTCAAAGCTTTTCGTAAACCGATTCAGCATACACACACTGTGAATAAACAGCGGGTTACTTTTTACTTTGATGTTGAAGGATATGATCTGAAATTAACTACGGATGTTGCCGGTGAAAAAGTAACATTTACCCAGTTTGTTCCTAAAAAAGGAGAACTTGACCGGATTTTTGGTTCGTATGATTCAAACGTTCGCGGATTTATCACGCAGGATGGACAGACAGTACCATACGGTGCGTTTCTTGCCATTAAGGAAAAACTTCCGGAAATGCAGTACGGATATGTAGTTAATTCTCATAAAGTGCAGGGTAGTAGTTACGTAACTACACTGGTTGATGAGAGCAATATTGCAGCAGCTCCTGTCAGCAATAAAGAATTCAACCAGCTAATTTACACAGCAGCATCCCGCCCGAAACAAAAACTTGTAATCTTTAACCGGAGTAATCCTTCACAAGCAACTTCACAGTTTGTTAAAGAAATCAGCAATACTGTGGAAATCCCACCTCAGCAACCTGATGATCTGCAGATTGCAAATCAGGATTGTACTAAACCCTCTTAATAAATGGCTTGCAAAATCCCTTACATTGATGATTATTATCAAGGTGCTCAACTTACGTCAGCACGTGCTTTACACATTGAAATCGGAAAGCATTTAAGGGAAGCTACAGATACAGACGGAGATCGGTTGTTTCCTGTCCGGAACGGATATATTGTTTTGAACAACAAAGCAGATATTCGTTCCGAGCAGGAACAATTTATTGGTAAAATAAAAAACGCGTACGGGGATCGTACCGTTCAGGTTTTACCCGCACATCATCAGGGTCTGGATGTAGTTTCTATTGATGTTCGTCATAACATCGGTTTAATCAACACACAACAGAATGAGTTAACCGATAATGACATTCGTATCTTCGGAACTGATACCGTACAAGGTAATATTCAGGAAACGATTGCCAGTGGATATGATGAATATCTGCGTGATGATCCGTCCGCTTCACAGGAACGTACTTCTTTTTTTGAAGGTGTACTTGAACGGATCCGTGATAATCTGCGCCAGTACGGTAAACTACTCAAAGAAGGTGTTGTTGATTCTCCGGATTTCCGGGTAAAAGCAAACAAGATTCAGCAGCAGATTATGAATCTGAACGATGATGATCTGACCACCGGAGCTGCTTTGGGTAATTACGTAGTACAAACTTCACAGTGGCTCGATAGTGTGTACAATTCATTCTTCCGGGATAATAACAACGTAGAAAAAGTACACAAGGAGATTAAAGAACTTAATCAGCGGAGAGATCAGCTTACGGCTGAAGAACTGGAAGAACTTGACGAGAAAATCCGGTGGGTTTCCAAACAGATCAACAAGAGCACACATTACATGTATCTGTTTAATGATCTGCTGGATTTTAATAAGCAGCTTAAAGCACAGCGGTATACTTATCCGGAAAACAATTCGGTTATCCGGTCAAAAGAATTTTACAATGATCTCAACAATTTACTGAACCACAATTATGAATCAGATGTAACTGCTGTACTGAAAACCATTGAATTTACCGAATTATCCAAACAGCAAATACAGGATCTTGTTGATAGTGAAGGTGTTACTGCTTCATCATTGATTAACCTCATTGAACGGTTAGCTGTACGTGATAATCCCTCGCTCACTGCAGAGGGATTGTTTTCTTTCCAGCTTGCAGTAAATTCAATGGTGAATAAACATAAACGGGCATCTGTTGAGGATATATTATCAGATGCTGCCGATAAAGCGGAACAACTGAAAACACAGCTTCAGAAACTTCATTACGATGTAATAGAAGAATGGTTGTGGCCTGTTGTGGAAAACAAACAGAAAAATTATACCGGTGATCTCAAACTAACCAAAGAGCAGTTCAGCACACTGCTTCGTACCGGTGATAAGGATGAACCTGTACTGAAACATTTACTGGATGCTACTGTACAATCCGGTGATCCGTTAACGGCTGCTGTTGCACTCATGATCGGAAACAAGATGTATGATGCTCACCAGCAAACAATCGTAGAAGGACAGAAAGTAACAGATGTGAGGGAAGATCTCAAACTGGAAAAGAACATGTCCCGCGATGAGATTAACCGTTACCACAATGAAATGACGCATCAGCAGTTATATGCTGAGAAAGATAGTTACGGAAATCTGCAGGAAGTAGCTGCTGATTATGATGGTGATAAGATTGAGATTAATGTATTCGGACGGAGCATCTGGTTAAAAGCTGCGAAAAAGAAAGCATTTCTTTCTGAATACAACGATGCATTGTATGATGCACATCAATCGTATTTTTATCAGCACGTGAATAAAGAAATCCGTAAGCTGTACGATCTGCTTCCTTACAAAGAAGGGAAACCGGATCTCACGCAAGCTCCGATGGATCTGGTAAACTTTCTTGCTTCATCATCTGATCCGGTTCATAAAGTGATTCTGGACCGTTTATTTTATATCCACAGAAACGGAGCGATCAGCTATAATAAGTTTACCGTAGATCCTAATCGTCCTTATGGATTATGGAATGAAATTAAAAGTATCTATCAATCAGACTTTTATAAAACTAACCGTACGATTTTAAAAGGAGCTGAACGTAACCGGAAACTAAAAGAACTGGGATTTGACAGTGTATCGGGAAAGAAAAAAATTCCGAAAGAACTTCAGAAACATGTAAGTACCCGTTACATGACAAAAGATGATAATCCGGCACACCTGCGGGAGCAGCTACTGAAAGGTAAGTATGAGCACATTACCAGTTACGAAGAGGGGGAAAACGTATTTGTACTGGTGATGAAGAACGGAGAGCTTAAATGGCTCAATATCACCAAAGAACCGATGGATGATATTGACGCGTATTATACGCTGCGTGGTGCATTTACTCCGTTATCTGATAAATATCATTACTCTAAAGCGTATGATCAGTCTGTGGTTGATAAGTGGAATACACTTAATGCGGATACCCGTAAGAAAGCTTATTTTACTTCTTTGTTATCTCACTACAATACTGCGAATAACCGGTTAGGTAAAAGTGCATTACAATATAATATTCTTCCACAGGTTGAAAAATTAAAGCAGACGGGAGATTATATTCCTGATAAATCCACACTGGAAAAAATTGTAAGCTGGTTTAAGAGAGTATTGCTTGGTGAGCAGCAATCTCCGGAGACAAACAATGAGAAAGAAACCACGTATCAGGAAGAATACATTAACGGAGATCCTGTTCTGAAAATTCCGGTACGGTTTATTACACACATCAGCGATGATGTTCTTGAAGAAGATTTGTACCGGTCTGTACTTATGTACGGGGCTTCGGCAAACACGTACGCAAATTTCCGTGAAATCGAACCTCAGATTCAGGTACTCAAACGAATTATTAAACCGGATGTAGTTCTTGGAATGCAGGGACGTATGGTAAAGGATTATGATGCGTTTGACCGGGTGCTGATCCGGTTTGGTAAAAAACATAACGATGCGGTAGCTGAACGGTTAAATCAGAAGCTCACTGAATTCATCAACGATACAATGTATGGTCAGGATAGTTTTGATGCATCTGTTTCTGTACTGGGCAACCGGATTGATATGCAGAAACTTACCGGTAAAATCAGTGGATATACTGCTTTCAGTAATCTTGCGTGGAACGTCAGCTCCATGTTTCAGAACGTAGCAATCGGTAATCTGCAGAACTATGCAGAAACAATCGGTAGGGGAATGTACTCTAAGGAAGATTACGCATCAGCACAAAAAGAGTATTGGGCAAATATCGGTGGGTTTATGAAAGATCTCAAACAACCCAATTACGGTAAGAAATCCCTGATCAATCAGTTGGCCGTTTATTTTGATGCTATTCAGGGTGAATTTATTGATGAGAACGGCGATGTATCCCGTACCGGTAATGCGGAAAAAATGATGGAACGTGCAATGTTCTGGACGCAATCTGCACCGGAACATCAGATTCAGATTACCCTGATGATTGCCGCAATGAAAGGATATAAACTGCCATCGGGTAAATCCCTGTGGGAATCTGTAGAACACAAACCGGGTGAACTGTTTCAGTTTCCTTCTGAAGTGTCTCCGGAAATATTGCGTGATTTCCGTAATAAGCTGCACAGCACGAATAAGAAGCTGCACGGTCATTACTCCAAATTTGATAAAGCACTTATTCAGCGAAGATACTGGGGTAAGTTATTGATGATGTTCAAGAAATACCTGTACTCATCGGTACGTCACCGGTTCGGTGATAAACGGTTTGACTGGGAAGCAGGACAGGAAACCAGCGGATATTTACGGGATTACTTCAAAATGCTGCTTGATGAAACAAAAACACAGAAAGGATTGCTCGCAAAAACGTTGTTTGGTTTACGGAATTTTGTAGTAAAACCTTACGCAGGGGTATTAGATCAGCTTACATTCGGACAGCTTTCTAAAAACTCAGCAGCGTTTTCAGCGTTTGCATATGGTACACCGGAGCAACAGGATGCGGCTAAACGTGCATCATTTGATATGATGATGCTCACAATGATCTCATTATTCATCATCGGTATTGAAGCTGCACTGGATGATGACGATGAAGAAGGAGATAAGGTGCTGAAAAACATTGAGGTGTTTTTACTGCGCATGGAAGGTGATCTGGGTATGTATCTTCCGTTTTTTGTATCACCGAGAGGTCCGCAAATATTCACTACCGTTGATAAGGCAATGCAGCTCGTTAAATCACCGTTAGCACAGCTCAGAGCGTACGATGCATCTGTGAAGGTATTATCTCAGTTGTGGGAAGATGTTGGTCCCTACGGTCACGTATGGTGGGATAGCGGATTTGAACAGTATGATCGTGGTGGTGCCGGATACGAAAAAGGAGATTATAAAATTGCACGGAATATTAAAAAATCTGTTTTCGCTCCTTTCTGGCAGGTTGGACGGTTATTTAATCCGGATGAACAGTTACAGTATATGAATCTCTCTCGTAAAAACTCCCGTTAATCTCCTCCCAAATCAAGAGATTATACTTTTAAAGAATTACGTGTTATATATTTGATGCTGTAATTCTACCGCACCGTGAACAGAAATAAATTCTTAGGTAATAATCATATTCCGGGGTTTGATAACGGGGTGGCGTTTCCCGCACAGCAATTCGATGAAGTGAAATGTTTACTTCGTGAAGTTGAAGATGCATTACAGAAATGTAAATGTTCGTGTAAAAACCGTACAGAAGGATCGTCAAATTTACCCGTTACCACTACATCGTTAGCTGAATTGTCTAGTTCAAAACAATCATCTATCGGTGCAGGAACAATTGTAGTTACTGATGAATACCTGTATATGTATATGGGAGAAGGTGACAAACGTGAATCTTCATCATACACGTATATGGGTAAACGTTCGGATGAGGAAACTGATCCGGGAAACATTGCGGAGATATTCCAGAGCCATTTAACCTTTTAATAATCATGAAATGTTCACTTACCCCCAAAGCGGGAGTAATGTATATTGAAAAGAAACAGTGGGATAAAACGCAATGTAAATTACAGGAACTTCAGAAACGTCTCGATGATCTGGAAGCAGATGAAGCGAATAACGTAGAACCTGATGAAGTCCCCGGATTACTTGATGATAATCTCTCTGATGCATTCAATAACCCCTTAACCCCATGACAGTAGTTACTCCTCTCAGTAAACGAGTTGTAGCTCCCGCAAACTTAGGAAAAACGATTGTCAGCAATCTGTTTTCCTCAAACAAGTACGATGTTAACATTGATAGAGATACGTTAATTGCTGATTTGCAAGGTGTTATTTCTCTCAATGTTAACTCCGTAACAGTCCGGAATTTAATTCGCTCTGTTGAAACAGCAACTACTTTTGAGTATTCTCCGGTTACAAGAATTATCCGGTACACCAATGAAAAAGGAGTTGTTACGGTAGTTGATCTTTCTGAGTTTGCATCACGTGTTGATACGGAAGAAAGTGAAACCATTGCGTTTTCAGAAACGGATAACAAGCTTTCAGCTAACGTAAAGGTTTCTGCCAAATCAGGAAATGCGTTAACCGTTGACGAGCAGGGACTGTATGTATCTCCGGGAGCTGTACAGGGAGCTGTAGAAGTACAGGATGCTTTCGGAACAGTTTTAGGATTCATGATTTAATATACAAAACTCAACGCAATGTTAACACCTGACGATGCCAGCACTTCAAGTTATAACCGTACAAAATGTTGGAAAAACATTCAAAGCATCCCACGTTGAACAGCAAAAAATTGATGTAAACGTGGATAAGGATACTTTGGTTGTAAATGAAGACGGTACTATTTCTGTTAACATTGATTCAGAAACAATTCAGAATCTGTTTGATTTTGAAGATTCATACACACCAAACCGAGGAAGTTTAATTTAATTACCCATCGTAAATGACAACAGCACAAAAACTACAGGCAGTACTAGCTCAGATTGGTACTGACATTGCGTTTGTAAACGGTAAAGCGGGTGCGCTTTCCGCACTTACAACAACTCAGAAATCAAACCTTGTTGCAGCAATTAACGAACTCAAATCGTTGATTGACGGTTTGGGTGCTTCTGCACTGCAAATTGATGATACAACTCCTTCTGCTACGAAAGTATTCAGTTCGGAGAAAGTAAGTTCACTGGTTAACGAATCCATCAGTGCACTGATTGCCGGTGCTCCAACTGCACTGGATACCCTTAACGAACTGGCAACAGCTCTGCAGAACGCTGACAGCGAAATTGCTGCTTTGCTGGAAGCTCTGGGGAACCGTGTTCGTTTTGATGCCCCCCAAACGCTGACTGATGCACAGAAAGCACAGGCGCGTACGAACATTGGTGCGGTAAGTGCTGCTGATTTCAGTACACTTTCTGCAGGGATGCAGTCAGAAATTGATACGCTTGAAACAGCTCAATCAACTTTAGCTGGCCGTGTTACTACTGCTGAAGGTGAAATTGATACCCTGCAGTCAGATCTTACAGCTCTGAGTGGTGTAGTTGATACCAAAGCTTCACAAGCAAGCGTAACTACTCTTGCTGGTCGGGTAACTACAGCAGAAGGTGACATTGATGCACTGGAAACTGCCGTAGCCGGTAAGGTTTCACAAGCTGCATACGATGCTAAAGTAGCTTCTCTGGAATCTGATATTCAGGCTCTGGAAGATATTTCAGCAAAACAGGTTCGTGTAGATGTTGCTCAATCATTCAGCACAGGTGAAAAAGCTCAGGGTCGTGATAACATCGGTGCTGCTTCTGCTGCTGCTGTTACTTCACTGGAAGGTCGTGTAAGCACTACCGAAAGTGATATTGACGCGCTGGAAACAAGTGTAGCTACAAAAGCTTCTCAATCAAGTGTTGATACACTGGCCGGTCGTGTTACAACTGCTGAATCGGATATTGATTCACTGGAAACACGTGTTGGTGCTGTTGAAACAGTTAACGGTACACAAAATACACGGTTAACTGATCTGGAAGCCGGTTTATCTGCTGTACAATCAAGCAACGCCGGTAAAGCTTCTGCAAGTTCAGTAACTGCACTTGAAGGTCGCGTAAGTACTGCTGAATCAGAAATTGATGCATTACAGGCTGCTGCTGATGCAACTGAAGATATTCTGGCTAAAGTTGTACGGGTTGATATTGATCAGACCGGTACGTTTACTTCAGTTGAGAAAGGTCAGGCCCGTAGCAACATTGGTGCTGCTGCACAAACTGATCTGAATGCTACCAACGCACGTGTAACCACTGCTGAAAGCAATATTTCAACACTGCAGTCAGATGTTGATGCTGTTGAAAATGCGGTTATTTCTGCTCAGTCAGATATTGATGCACTGGTATCAACACTGGGTGATCTGGATGTAAACTTCCTGTCAGCATACACTACAGCTCGCGGTACACTTGCTTAATTTTTATTAACAGCTATATCCACCGTAGGGGAGGGGAATAACATTTCTCTCCCCTTTTTAACAACACCACATTATGTCACAAAATACAACTTCCATTAACCTTCAGCAAGCCCTTCAGCTGATCGGATCTGATATGCAGAAGGTTTATTCTAAACTGGATATTACACCTGCTAAAGTAACCGGATATACCGGTCCGTTTGAAGCATTGATTACCAGTACCGGTGACGTATATGATTATGATGCTGCAAGTTCTGAACCTGTTGACGGAGTAAATGTACTGAGTGCTACCGGAAAAGGTACAGGTCGATGGGTAAAACGTGATCTGGTTGTCTCCGGAGATTTTACCGGGCTTATCAGTAATTATGATCCGGGTAACATTGCAGAAGTATTCACATCTAACACCAATTTTTAATTATGGCTTCATTAACCCAACGTTTAACTGATTTTGCTGTTTCGGTAGCAAATAAACATAATCTGCTTAATATCCTCAAACAGGATAAACTGATTCCCGGATCCGGTATTCATATTGCTGACGATGGTAAAACGATTTCGTCAACTGTTGAAGCGGGTGGTGCCGTTGATTCAGTAGCGGGAAAAACCGGTGATGTAACGCTTGATGCTTCAGATATTTCCGGTCTGGCAAACGTAGCGAAAACAGGTCACTACAATGATTTGTCCGGTAAACCTGCTATTCCTGCAAAAGTATCAGATCTTACCAATGATTCGGGTTTCCAGACTTCAGCTCAGGTTGATGCGCGGGTACAACAAGTTGTTGGTGCTGCCCCTGCAGCATTGGATACATTGCAGGAAATCGCAACTCAATTAGAAAATGATCAGGATGCTGTTGCTGCACTTACTACTACAGTATCAGGTAAAGCTGATAAAACCTATGTTGATAGTCAGTTAGCAAATAAAGCATCGTATACAGATGTAGATTCTAGTATTAATGCTGAGTTAGGTCATACTGATACAAGTTATCAGATTATTGCTGATAACGGAACCCAACCTATAGCTCATTACCTTGATTTACTGTATAATGGTAAAGTAGATAAAGTTGCAGGTAAACAGTTATCAACAGAAGATTATACTACCGGTGAAAAAACTAAACTGGCAGGTATTTCAGGTACAAATACCGGAGATGAAACCGCAACTACAATCAGAACGAAAGTAGGTAATGCTTCAGCATCTAATACCGGTGTACTTACCAGCACAGACTGGAGTACTTTTAATAACAAACAGGCTGCATTAGGATATACTCCGGCAAATAAAGCAGGTGATACCTTTACCGGTAATATTGGTGCTCCTAACCTGAGTGGCACTAATACAGGTGACGAAACCGCTACAGGTATCCGTACCAAGCTTGGTATTACAACCCTGAGTGGTTCAAATACAGGTGATCAGACTATTACTTTAACAGGTGATGTTACCGGTTCAGGTACAGGGTCTTTTGCAGCAACACTGGCTAACAGTGGTGTAAGTGCAGGCTCTTATGTAAATGCAAAAATTACTGTTGATGCAAAAGGTAGAGTAACAAGTGCTTCCAGTAACCGTGTAACAATCAGTAACACAACTGCTACCGGAGCTATAACGGTAGATCTTGCAAATGCTGATGATACTTATCTGTTTTTAACACTTACAGGTAACGTAACACTTACCATTAATAATGCAGCTCAGGGTAAAGCACTTTACATCCGTGCAGTACAAGGTGGTTCAGGTTCTTATACAATTACTTTTCCAGGTAGTGTAACATTTGCTTCTACACCAAGCTGGAACACTGCTGTAGGTAAAGTAAACACGTTTGCAATGGTTGGCTCCGGAACAACTTCACTGGATGCTAACAGCACTAAATATCCGTAATTAAATCAGAAAGCACTTGTATAAATTATTTTATATGAGTGCTTTTTTATCTCACAAAAAAGCTATGATCGGAATAATCAAAGAGATGCAAAATGTTGTAAAAAGTTTAAATAGTGTAATATTAAGTACACCTAACTGGACATTTACTATAAATTACTCTGGAAATGCCTCAACTTTTACAATTATGTTTTATCAAACAATTGGTGGTGGTTTACAGGCTCAAAGAGGTCCGGTATCTTTATCTGGTAGCCCTAGAGTATGGTTTGAAAATAATGCGGGTTATAATCCTGCAATTGTAAAATATGCAGTAGTACGTATTACATTTAGTGACGGGACAACAGCAGATTCAAATTATATTTCATTACCATACTAATTTGTTTGTTTATTGAAAATTGCGTTTTCAAATATAGCACTTATATAAATCATTGAAATTTATATAAGTGCTATATTTATATCACAACAAGCTATGATTGGAATAATTAAAGAAATGATGAAGGTGGTTGAAATACCATTAACAGCTCCCTCAAACTTTTCGGGTTATGCGAATAGTTACAGTAGTGCTTATTTTACGTGGACAAATATCAGCCAAAATGCTGAATTAATTGTAGTTGAAGCGTATGATCCGAATACCGGAGATTATATACCGATGAACTGGACTGGTGGTAATGCCAATGCTATTCAAGTTGATAGTCTGGAAGAAAATACCGGTTATTCATTCAGATTACGGGTTGATAAAAACGGACAATCCGTGTATACAGATTCAATTTATATTCAGACTCCTGCTTCACCTCCGAATATTATTGGTTGGGATATTGTTGAACAACATACAATGAACGGGCAAACGTATGTTATCAGTGAAGTTACTTTAGATAAAGGACAGAACGGATACAGCTTTACATTAATTGTCAATCCTCAGTATGGTGCAGTATTCAGCTATAATGAAGTTGATTCGAGCGAAGATACAACGGTAAGAGTAACCAGCATTATTCCTGCTACAAGCGGTACCTATAATGTACGCATTAACGGTTACACGCCGGGTGGTACGGTGTATACAACAACAGGCTGGACTTCTATTACGTTGGGATAATTTCAGGTTGAAAAAACATCTCTTTGCAATTCAAGAGAGGTTTGGTTCCGCCAGACCTCTTTTTTATTTTTACATCATTAACACGATCCTGTTATTCCACAGAAAATCCTATCGTAATGTAGATCGTTCGTTAATATGAAATAAGGGGGTTTGGGGTCAACACAAACTCCCGCTTTTCCTTCTCATTTATGCAGAAATCACAACAAATTTACGAGTGGAAACCTGATATTGAACTTACCGTTACCGGTTTTGAACTCAATGTTCTTTCACAGGGTTTAATGGCAGCAACTTCAGCGAATCAAATGTTACAGGATATTTTAACGCGAGGAGTACTGGAAGGTAAAATTCAAACAAAATATATCGGGGAAGACGGAAGTGAACTTTCCGAAGATCAAGTGAATCAGTTAGCGGAAGCGTTAACGAGTGAACTCGAAAAAGAATTACCTCAAATGGGTTGATGTAATCATCTATATATTTGTTTAGTTTCAGTTGTTAATCCTCTGCTCGCATTGAAGCAGGGGATTTTTTTTTTGGAAAAATAAAAAAGCAGGACGGGGTTTTCCCATCCTGCTTTTTTTATTTGATGAACTCCTGCATCGGAATTATTGTGAATCCTTCAGCTACATCATCTGTATAATTAATCTGTACAAGTCTCCAGAATACATCCGGTCCCCATTCAGCATTAAGATCGGCATGAGCATTTATTGCTGCATCCATTGTTTCATACTTTTTCCAAAGCTGCCAGAACAAAGGTAATTTTCCGAATGCATAAGCGGATGGAATTGCCATTTGTAATCCCCATTTCTTTGAAAGATTGTGGGTTTTTTTATTTGCAGAAGTATGAAATTTTGGTTTAGCTGGTGGTGGTAACGATTTGATGATCTGATCATAATAAGAAAGATTACGATAATAAACCTGTAATTCTTCTTCGGAAATCTGTCTCATGGTACGTAAAGGATAGTAGGATTGTCCTTTTGAATATCAATTGCAGGGTAGAACTTTTTGAATTGTTCTACATTAAACGGAGATGTAATGAGATGGTATCCGTTTTTGGTTTCCAGTTCAGCATACACTTTATCCTGACGCAGATTCGGTTCACAATTCTTGATTGTATTCCGGATCATTGTCCGCAGCTTCTCATCCTTTACATCAATATCAACAATCCACTTTTTATTTGGTTCGTTGCTGTATGCACCGGCTACGGATTCGTACGCTTTTCGGCTGGAACGGAAATCACGGTTTATAATCTGATCTGCAATTTTCCGCAGTGCATGGAACGAAAGTCTTTCGAATGATCTCCGGTTGAGATTGATACACGCACGTGCATTATGAAACTCACACAATCTGCATATTTCTGCAAATTTATCTTCCAGATAGTTGACACTGGTAATATAGTAAGTTTTGATTACCTGTGAGTTGGAACCAAGTTCGGGATGCTCTTTCTTGCGTTTCAGAATCTGCAGATGATACATGTCATCATCAGATTCAAAGGTGAGCAGTTGAATAATATCAACAAGATTATTGATCATAACAGAAATTCAGGATCTACTTTAAGGTCAAACGCTTTGATGCAGAATTCGAACGGATTACCCGGAATCTTCATAACCAGATCCAGCATGGTATTGGCAATCTGATGGATTTCCCGCTGTGCATGAGCATCATTACGGAGCATCTGAATATTGATGAAACTACGGAAGTTCATCTGCCAGTCGTAGTTGAGCTGTGTCGTGTATCCCAGAAAATACCGTGAAGATTCTTTTGCACGTTTAGCACCAAGAATTTTCCGGAGATCTTCACACGACTGATGATATAGCTCATAACCCAGATTAGCATACAGTTCAAGCACGTTAAGTAATCTGTCACCGGTATATGCAAAGGTTGCACCGTTCATATCCTGTACGTCACGTGTAAACACAATATCTTTCCAATCATCAGGAAGATAAAACTTATCTGTAACGAATTCTTTATACCGTGCTGATTCGCCGTTGATATGTGAAATCCGGTGTTTCAGTGAATGAATGTGCGATGCCAGATCACCTTTGATCTGAAAATCCAGATGTGATTTTTCAAACGGTGTACCGTGACCGTGATCAGCAAGAAACTTAATCAGATCTGCTGCTGATTTTGCTTTTGATTGTGCAATGTGATGAAAGATTACATCAACGCGATCCTGAATGTTCTCCGGAAGTGTAATTCCAAGTTCTTCAGTAGTTGATTGCCATGCAGAAACACAAGAACGTTTATCTCCACCATAATATCCGATCAGCTCTACGCTGTTGCTGTGATTTGTCATGTTTTAAATTTGAAGAAGTTTTAAAATCTGTTCCAGTTGTTCAACGGAACTACAGGGGCCATCGTAAATAGTGTGATAAATATCACCTTCGTAACGACTACCAAATCCATTATCGTTTTCGATAGAATAACAAATGTGAATCCATTTATCTTTTTCGATAGAACCACTTAACTCAAGCTTTTTGTGAATGTAATGCGCCGGGCCTGTTTTATGATATTCGTTACCGAAATTTCGGATTGGAATCCAATCCTGAGCAATTAATAATTCATGCATAAGAAAAAACCCTTTCAGGAGATTACACTGAAAGGGTTTTGAATTTTAGCACTTAATAAACTGTGAAAGATTTGCAGGACGGTAATTAATATTTTTCATTACCTTATTATCTGCTGTACGGAAAATGACGAACTTACTTTCAATTTCTTCGTAATGACAAGCAATACCTTTCTTTGCATAATCTGCAATAGTCAGTTCTGCTTCTTCAATTGAAGAACAAGGTTTTGTCATGTTGGAACTGTGTACTTCGTTGAATGCTTTCGGAAATACTTCTTTCATTCCGAATTCCAGCACTCCACCCATTGCAATATATTCAATATCACAAAATGCATCAAGAATTTCTACTTCATCTTTTGCTTCACACGCAGCTTCCAGTTCATCAATTTCTTCACGAAGTAGTTTGAGTCTTAATAGTACCCGATCTTTCGCAGGAATGCAGGGTGATTCCGGAATTGGTACTTTATTTTGTCGTGAAAATTCAGCTACGGATTCTAGTGTATGCATAATATTTATCGGAAAGAATCTTTAATTCTTTCGTTAAATTTTCCAAATGTTCTGGTATTAAATTTTGACCAACATGTTTAAGGATTACCGAAATATTTTCGAATTCCTTTGCATGTTTTTTTCTCATCAAGGTTTTGGAAATCAGATCGTTAGTGTCTAATGTTACGTAATAGAGCAATTTCTTGCAGTACGTTTCATATCCTAACGGTAAGTTCCGTGGTAGCCGGAGTAGTGATGTTCCGGTCTTACAAATTGCTAAATTATGAGGGAGTAACTCAGTAACTGTACAAGTTAAAATTTCAGAAGAATTAATAAGGTAAACGGTATCGTTTACATTAAGCAATCTTTTGTTTTTCATTTGTTCCGGCCTGTTCCAAACCTTCCTGTAATCCTAACTGATAAACCGCTTCAAGAATTACTTCAAGAGTACTTTTTCCTTTTTGTACTTCTTTTTGTAAACCTTGTTTACTTAATCGTGAACGGATGGATGAAAGCCCCATTTTGCGGAGTTGCCGGTTAGTTAATTCGATACCACGATATTCGTAACCTTTACCATTCGGCTCCCATCCTTCATGTGTGTGCAGTAAGATGTTAGTGAACCGGTGAACAACAGCGGATTGTGAAGTATTAGACATATTTCTCGATCAAAAGATTAGTTGGTTCGATTTTGGTTATATCGAAAATTGCATTTCTCATTATTAGTAAAACTTCTTCGTGTGTGTACACACGTTTGTTGTTCCTAATATTATCGAGGATTAATGCAAAATTACAAAAATCTCCGTAACTACGAAACAAATACAGGTGAATAAAATCGTGAATTGCTTTCAGTTGAGTATTAATCTCATCTGTAAAGATTTCCGTGTCTATATTTTCTTCCTGTTCAATGTTTTCCAGTCCCGGATGTGTCAGCTTGCGAAGTGATTCCGCTTTAGCAAGTAATCCGGAATTTTCATGAATAAGTCCATCAATGTAATACTTGTTTTTACGCGAATAATATTCATTATTATTCACGAAAGTACGGCAGATGTAATCATGTAGATATGCTGTTATCATTGCAACTCCACACGCATGAATAACGGCATCAGCCGATACAGGTTTATCCTTGTTGGTTTTCTTAAATTCTTTAACTACCTGTTGCGGGGTTTTCTTCGCAAGAACCATTGTTTTAATGTGTTAGGTTGTAATTGAAATTTCCGAAGGTTTGTACTGCGGAAGATTTTCTTCGTTCAGCAGTGCAGCATTTACACTGGTGAATGGTTTTAATTTTGATCGTTCAACGATTACGGTACCACTGCTGTGATGAATGTGTCCGTATACGTGAAGCTTTAAAGCAGGTAACTTATCAACCACAGATCGTAACGATTTGCATCCTGCGTGTACTGATCCGTATTTAGGACCGGTTTGATCCTGTATTCCGAATGCGGGAGTATGTGTAATGAGCACATTAGTGATCGGCGGAATCAGTGACCAGACCGTATCCGCTTCATTTTCCCCGTACTGATTAAACCAGTTTCCATACCTGAGTGATAAACTGCTTCCGTAAAAATGTAATCCATCAAACATGACACAACGGTTGTGCATATACGTGACCCCCAGATCTTCACAGAAGAGAATAAAATTTATGTACGCCGATCTGGAATGGTTGATTGTCTGGATATGCTTATCGTGATTACCACCAATAAACAGTTTATGCTTATGGGGAAACGATGCAAGCCAGCGTACTACACTATACAGTTCATCCGGTTTACCATGTTTAGTCAGATCACCTGCGTGAATCAGCATATCGGCATCTGCGCGATGAATCTCTTCTGTAAACGGATCCGTTAATCCGTGCAGATCACTAATGGTAAGTATCTTCATAAAAAAAAGAAAACACCCGTTACGGTTAATAACGGGTGTGTGTATACGTTACGCTGCAACCTGAGCGTATCCCTGTTGAACACCAATAGTTCGTTTCATCACACCTTCCAGAAGAATCATGTAATTACGAACATCACCACACTTTTCTTCAATCAAACCAATTGAAGGAAGTTTACCACGTTCAATATCCTGAATCAGATCCAGACAACCGGTAATCTGCTTGGAAACCATACCCCACAATGCGCGTTCCGGAATCTGACGGTTCATTTGTGCGGTGCTGTCAAAATTGTGATACGGGTTTCCGTTGCGATGATATTCCAACCCTTTTGTAATCAGCGTCTGACGAATGCGGGTCAGTACATTTTCAACGTGTAGCTGATATTCTTCCGAAGCTGAACTGAACTGAACGGGAGAGCCGCTTTCGTATAACGGTAAAACTTTTGTTTCTTCTTCGAAATGCGGCTGGTTATACACCGGTTCAGGAGCAGGTGTTGTTGCCGGTGGTGTATAGGAACGTGCATTCTGCAGCAGCATATCAATGTATTCTACTGTTACCGGAGCAAAGTTTGCTGACAAAAATTCGTATTTGCATACTTTGGTTTTGCTCGTTCCTTCCTGAAACAGTTCCGCATTTTTATGTTTGAGGTGAAATATGCGGTGTCCCAGTGAAATAAATACCCATCCTGCGTATTTTACTTCACTTTCAAATAACCGTACACGGTTATATTCCTTGCTGTAAAAATGACCTGTGTTAAGGTTGAATGAAGGAAGTTTTTTTGCAAGATGATTTTCAAAATAACTTACATGTACTGCTGCTGACTGATCAATGTCAGTGTTAATGTTCAACATTTAGATTAATATTTAACTGATTGAAGAACTTACAGAACGAATCTGTAAGCATGGGTTTTTCGGCCCTTGCGTAATGCGAAGGATGATAACACTCGTAGCGTGTATGTGTTTCATTGGAAATCAGTGGGGAATACTTCTGCGCTTCCTTACCGAAAATCATCCATGATAAATCTGGTACTTTATTCAGAACACTTACTACTTTTTCAGTAAATGGTTTCCATACAGCAACGTGTGAGGATGAATCATTACCATTAGTAGTTAATGCTATATTGAGCAGCAAGATACCATTTTTCCGCAAATCCAGCAAATCATTACGCAATCCGGACCATAGAAAATCATATCCGCAGGAATCACGGATACCCGCTTCAAGAATATTAAGTGAAGGTGGTTTTACAAGACGTTCTGTAGCGAATGCGTACCCGTTAGCGATCTTATCTCCGATATAGGGAGATAATCCCAACCATACACCCCGAACGCGTCTGAGATCGGTTAAAAACACGCGGAACATGATTTCCTTTTCCGGAAACACCTGCTGTTTTAACCGGTCCATGTGAACAGTTCTCAGAATATTTGCAAACGCATCCGTGTACAGAAAATCTTTCAGTTCATTATACCATGTCCAGTGAAAGGTCTGCAGAAACTTAAACATCAGATCATCCACTATCCATTTATCGTACTGTTCAAAATAAGCTAAACTAACCTGTTTGTACGATTCATCTTCACTTTCTCCGAGCAGTTCTTCCAGTGCCTGTTTAGGGTAAAGAGAACAGCGTTTACTGCTGGTATCTACAAGCAATACATCTTCATCACGTGCCATTGCTTCACGTAACGGTACCAGCGGAACGTATTTCCATTCTTTATTCCCCAAGAGATCACAGCAGATCACAAACGTTTCTCTGGGGTTCTTTTTGAGTTCCTGTACGGGAATTTCAAGAGAAGTTGTTGCTACCATTGTTATATAGGTTTCGCAGTCCATTTAATCGCTCCAACTGACGGGAATGCTTCCCGGAGACGATCTAATGCTTCCATTTCTGTTATAGCTCTTACCGAACCGATTATATCAGCTTACAATCTGAAGTGTACACCGACCGATACTTTCCGCAGCAAGTGATGCTTCATTATGATGAAGTGTCACATCATAGTCTCCGGAACTTTCGTTGTATTTCACATTTACGTGATACCCCAGAACCGGTGCTTTAAGTGTAATAACATCAGCAAGTGTACATTGCTTTGCTTCAAAATCACCTTTGAACGTATTGACGTTCAGTTGTTTATTGGTAAGATTATAAATTGCGTTCATGTTAAAGGATTAAGAAACTGATAATTGTTGATCTGAATTATTATCAAATTCGCAATATATATCAGTTTTTATTGAAAAAATTTAAGCGTTGGTGAGTATCGCTACACCACCCGGATAATGTTCATCAAACCAGTGCCAGATGTCGAAACGATTTGTACCCTTTTGCCAGTGATAGAAATCAATATCAATATCTTCATTTTCATCAATCGGAACATCTCCGAATTCATGCCAGATCGTTTCGAGTTCCTGTTTACTCAATTTCTTCCGGATCAATGTATTGTTCATCATCTTCTTCGTCAATGTGTTCGTATTTACAATCCTTACAGTATTGATTTCCGGTACTTTCACCTATGTGCCATCCATCATCCCGCATTGCTTCCAGCAACTGACCTTCATCAGTAAAAATCGTAAATCCGGTACATGATTGTTCGTAAGAAACATTACAGTGATCACACGATGCTGCGTAAGATTCTACAGGTGTTATCATGATTCCTGTGTATCTGATGTAATAAAGGTTTTTACAACAAATTCATCTACTACAAAATAGCCGGATGAAAACATAAGATTACCGCTGCCGAATGCTTTTACAGCTTCTTCTTCCAGTTGTAGCTTAACTTGTCTGCGGATTTCTTCAATATCAAGATTAAACTGCCGTTCCAGATACCGCAGAATTGCATGATCTGTAATTTTCAGTTCAAGCGTACGGGCCTGTTCCAGCATTGTTCTGCGAATCTTTTCCAGATTCTCGATTTCACGGTCACACGAATTAATCTTTAATCGTGTTGCGTTCTGTGCATCTTCAAGTACAAGCTTTTCCTGCTTTAACTTGTTGATCTTTGTGTTAATGGCACGATCATCAATATGCGCTACGGGTAACATAAGGGTAGGGAAACATAATTAAAACAATCTCACAGGAAGATCTTTGTTAAAAGCAGCATATTGTTTTGCAAAATGCTCATGATCAACAGGATCCAGAAATTCAAGCAATTTGGAAAGCGGTACATCATCAAGCACCTGTTTAACCAGATGCTGATTTCCTGACATAATTTCCACTTCAATTTTATGAACTACCTCATCTTTAAGATTATCCAGCAGTTTTGTCAGATCATTGATAGATTTCATATAATGTTGGTTTGAAAAGGTGTATTGTTCTGCTGGTAATACGTGTCAATCTCATCAGTTAATTTCCACAGTTGCCGACGCTGATCATCATTCAGCAACCGGCGATAATTATAAAACAGGTATGCTGTTTTTTTCGCATAAAAATCAGCCAGCTCATGCATATCTTTATTATCACCGTGAGTTACATGCGTATCATCTGTAAGTTGATGAGGTAACTTAACAACGCTTTTGTGGTATTCTACTGCTTTTCTGGCGCATTCCCACGCTTTTTGTTCCAGCTTCGCAAACGAATGTTGCTGCCAGAATTCATCAGTTAGTTTCTGCTGCTCTGGTGTTTTCATTTTGTTCTTTTTCCCAATCAATAAGGAATGAGGTTATAGATTCCCATGCTGCATGAACCATTGTCGATCCTTCTGTAAATCCAATCCATTTAGCTGTTAAATAATCGTCTCCCTCTTTTGCATCTTTCCAGTCCCAGATAGATGTTGCAAAATGACCGATCTGGTATTGAAAACGATCATTTCCTATCAAATCTATTTTTTCGAGTGCATCAATAAACAGATCCCACTGCTTTACGGGTTGCGCCAGATCTATTGTAAATTCCGGAACATTTGTTTTACCGTATGTTGCCAGTGTACCTTCAAGTTTTATCTGTACATATTCCATAAATACGTACAGTAATGTATTACGACGGATTATCTCCTGTATTTCCATTTGTTTTTTGATTTAATTGTGAGAGACAAAAATCAGAAAGAGTTAACCACATGATGTTGTGAATGGTATACTCTTTTGATTCAAGAAGCGTATGAAACCAGTTTGCCAGTGATTTACCCGGAACCAGTGTACCGTCAGCTAATACATCCGGTTTAATGGTATCAAAAATCGAACATGTAGCTTTGGTAATCCGAAAGGTAAACCGTTCCGGTAATGAAATCAGTGCACGCATTACCCATTCGGTATGATAATAAAAAATGAGTTCAGGTTCGGTAAATCGCTGATAGTAATTCTGATAATACAGATTATACCCTACAATTTTACGTTTACCCCCACGACCTTCTTTTACAGGTTCAAAAAATATGTCGAAATACCTGAATATTGCTCCTTCCCGTTTAAGAATTTCATGCTGTGTCATAATTTAAGATTCAATAACGCTTGTTTATCAATCTGATAAATTTCATCCAGCATATTTACCTGATAATCAATATCATGTGAATCAATTACTTTTTGTGTAATTTCATCAGTGACATTAATTCTGATGTTTTCTATAACCGTATTCACCGCCATATTCCACACGTGTTTTGTGTATTGCGTAGTAATTTCCCGCAATAAATTCACTCGGGTCTGAGCATATTCAGCATTATACATTACATCATCAAAATCATCCCAGTCTTTGTGCTGTACAATTTCATCAGCAATCCGTTTATGATCTTCTTCAAGATCGTTAAGTGTAATCATATGGTTATCAGGCTTTTATGAAGTTCAACGTAATCGTGAGAATATTCCACAATTTCATCATCAGTAATGCTGCAGCAATCACATCTACCTAAATTGCTGTTCATGTTTCCGATTAATTTTATGGACCCGTCCCGCAGTTTAAGATATGTTCCTGGAATCAGAATTTTATCTCTGAGATCCCAGTCTTTTTCAAATTCATCAATCATCAAATTACAGGGTTGCCAGTTTAATACCGGTTTCACTGGTTGTTCAGATGCTAATAAATTATCTGATTCTGTGAGATAACACCACGCAATTAAACGACGGTTTTCATCTTTTCTGAATCGTACGTAATGAGATTTTGTTTCATTACTTTCGAAACCGTACGGACAAATTAAATAACTTAACCGGTTATCCGGGTACTGTTCTATAAACCAACCCGGATAACGTGATGCAAACAATGTTTCTGTTTGTTTATTCGGTGGTGTTATTTTTGGATTCTGTGAGTTTTCGTTCAACATATTCAACCACAGCTTCTAATGTTGCAGCTTTGTGTTTACTGACAGGTTTTTTATTTAGATATTTCCACACATTCCACCCCCGCGCATCAGTAGTACCTTCAGATACCATATACGGACCTTTTATGAACCGTAAACCTTCATGAGGAACGGGTCTGAGAGGGTTTCCTTTATGATCAACATCTTTTGGATGATATTCAACAATAAACCCTTGTTTGTACATGTAATAAGCCATTGCACAATCTTCCCGTTTATATTTTTGAAACTCAATAAGTTTCTCTTCTGATACGATCATGTTTTAATGACAAAATCATTTTCAAGTGCTTTATTCCCCTTCACTTTCTTGTATTTCAATCCGATAATATGACCTGCGGGATCTTCATACCGTTCATCGGAAAGATCTCCGTTGAAAACAGGATACCCCTTGTATGTCTCCGGAAGTTGAGGATGAAATACTACGGCAACTGTACCACCCGCGTTCAATACTTCTTCACACTGATTCCAGTTATTTTCTGCTGCAGAAAAGGTGATGTGAAAAGAAGAGTTGCGGTGTTGTCTCCAGATACGGATTGATTTCGTATAATCGTAAAACTGCAGATGTTTCAGCGAATATAAATCAAATCCCAGAAATGCTTTAAAGTTTTTATACCAATCCAGATCACTCGTACCGTTGAGCCGTACGTTAATGATTGTACCCTTCAATTGTGCATGAAGATTCAATCCTTCGAGTTCCTGACGCAATTTACGATAAAATAACAATCGTTCTTTAAAGTAAATATCCGTTAACAGTTTTCTTCGTTTCTGTGCAGGTGCGTATTTTGCATATCCTGCAAGATTGAGACAGCTCTGGATGCAACCGGGAGTAGCAAACGGACAAACGTTATATCCGAACGAGTTACCATCAGCAGGTAAAAGATTAAGAATATATGATTCTCTGCTGTTTTTCGCAAGTTTGGCGTTCTCTGTACCCGGTTTAAGAATGGTATGTTTTCCTGTCAGTAAATCTGCCAGAAATGTAAGTGCTTCCGTACTCAGTACGCGATCCATTATTCAGGTATTTGTTGTAGAAACACCCGGCGTTCGACCAGATGTTCTTTAATAATTGTTGCAATTTCAACTATCTTGAAATGCCTTGTATCACTCCAGAACTCAATTGTTTCGTGAAGTACGTGCGGAAAAATCCCGTTTTCATCGTGATATAATGTATCAGGATAATCCGCCAGATAATAGGTTGTGATAAACTGTTTCATTCCAAATGAAAGATGTAGAGAATCAGGGGATTACGCTTACTTCGTTTACAGGCAAGCTGAAATCTTCCGAATTCATTCCTCAGCAACTGTTCTACATTTTTAACTTTTCGTTCCAGCATCATCTGCTGGATTTTTGATGCACAGGTAATTTTATAGCAATCCCCGTCATTCATGGATACAAAGAAATCCTTCATTGAATCCGTACCGGAAATTTCTGTATAGGTAGTTTCGTAAACCATAAAAAAATATCCCCTCCGGAATGAACCGAAGGGGATGGATATATTAAACCATTACGTAAGGGCTGATGAGTTTAACTGCATTTTCCTGCATTTCCAGACCTGATCCGAACAGCAGTGAATGTGTTGTTTTTTCTCCATCACCTTTTTCTTTTGTGTGTGACGTATAGTACGTTACACCTTCCAGAAAACCAAGTGCAGTTCCTAAGATACCTTGCTGGGAAGCGGGAGCAAAGATGTTATCCAGTAATTTGAAATACTGGTTTCGCTTGCGTGTGCTCAGTACTTCATCAATAGGTTCATTATCAGCGAGACGATCCCATTCAGCAGCATCACACAGTAACTGCAGCGCAAGATCACGTGTAACATCATCTGATAGTTTGGTTTTTACTGCTGCTTGTAAGTATTCTTTCTGATCTTCGAATACCCGATCAGCGAGTGCAAGCACCCGTTTTGCTTCATCTAAGCGATCTTTCCAGTTACCGGTATGTTTTACCGATACGTACACACCTTTCTTTCCCAGTGCCGTATTTAACCCCGCTGTGAGGGTATTATTACAAACCGGACGAATAGATGTGAAATACACCCGCAGTTCTGCGGATCCGTCATGGCTATTGGTTACAACCAGATAATTATCCCGTTGTGAATCCCCGTCAATCATTACACTGTCAGCTAACGCTGATATATATACGACGCGTCCCTCTTTGAGTGAACCTGCTGTTGCAAACTCCACTCCCTGTTTACCGATGTTTCCGTAGAAATCGAAAAGATCCGAATTCTGCATGATGGTGTAACGGGATTTCACCACACCCAGACTACGGTTAGTATCTGTACGTGTAGTGGAAAAATACCCCGGAACTTCAATTTCTACTCCGTTAAACGTAGTGGTCAGCGGAGTTTTCTCCACTTTCCAGTCTAATCCGGATTCTTTAATAATTACCGCAGGATCATTTGTATCCAGTGTAGATCCTAATCCGTGCCAGCTTTTCTGATTACGGTTCCATGCAGCAGCAACTCCGGTTGTAGTGTCAATTAAGTGACCCATTTTTAAACGTGATGTTAAAAGTTGTAAAATGATTCACTGTGATGTTTTTCTGATTGCAGAATGCAATACTTAACGGTGCAGTGATTTGATTGTAACTGATTAATTTTTAGGTAAGTAACTTCCTTTGAGAATTTCTTTTGTGAAATCTTCTACTAAATCCGTACCTGTCTGACTCAAACCGGTTGTGTGTGACCAGTTTTTACGTTCATCGTGAAGATGCTGTAATTTAGTAAGATAATCTAAACCGTATTTCTGAACATCATCCGGTAGCTGATCAAACACAACATGGATGTATCCTTCAAGCGATTTACGCTTATACAGATTACCGTTGATTTTCCACCGCTTAGGAAGTAATCTTCCAACGGCGCAGCAGCGTCCGTCAGTAGTTTCATAATCACAACTCTGACATGCAGAATCCTGTGCTCTGCGGGAAATATCGTTACTGTAGTATTCAACAGTTTCTTTCAAAAGACTTAACTGTGCATCAATCAGTGATTGTTCAATATGTTCCATATATTGACATAATGTGGTTTTTCTTTACCAACCCTTTTTCGGTTAACCCTCCGGTATCCCAGAAGTCATTATCATCATGAAGTTCCTGTATTTCTTTCAGGAAAAAATATCCCAACACACGAATGTTATCCGGTAATACTGACATCACATCTCCTACAGAATTTCCTTCATAAACGGGATCGTAATGTTCATCCGGAATAAATCTGCCGATTGCACATTTTTTATCTCCGCAACGATAAAAACAAAGTTCCTGTTCATTTACTGATCTTCTGGAAACATCTTCACTGTAGTAAGTAACCATTTCTTCCAGAAATGCAATGCATTTTTGAGCTAATTCAACAGGTTCCATCTATCGTAAATATCTTTTTTCCGTTGTTCTCCCCGCATGGATAAACCGGACGTATTCCAATTATCATTATTGTCGTGAAAAGATTGCATTTCACGTAAGAAACCAGCTTTTAACATCTGAATTTCCAATGGTAATGTGCTGATGATATGCTCTGCAGTAATTGCACCTCCTTCAAACGCTGCATCGTATTTATCATCTGGAATAAACCGTCCGAGTGCACAGCGTTTATCACCACATCTGTACAGACACTGATTACGATCATTTACTGATCTGCGGGAAGTATCTTCCGAGTAATACGCAATCATTTCATCAAAAAAATCCTTGCGTAGTTTGTTTAGATTAGGATCAGTTACCATTCAGTTCGTGAGTTTCAATTAATGTGTTAACACGTATTTTACCCAAATCAGTTAATCCACTTTGATTCCAGTGGTGATCAGTATCATGTAAATCCTGCAGATCCGCAAGAAATGATATGGGTAATTTTGTGATGTATGAAGGAAGCATGTCCCATACAGAATAAACATCGGTTTTATTTTCAAAATCAAACTTATCTATTTCTGGATTGTAATCCGCATCATGGATGAACCGACCTATTGCACAACAATTCCCGTTATCAGAACGGTAATAACACGTTCCGTTATGTGTTGTTGACCTTTTTAAAGGATCTGCCGAATAATACGCTACCGTATCATCAAGCACTTCACGCATTAGTTTCCTCAGCTCCTGTCCGTGCAGAGGAGTATTCAATCGGGAGAATAATGTTTTCAGGTCGGTCATGTTCGTGTTTTTGAAAAAGAGCTGCAATTTCTTTTAAAGTAAAACCACCCAGATTGGATCCGATTTTGGTTACATAAAAATGTAATTCGGACCGGAACTGAGCATATTTGTACAGCGTTTCTATCTGTAAATCAATCAGTTTAAGCATTTTTACACGATACCCGGCTGATCCGAACGCATTGAAATCCTTTGTAATGATTGCATAGGTTCGTTTGCACATTCCCATAGAATGTCCCTGTGGTACACCGTAACATTTCACCGCTGTAAGTGCACTACCGGAACCGGAGTTACCTTCTGTATTGGAACCCCACACAAATACTTCATGTGATTGATGTAACACACGGTTATCACAGTATTCAGGAGTGTATGCAAATCGTGGTTTTTCGGGGTATTCTGACAAATTATTTTCAAATAATGAAATCATACTAATTGGGTTGAGTTGTAATCATTTGCATGACGCTCTTTCCACAGTTTCTGTAACGTTCCTGCAGTAATTGATGCTCTCAGCACTTTTTTCATAAAACGGATTTCATCCATTTCAGATATGTGTTTCTGAAGTGCTTTCCATTCTGGTAAATCTGTTATATCAAATGAGTTGTCATCTTCAGAATTAGGTACTAAACTGAAAAAAGTATTACGAGGTCCGTTTGAAAACTCATCATATTTGTAAACATAATATACCTTAACTCCCTTGTACTGTGTAAATACAGGGGCATTGAAATATATTGATCTATACGGCATGTTCTACAGTGTTTGTTTCGTCCCAGAATAATTCTTCAGCTTCTTCAATTAAATCGTGAAAGCTTTTTTGTGTTTCATGTGCCAGATGAAATGCATTAACCAGCAGATCACGGACAGTCATGTTATTTTCTTTTGCAAATGTGCGTACTTTATTAAGTTGCTGTGCAGGGTTAAATAATCTTGCCATTGTTTTCGGTACTTGCGTGATAGGATATTAAATCAGGATGAATAAAACCATCATCATCCAGACACAACCACTGACACTGGTTGATACGTGCTTTTTCCAGTACAGTTTTCAATGAAGGAGACAGCTCATTTTCAATGTCATTCCATGATTCATCGTCAAGGTCCACATTTACGAAAAATCCGCAATCTTTTTTGTAAACAATCAGGGTGAGATTTGATTCTGCAGCGGATTGCTCATTGAGAAAATCAACATCTTCCGTAGTAATATGAAGAATATTACAATCCAGATAGGTATACACACCTTTTGTAAAATCAGGTACTGCCGGTTTTACCGGTGCGTTTAAAACAGATCTGTTTTTAGTACGTCCTAACCGGATTGCCAGATTGTAATAGATTTTAGCATAATCCCGGTCAATCCGTTTAAACATAATCGCTTTCATTACTCTCCAGCGGTACTCATCCAGAGAAACTTTTATCGTATTGAGTATTTCGGCCATATCTTTTTCACCTCCAAACTTCAATAACTCCCCGTCATCAATAGCAAACGCATTTTCTTTCTGATGATCAATCAGAACAGGAAATCCTTTTTTGTTGATAAACCAGTCAAACCGTCTGCGGATTTTTTTAAGCAGTTTTACTTTCATGTGAAAAAAAATAAGATCAGGAGCTTATATCGTACTGGTATAAGCTCCTGATTTAATGAGGTTTAGAGTTGCAATTCCAGTATTTCACGGATTTCTTTCAGTGAATAAATGTTCGGATAGTAAAAATATCCTTCCTCATACATGAGCTTTAGTTCTCCCTGCATTTCTTCTTCCAGCGAAACGTTATCTTTCAGTACGAGCGTATCATTTTCCCTTACTACTTTCAGCAATCCTGTTGCTGATTTTTTCGTCCCGTTATCTGTAACCGGATTTTTCTGGATCGCACGACCAACACCATCAACAACTATATAGGTAGCTTTTACGGCAAATCCGAATGTATCGCGTGTGTTGTACTGATAGGTAAAGCTACCTACACCAAACACTACGTTGGTTGATGCAAATCCTTTTGCTTCCAGACGTTCACAGATCTGCTGTGCCCGCTGCAAAGTGATGCTATCTCCGTAAATAACACCGATATGCGGATCAAGTACCTTGTATCCCTGTGCATTTACGGTTCCACCAAACACATTCCACAACAGTTGAACTACACCTTCCTCTTGTGGTGTCATTTTTTCCCAATCTTCACCTTCTACACCGTCTGTTTCCATAGTTGAATTTTTACCATTGAAACGTTCCCATTCTTCTTTATTTTTCCAGATATGGGTACCACAGATAATATCAACCGGATCACCTGAATCAGGCCGGATTACCAGTTTACCATCACGTGCCAGAATCTGATCTTTCAGTGTTACCACGTGTTCGGTGCAGACTTTCCAGAGATCCCATGTATCGGAAACAACCGATAAAATCCCTTTCGGATATGTGTTAAGCAATCTGCGGAATGTACCTACCTCATCTTCTTTTGTACCTGCGCACATTACAGAGTGTTCGGTAGCTGGTACAGATCCTCCTACAAATCCATGTTCACGGTAATAATACCGTGCTGCCTGAAGGGTAGGAAGTGAATCCGTTCCTTTAAATGAAGTAAGGTGGCCCAATCCGGATGAAATAGCAGCTTCTACACTATCCAGTCCACGCATAGAAAAATCGTGTGCCTGAAAATCAACAAATGCTGTATTTCCTGCATCTGTTTTTAATGCCCATTCCCGCAGCAGCTTTTTGTATTCAAATGCAATAGTTGCTGATGTGACCGGTTTCCATGCGAGATTGCTGATAATGGTTTCCAGATAATTTGTAATCCAGTAAAACTCTTTTTTAGTATTACACATGGTCATGATCGGAACCTTTGCGGGACACCGTGTACCTTCCGGAAGGGTTTTGATCCGTATCGGAAGGTATCCCAGATCATGCAGGGCTTCAAAACGAGATGTATCGTATTCATATCCCAGATACATGCTGAGTTCCTGACGAATTTCACGAATTACTTCTTCTTTAGGAATGTTGAAGAAATTCTCCTGAAAATGATCGTGAATATACCGAACCGTATACGCAAGTCCGAACACAACGATTTTATCACATCCATTGGGGCCGTATTTAAAATCACGTGCTGTAAGATTGCTGTAAACGATTTCTGTTTTATCCGGATACTGATCCGCGTGACCGGTTTTATACCCGTCTGAAAGAAATGCACTGTTTAGTGAAAACATGGGAATGATTTTTAAAGATTGAAAATTCTAAGCTTATCTGACTGGGGTAGTGTGCAGATACTATCTGTCGTATAAATGCAGTCGAAATGCACCAGCAACTGATTTATACCGTTGTTAAAAACCCCGTGAGAAACTACCAGATACAGTTTCCCGCAGTTCTTTTCCCGCAGTTTTTCCGCAATCTGAATAAAGGTTCTTCCTCCCAGACAAATATCATCGACAATAAAGCAGTCCTTACCCTGCAGATCATCGGTTTGTACCGTTGTGATAATATCTCCTGTGCGGTGATCCCTGTCTTTTAAGCAGGTTACGTACTGCTGATCGTTCAGCTGTTTAATAAGCTTAAACTGTGATTTATACGCACCCTGATCCGGAATTACCCACACATCATTCCGGTGATTAACCTTACTGTCAGCTGAATAAAACCACGATAAAAACCCTGAATTATCCACAATACGACAACGATCAATCATTTCCACTTTATCACTGTGCGGGTGAAAAATTGCTACTGTTCTGAAATTCAATGAGTTAATATAATTGGCGATTACCTTTAACCCGAATGATTCAGTAGGTGCAAACATCCGGTCATCTTGCTGATACATCATGTAATGAATGTTCAGATGTACCGGAATACTGTAATAATCCAGTATATTCTTTACCAATCCAAGCATAACAATATCATCATTGGATCGCAGGGAAGTAATAATTAATACTTCTTCAGCTTTAGCTATGTAGGGAGCTAATGTAATTTTTAACGAACCGTCAGGAAACTTCGTTGTTGTGTACGAAGGTGGACCATATTGATCCGGTTTACGTAAATCGAGAGTTTTCAGCATGTTGTAAAAAGAGGGGAGTAGTCAGCTCCCCGTTTTTGTTAATTATTTTGGTTCAGTATCTTTTAATTCTACAGAACATGTACAATCATTGTATTCACGATCATTAATGTTGTATATCTCTGCGAGATTTTCAGAATACAACTCATCCGCAATTAATCGTAAAGCGTCTGCGAGTTCTTTACGTGTTCCTGCTCCTTCTATTCTAAGTTTTAAAACTGATGCTGCCATAAGATTAATAATCACCACCACCGTAATCAAAATCCGGTGTGCTGTCTGTTGTTATGGTATCGGAATTCCATGAAAAACTGCTGTCATCTGTTACCTGAACAGATTCTGTCACATTGGTTGATCTCCGGAAATAATCATCATCATCTGAGTTTGAGTAAGATGATGGTGTCTGAGAAGAAATTACATACGGACGGTAAAACCGTTGTTCGTTTGGTGATAACGTACGGTATTTCCACTGATCAATGATATTCTGTGTATGAATGTGCTGATACTGCATATTAAGCAACGAGTTGTAAGCGTGAGTTTAAAATGTTCTGAATTTCATCCTTAGACAGGTGATGCAATGCTTCCCCTTTAATATTTTTAGGGTTTTCTACCACAACTTTCCGGAGAACAGATTTCATGGATTTTTTCTGTTCCTTGATCTTTGCGTCCAGATTTTTCAGTTCATCTTTTGAAGAATCAGGGTAATTGGTTAAATCACTTTCAACTTCTTTCACCATTTCCTTGATGGATTCGAAATCAACTTTTGCGTAATCGTCATCGAATACCTTGTATTCATCTTTCCAGATGTTTTCCATTTTACTGCGGTTTACTTCCGCAACCGGGAAATATTCGCAGCACCGGAATTTATCCTCATACGGTACGGAAACAATATCGGCAGGATTAACCAGACACATTAATGATACTCCACCATATCCCTGATCTGACCAGGAACTCAGGTTGTTGAAGTTAGTGATGTGCAAACCTGTACTGCAGGATGCTTTTGATGAATCACAGTCGCTGCGATTCATCTTTACCGGTTCACCAAGCTTGATCCGGAACGTTTTTGTGTGCTGATCCGTGTAAATAGTAGGATCAACCGTTTTTCCTTTGGTGAACAGATCCTGCAGATTACCAACCGCATTTTCTTTCTGAAGTTCCGAACGGGTGTGTTTATACGTTCCGTCTTCACCTTTCACAATCCAGTAACGGGAAGGTGATTTCTTCTGCATTTTAGCAACAACAAGTGTTTCCTGTATGAATGCCCATAATGCATCATCTATAGATGATTTTTCTCCTTTCTTGTGAATGTGTACATTACGGAATCCCACAATATATCCGTTTGGTGTAAGCAGATATTTGTGCTGACGGATAAACTTGAAGAGATCTTCCCGTACGTGTTTTACCGGATTAGAGGACAGCAGCAGGATAAAGTTGATCAGTGGCTGGATATTTTCACCTTTAGTGTACCAATCTTTAACTTCCCGTACAAAATCACTGGGCAGATCAAAGTTATATCCTTCCATCCGTACACCGGTAGGACTGTTCACAAACCCCGGAACATCTACAATGGTTGTAAGATCGACCTTTTTCTTTTCAGTTTCCAGTGCTTCAACCTTTTCCTCAATCTTCAGTTTTTCGATTTTTTTCTGAATCCGGTTTTCTGCAATTTCCTTCGGTTTCTTTGTTTTCTCAATATCTGCCAGTAATTCGCGGATTGTGGTGAGATAAACCGTCCGGTTAAATTTGTTGTAGGATTCAACACAGGAAACAATTTCTTCGTAAAATTTCTGGATTTCCGGTTTTTTGTAGAGTGTTACCGGTTTGGTTTCTCCCGGAAGAAGAATTGAAATAGTATTACCTATTGCTTTAAGCCTGATACTGCTTTCGTTTGCCATTTGTTAACTAATTTCTGGAGATTCACTGTTTTGAGATACAATTCTTCGGAGTACGTTGATGAATTGCGATAAAAGGATTCTTTGATTGATTTGTACTTCATGTATAATGGTGTGTATCGTTTACGGATACGTTCCATTTCGTGTACTTCAAACGGAAGTTCAAGTGTGTCCGGTTTACCGTATTTACTGATCAGATCAGAAAAACGAATAGAATCATACCGGGCATGAAACACTTTATTTTCCAGTTTTCTGCAGAAGGTGCGATAAGGCTGTAAAAATGATTTGTGAAAATACCGGAGTATTTCCCAATCCTTATCTATTGTCTGGTTAATGTAATCCAGTAACAGATAGGAATGCACTGAACGCTGATAAAATGTACTTTTCCAGAGATTATCAAAAAAGATAACGGAATCATTATTTTCAAACAGTTTCCGGTACTTTTTAGGAACATTCAATACTGCACAGACTTTATCTGTGTTTTTGTTCTTAGATGCTTTGTGAACATAATGTTCAAGTAAAAGTTTTGCATCTTTTACCTGTTCATCTGATTCACAGACAATTAGATGTTCTGCTTTCCTGAAAATGTATGATAGGCGAAGATATTCACGCTTCTGTCCGTTAATGCTGACAGTAATCTGATCATCTGCTTTCCGGTTAAAATTACCACCGGTTTGCCGTATTACTTCAACACTATCGTAGTCCTGCGTTTTTGCTTTTATCTGTTCATTAAAAATACGGTAAAACTCTTTGATTTCCGCAACATAATCAATGTTTTTAGGGTTTTTGATTATGGTTTGAAGTACACCGTTAGTATCTTTTTCCGTTTCGACCGATATTATAGGTTTGTCATAAAACATCGGAATAAACGCATGAGTAATATCGGGTTCTTTTTTACTGAATGTAATCGTTCCCGAAAAACGAGTACTCAGATTACACAGATACCGGTTTTTCGGTACTGAAGGACCGGTTTCAGTATAGTAGTAATTATACGGAGCACTTAACAAACCACCCAGACCACCATCATTCCTGTATCCTCCGCGTGCGTATGAATACTGTGTAAATAAACGACCCATATCACCGTGATCTTTTGTTGTGGGAACTTTCAGATTCAGATGTTTAATAGGGGTAAACACCATTTTCTGTAAATTACCCAACCCTTTCAGACTCAACCGGAATTGTCCGAACAGGAGTTCAGGATCACGGTCTACGTTTTTGTAATACTCGAAAATGTTATCTGTTTCAACAACTTCCTGTTCGTATTTTGATCTCAGTTCTTTCCGGAAAAGCTCAATTTTTTCTTTTACCAGCGTGATGATTTCATCATCGTAAATAAGCTGTTCACGGTTTGGTGTCACGCGGAGTTCACCGATCTGGAAATACAATGCCGCATTACAGTGAATTACAGGAACACCAAGCAGATTGAAATCAATAGGGTACACATTCTGACCAAAACAGATTTCAAGTGTATCAACGGAAAGATCCGGACGACTGATGTAATGCTCTCCCTTAAACAGCGTATAGTTGTTGTTGACGGATAAACCATCGTAAATTACTGTAGGAAAATATTTGAGCTGATGTTTGAACGCATTTGTAAATGCTTCCAGCTCAGTATCTTTCCATGAATATTTAGATGGTTTAAGGTAAAACCATACATCTGTACCGTTCGGATAGTCTGTAGGTTCTTCACACAGCAGATCAAGCTCAGGGAGTTTACCCGGTAGTTTGGAAAACAGATACTGATATTCAACACCACCGTAACGGGTATTGATATAGAACGATTCCGTGTAACTCAGCGGAGATTTAGACCCCATACCAAACGCACCGGTTGTTGTGTTGTCTTCCCGTTTGGTTGATTCACCAAATGAAAGATACACCTGCTCCATTAATTCGGGAGAAAGACCGGTTCCTTCATCAATAAAATGCAGAATACGTTCTTTAGCATCAAACTTAATCATCGGAACAGCATCAGGTTTTCCTGCCTGAATATGTGCATCAACCAGATTGTTTGCCAGCTCCCTGCAGATACTACCAATCGGATCCGAATAGAAGTTACGGGTAAGTGAATCAAAGATCAATCCCATATTCGCATCTGTGATGTATGCTTTGCGGGTATTTCCAAAACCACCGCCGTATTCTGCGGTTTCAACAACATGTTTAGTTAACTGCATGATTTAGAGTTTATTGATTTTTTGTGATGTGATATAACCAAAAATAAAATATCCGGCCCGTTCCAGAACTTTTACCCACGTAGGGGTAGGTTTCTGTGAAACGGACCGGATATTGGTATTTACCTGTTCCATCCGGTCAGCCGTAATTTTCTGCTGATCACTGATTATCTGCTGTTTTGCAGCAATCACCTGAATTTTACCGGTTGCATCTTTTGTTACAACTGCCAATCCTTCGATTATTTTAGTTAATCGTGAGACTTCTGCATCATAACCTGTAAAAAGTGCCTGAGCTTCATACGCTGATTGTTCAAGCACCAGTAAGCGGTTCATTTCCTGTTTTGTGATACAGGTATCTCCTTCTGCGTTGAGGAGCGCGAGAATTGCGAGACTTTTAAGTTCCATGCTTTCACCTGTTGTTGTAATGAATCAATTCTGGTTTTGACTGATTCATAGTTTTTAAGATGCTTATCTACATTCGTATTCATCTGCGTAAGAATTTCAAGTAATGTACCTGTGCTTTCTTTTTGCAGTTCAATAAGCTTGCGGATTTCATCAATGTTGGTACGCTGCTGTTCTGTCTGAAATTTCCGGAGATCATTCTGCAGACGGGTTATCTGATTATTAGAATAAATCCACATTCCAATACCACCCGCAATACTGAGCAAAATAATACAAAGCAGAACAACAATTATACGTAACTGATTAACAGATAGCCAGTTACGAAAATAATCCACCATATGCTGATTTTTGTTTTTCATCTTTCAGTTTCGAAAGAATGCTGCGTAACGCATCAATTCCGTAACTGAGTGATTTACTGAGCTGATCAGCGTAGGTAAACAGTGCCTTAAACTCATTTACTTTCGGATTATCGTATTTGAGTTTTTCAGCAGATGCTACTACGTGACCTGCGGTAGCTCTGAGTGCTACAAACTTAGCTAACCGTTGAGCTACTTCATCACCATTTGTTTCATCAAACGGTGCTGCGATTTGTTCGGCCAGAAACAGAATCTGTTCCTGAACATTTTCAGATGAAAGAAGGAAACCAGATGCTAACATGCTCCTGCTGCAATTGATTTGTTTCTGATTTTCAATGCTTTATTTAGAAAATACCACACGTGGTATACTAAATTCCAGAATCCGTGAGTCATGGTTACGTTTGGTTTTTTGCAGCTTCATACTGCGTAATAGCCTGTATTAATTCAGCTAACTGCTGATTCTGTTCTGCTGTGCGTAACGGATTACGTTCCAGCCAGAATCGTTTTTCAAGATATTGATGGTATGTATCGTAGGTTATATTCATATAATCGTATCCGGATTTTTGTTAACTACTTCCATAAGAACCGGTGTAGCTGTATCCGGCTTTAAACGAATGTTGGAAAAATCGTTTAACACATGTAAAATTCCGGATTTGTTGTTACTGATAATTTCAACAAATCCATCGCATTCATTATCGAACAATACATTGTTGTCAGTAAGCTCTTCCAGCACATCTTCCGGTACATCAACTTCAATTACTTTTTCTGCGGTAACGGTGTATACTATACGTACCGTTTGTCTGATTACGGTTTCACTCATCTCTATGTTGTTACTGACAAACCTCACATGTTTTCTTCGGAACTATATCCGAAGGAAAAAACTTGTTGAGAATGTTCCGGTTGAAGCTGTTGTTCTGCTGTTCCAGTACCTGATATTTAATCTGGTGTTTCATTTCCAGATAAGTGAGCTGCTTTTTGTGAGAAGCAAACTGCAGAATCATCCGTACAAACATGTATTGCGGGTTTTTTGCTAATTCTTTCAGTTCTTTTGATGAGCTGAGATAGTTAACCCAATCGCTTTCGGTTGTTGTTGCTACACGTTTTGTACGTTTTGCTGCAGGAGAAAGAGGTACTTTCTTTGTACGGGTACTGTAAAACTGTTTTTTTCCGATATAATGACCTAATTTCTGATTAGTAGTAAGATCAATCACATTAATCAGATAAATAAAACCGAATGCTCCTTCAGGAACTTCAGTAAAGAGCTTACCATTATAGGTCCACGGTAAGATCTGTGCAGTTGTTACTTTTTTGTTACTGGTTCTAGTGCTTGCCATAGGAAATCTGAAACATGTTGAACGCCATGCTTCCGCATAGCATCATACGTATCCTTAATCTCCCATTCTAACGGATACAGTATATAACTGCAATCGTACTGCTCTGAACGTATTTTGCTCATTTTCACCCCTGTTTCATCGTTATCATAGAGTAAAATAAGCTTGCGTCCGTTTGCTTTCAGATTAGCTATTTCCTGATCAGTAAATACCTTTTCCTCTGAAAGAACACATACAGCATTGAAACCTGCAATTTTTAAACAAAACCAATCTTTGTAACTTTTTGTACAGATCACATAGTCAGCAGCAGGATCAATTTCTGATAAACCGATAACCCATGTGGAAGAAGACTGGCGGAATTTATACCGTTTGTTTTTTGCGTACGGACGGTAAATCTGCCATTTGTCCGGATACCCTAAATGATACCCGAATGTGTATTTTAAATCTTCTCCTGATAATCTCCCGTTAAACCAGTAATGGGAGATGCTGAATATCCGGTACCGCTGCAGTAAATCTTCTGTTACCTTAAAATCACGGAAATTCCAGAATTCCAGTTCTTTAGGTAAAAAAAGTTTACGTTTAACCTGTATCGGAGTATATTCAGCATTTTCGCGCCGGTTATGCAATACCTTGAAATCACGCGGAATCCGCTTAACTTCAAACATAACCTGTGTTCCGATTCCGAAATCGGCAGCAACAAGCTGTAATGCTTCCTGAAAAGAAAGATTATACAACCCCTGCACCATATCGAAACAATCGTAGTTCTTGTGACCCCAATCTTTAAATAACACCTTACCGTTATCACACCAGAAAAAATTGCAGCCCGGAAAGCGATCCCCCCGAAGCGGATTACAATACTTGGTGTACTTTTCGCAACGTACTTCCATGTACCGTTCAAAGATTTCTTCCTGTGATATGCGGTCAAGAATGTATTTTCGGTCAATTAAATGTTCCAGCATACATCTTCAGCAATAAATCAAGTAATGGTGTAGCGAAAAAAAGAGAGAAGGGATTGCTCCCTGCTCTCTCAGTCGTTGATAATCAATCAATTAAAACATTGCCTGTGTCGGTGTATTCGCAACCATTCCCAGAATAGGATCCGGTTGTACACCCGCATCAGTACGCTGCGGAGATTCCGGCAGTGTTTTATCGTAACGGTCATCCCATTTGAATGCACTGGCACCCAACGCAACAAACGGTTTGTACTTAGGAAGAGAAAGAATATCTTTCTTGTAAATCAGCTTCCAGGTGGATACCTTATCGCTGAATCCCTGCGGAAGTGCTGCAATAGCTGCTTTCGCAAAAACACTCCAATCGTTTGGCACATACGTTCCGGCATCCCGTAGCTTCACCAGCTCTGCACGGATCATTTCGTTTGTCACACCGAAAACATTCAGCGTGTGTACCAGATTTTCAGTAGCAACGCGAATATCCTCTGTTCTTTCTTCCGGTGTACGCGGATAAGAAGGATTTTCTGCCTGTGGATCCCAGATCGACGGATAACTTACCCGTTTTGAACCATCCGCCTGTTTCTGCGTGATAGTAAGAACAACGCGGGGATTTTTACCTTCTTCTTTTTTATAATCAATAGCGGTAAGATAACAACCTTGTGTACCGCCACGGGTAGGATTAATACCTTCTGCGCGATCTTCTAAAACATCAAGAAATGATTCAAATTCGAATGTAGATTCCATAAAATAATCAGTAATTAAAAAAAATGAGAAAATGTGAAGAAAAAAGAGGGAAGATGTTAAGCTGCAGGGATTGCCGGTGCTGTTAATTCTTCTTTTTGTTTCCGTAATGCAGCAAGGAATTCCTCGTTCGTTTTCAGCGAACCGTATTTAACGAAAATCGCATTGAGGTCATTGATTGTCAGTGCATTTAAAATATCAATTTTTGCACTTACAAGCAGTGTTGCAGAATCATCCTTCTGTGACCACTTATACAGACTTTCACCTACTTTTTCATCCAGAATAAACAAATCTGCTGTATTGAACAGGTTTGTCCGGTCCTTGTTTGCTTTTGCGTAATGGTTCTGTTCGATTTCGAAGTTTACAGTTACTTCGTAATCCCAACCTTCACGCGTCTGCTCTTTGGTACCAAGTTTCTGAACGGTAGTTTTACCCTTTTCATCCTTAGCTAATTCGTATTCCTGTTTTCTGCGGACAGTGGTAAAAATATGGCAGGGAGATTGCAGGATTTTCTGCTTAAACGCAGTGTGACGCGGAGTGATTTGTCCCCAGTTGCTGAAAGAATTACCACTCATTTTCGAATGAGCATCAACAAGAAACTCCCATTCGTGCGTAATTGAATCAATGATGATTACTTCAATTCCTGCTTCTTCACAGGCAGTGATTGCTTTAATATAAAGCTCGGGTGCAAAGTTAGTTAAAGCAATGTAATTATACTCACCGATTTTGAAATTTTTTCCATCCGATGTACCTTCCATTCCGGTATATAATTCACCGGAACCGTTTTCGGTATCAATTACGGCAATTTTATCCCAATTCCCCGTTAAACCATACGCTACACGAAGCGCACTTAACGTTTTACCTGAACCGGATGGACCGGAAAAACCAATTTTGAGCTTTACTGCCTGTCTGCTTGCTTTTCTTAATTGCATGGGTGTTGTTAATTTGATTGTTGCTGCTGATTGATAAATGAAAAATATTCTGTAGTATCCGTTACCGGATTGGGAATTGTTTCAAAGTGTTTGGATACGGGACGAACCCACAAACCAACACCTACATTCTTTTTCCCTCTCCGGTTTTTATGAACCATCAGATATAAGAAATTATCTTTCAGTCTTCGCAAACCCTTGAACTGTTTGTATTCATCCAGATCGTAGTTTGCAGGGTTAAAAAGTGAAATTACGTGCGTTGCTGCACGTGCTGTTCCTTTATTATCAGCAAGTTCCGATAATGAAGGAGCTAATTTATCCGCCAGTGTTTCACCTTTGGAACTTACAACCAGCGTATCACCGGTCATGGTCTGCTGCTGTACCAGTATGGGAATTACCCTGAAAAGATTTTTCAGTGCCATACAGTATTTTTTCCGGAGATCATCGAGAATATCAAAAAGTGATTCTCCCTTTTCCGGTTCCATTTCCGAAACGTGATCAATAATAAAGAACACGTACGTATTGGGATCATCCGGAATGTATTCTTTCGGAATCTGATTAGCGTTTTTACTAATGTAGGTTAATGTTCCGTTCTGCAGCATAAAATCCCGCATGTATTCGTACATCTTAAACGGATGTTTGTACTGCGTAAGAATTTCAACATGTTCATTGAAAAAATCAATGGCAGGTTGAACCTGACGGATCATATCCATCTCATCATCAGTCAGTTTTTCACCTCTACCGTGTAAACGGTCTTCGGAAATCTCTACCTTGAATTTCGAGTAAAGCAGATAGCTGATGATCTGAATAATAAAATCCCGTTCATTTTCTTCCAGCAGAAAAACTTTCAGTTTCACCGTAACGGTAGGTGTAGCAGCAGCGTAATTGAGAATGGGAATGATCAGCTTCGACCGGAGAAATGCTGATTTATAACATGATGTTTGCGCAGTCACAATCCACAAATCACCTTTATCAATACAGTTAAGTACTTCTCCGAATCTACCTTTAAATCCCAACGGAATGCCTATAAATTCATTATTACGGCATTCATCAATGTAATCATAAATTTCCCCGAACATAAAAATCAATACGTTTCATGAGCTGTTTCAGTCTGCAATGATTTCTTCTCTATCATTGTCTCAATCAACGTATTGTAATTGTCAAGGAAATTGGTAATCTTGTAATTGTTACCGAACATTTCCACATATTGCTGTGTCATATCCAGTACTTTCTCACAAGTTGCTAAATTACCGTAATCGCATATTTTCCAGAACTTGCGTTTTACATCGGCTAAATCTTCACCCTTAGTTGTATTGGGCAGCATGGTGGAAACCATCTGTCCGTTGCTGAGTTTCATGATTTTACCGTACGCATTAACAAATTCCTCCCAGTACATTTCGAGCGTATCGTCCGTACCAAATACTGTATCACGGAATTTATCTGTAACCATTAAGCGGGATAACTGCAGTAAAAGTTTACCGTCCTTATCCTGTTTTGCGTGACCTCCTCCGGATTGCAGATACCCCTTTTTAATCAGACTATCTGCAATATCTACCCATCCGATATTGACGGGTACCTTACCTGATTCAAAAAACGTATGTTTCTGAAAATACGTGGTTATGGATTTGCGTAATTTGGAATCACCTAAATCTGTTTCCAGTGCCTGTATGATCAGACACAGATTCAGTTCTTCCATCATCAAACCCGTACGATTCAGGTAATCCAGAGTTTTTTGCAATTCGATCATATCGCTACCTCGATCTCTCTCGTTATAATGTTTAAGTGTTCAAGTTCATCCCATAAATCGTTTATTGATTCAAGCCACTGAACAAACGGCTGACCGAATTGTGCAGAACGTAACCATTTTTTTTCCTGTGATAATATTTGGTGTGATGCTACATCAAAATCCTCGACATAGATATTCATCATCACGGCTATTTTTTCAGGATTTGTTTTCTCGTAACGCAGAATTCTACCCATCATCTGAATAAGATCCTTTGCCTGAGAATTAATAGCAACATTTACACCATATGAGATGTTGGAAATATTAACTCCTTCTTTCAGCTTTCCACAGCTAATCAAATGATTAAATAACTCAGCATCAAAGAAATCCAGTGTTTGTTTTGCTTTCTTTGCACTTAGTTTTGAGTGGTATGCTGCTCCTGAAGAAGAATATTTTTTTGCAATCCGTTCCGCTGTATCTATAAGCGGAGCGAACACCAGTACCCGTTTTGAATCAAGTACATTGAGGATTTCTTCAATTGCGTGTTCTTTTGCTATTGCACGTTGAAGAATTAATTTACGTCTGGTGGTTGCTTGCTGCCATTTTACAGCATCCCCCATAATTGTACCGGCACTCCGGTTTAGTTTACCTCCGATTAATTCAGAAACCTGTTTACCTGTTAACTGTTTACCGTTTATAAGAACAGTGTTTCCTTTTTTAGTTAAACAGGCATTTGCGTAAAATACAGCCTGTTCAGGATCAAACAGCAGGAATGTGGAAAGTGCTTTGTTGTACTGGTTCTGCGTTTCCAGATACTCAGCTTTTTCATCCATGTCAAGCTGAACCGGAATATTGAACTGATAGTACGTGGGAAGAATACCTAACCGGATACCTGTAGACAGCGGAATTTTAAACGTATTGTGAATTCCTACTGATTCAAGATAATCCCGCTGATCCTTACGGAGTGTAGCACTTAACAGCAGTATTCTGGAAGTAGTGGTAATCGGTATTGCCGTAGAAAAAAACCTGCTTTGCTCTCCCGCTGCCCAGTGACCTTCATCCAGAATGAGAACACCACATCTGCGTTCTTCTTCAGAAATACTGCGGGTATAAGAGTTGATAACAAAATTACGGACAAACTGCTGATGTTTCAGCTCTTCTTCCCACATTTCATAAATAGAAATTTTGGGAGAAACCACATTTACATAATCATTGAATTTTACCCGGTATCTGCGTAACATGTCCCTGCAGAGGAAACCCTTACCGAATCCGGTAAAGGCTTCCACAATCAGATTACCTGTTTTTGCAAAATGATCAATGATAATGGTTTGCAGAAATGCTTTCCGCTGGTTAATATCCGTAATGGTCAACGCTTCACGGATTTCACTTTCCGTGAATTGCCGTACATGCATTACCGTTTGATTTTATATACCTGATTTCCGATCTGCAGCTCGTAAATTGTTTGCAGATTAATCTGACGAACCGGATCCGGTTCTTTTTTTGCCAGCAGTGCTGCATCCCGTACTTTTACATATCCTTGCGTAAGATCCTGATTGGCAATGTAGGAACAACTGATCTGACGATCTTCCCCTTTCTTTTTGGTAAACCGTGCCTTAAAAAACTTACCCTTGTTGTTCTGCATCAGTTCAAGGGCTTTTTTAACGGAAATCCGCTGTATTGCAGGAACTGTGGTTACGGTTACTACCGATGCAGTTGTAGCAGAAGTTACTACAGGAGCTACCGGAATCTGTGGCTGCTGAGGTAACGACCCCCCTGTATACGTCCGGTAGGTACCGTTATCGGTAAACATAAATTTACCTTCCTGTTCAAACTGAATCATTGCAGCTGATATAGCATCCTGATTCCATACTTCATTAGGATACAGCTGACGCAGATGATTTTTGATTTCCAGCGTTGTTACCTGATTGTTTACCCGCAGCAGATTTTCTGCAGCCTGAAGAATTTTGTTGTTCATGTTACTTAATTTTCGACTGAAATGCAGACAGAACGTTTGAAGTAAATTGATAACATTCTGTAAATCCTGTAATTAAGTGATTAGGAGCGTATTTAAATTGTTGATTTTCTAAATGAAACTCCTTTTCAAGTTCCCAAAGAATTCCCACATCTTCATTTTTAAACAAAGTACTTATTACTTCGTATTGGTATTTTTTCAAATAACGAAATCTCTCTACAATGTTATTTGTAATACCTACCTTGTAAAAAATCTCATTTTCATTGTACATTTTCACAAGATACAAATATCCAGATTTTGTTATTTTAATCCATCTATCTTTTGTGAAATTGTAAAATGATTCATTATCCAGTTTTTGTTCAATAGAACATTTTCTGCATTTCTTTCCTTTGCAATGAGATTGAACAGATTGTATAAATTTACCATGTCGATTACAAATAATCGTAATCTTATCATGTTGATTCAAAAATTTGACTAAAGAGTAATTATATACATTGTTGTGAACTAAGTTACAACGTTCTACAAACTCATCCCTTGTCATTCTTAATGAATCAGAAGCTCTTTGTTCAGCACATTTTCTACATCCTCTACCTTGATGAAGATGTTTTGATGCTGTTTGTGAAAAGCTTCCGTGAACAGGACACACGATTTCTATTTTTGATTTTAAATCGGTATAATTAACCCAGTCGTAATTATAAAAATGATTATGAATCTTATTAGCTCGTCTAATGAATTCATTTTGATCAATTTTTATCTTACTCTTTGTGATTAATTGTCCTTTACACTTACTACAACCGCATTTGTAGTGGGTATCTGGGGCTTGCAAAAAATCGCCATGAATAGGACAAATAATGCAAACTTTAGTAAAAGCATCAACGTATTCAACTTTTGAATAATCGTATTTATCCCCGTGCTTTAGTTTAGACCTTCTAATAAATTCGATGGTAGTAAGTTTTACCGGCATTCTCATTTTAAGTGAATAATCCCCCGAATCCGGTATTGTCGTTCATCATAAATAACAATTTCCGAATTCAATAATCCATTTCCAGCGTTGACGTAAGTACTATCAAATCCCCGTTTTTTTAATTCAGAATAACAAAGTTTGAAACTGTTTCCTGTATACCAACCCTGATATACAAATGGATTACCTACGTGTACTTCATAAACGAGCAAGATTTTATCATCATCATATCCTGTATAATTTAATGATTTTGATACAACCTCACTGAAATAGCTGGCATCTCCGTACACTTTACCTGAAAACTGAAAATTACCGGAAGGACGGATTTTTAATCCCTGTTCCAGAATCGGAATCACTGAAGTACAGCGCGTACCGTGAATAAGAATACGGGTATTCTTGTTTTCCTGACCGGATAACCATGTGTTAAACCAGTTATCTTCTTCTGCCTTACGGATTGCGTAAATTCCTTCGATTTTCCGGTGATTGGTTGTAATCTGATCTATCAGATACTGAATTTCAGGTGTAACCTGTGATTCTTCGATAATCAGACCTAACGTATCTGCAATGGTTTGATGTGTTTTTTCTTCAGCAGGTGTATCCGCAGGTTTATTTTTCAGCAGTAACGCTACCTGTGAGCGCATTGCATCCAGATTATCCTGTTCGTCCTGAAACCGTTTACCCGGATCAATGGAAGGGTAGAGGTGATCACGTACATTCCCCATATAGCGGGGAATAACAGTGTACAAGTTAATGAGTTTTTTGTTGATTTCCGAGATAATCTGAGGATTTTTTTCAAGATCCTTCTGATTACCCAGATTGACTAACTCATTGATAATCAACTGTGCTTCATCAACCTGTGCCTGTGTTACACTGACAGCCTTTACCGAATATGTACTCGATACGAGCTTGTTTGTGTAGTTCTGCATTAACTGCAGAAACCGTTCAGCTTTGGTTAATGCAACCTGCACCTGTTTCACAACAGTGTCTCCGGAAACCTGTTCTGTTTTCTCTGAAACGGTATGCGTTACATCTACATAACCCTTATTGAGTTTTTCACTGCGGATTTTATTCCATTGTGAATAGGGTTTTGTAATTTTTGTAGCTGTAGAATCCACCCGTCCGTATGTAACATCAAACGTGGATCCACCTGCCCATTTCATTTCATAAAACTTATTGTTGTTATTTTCGGTAACACAGATAAGTTTACAGTAATTAGAAGAAGCACTCATTATCGTTCAAATACAAGTGTTACTGTGCAGAAATATCCCTGCCCACGACATGTTTCGATAGATTCTTTTAATACCCATCCTGCTTCATACTTTTCACGTAATGCTTTCCGCAATTCATCGTGATCGTATTCAATTCCGTATGTAATTGCCCACATTTGTTTATTAGCGGGTACTCCTGCTGATAAAAGCATGATCAGTGCTATCAGCAAAAATCCTGAAATCTTTTTCATTTTTTAAGCAGCGATTTGAGAAGCAGATGATCCGAATAAACTCATCTGTTTTGGTTCAAAAACATCAATTATCTCATTACATTTGGAGATATACCACTGATAATTAATGGGAAAATCTTCTATCGGTTTTGTGACCTCTCCGTTAATAATACATATCGGAGTATCTTTCAAAACGTTTTCCATCGTTTTTTTACCTTTTTTCTGCTTATAGAGGTATTTACCTTTATTTGCAGTTGCTACAAAATACCGGTTTAACTGCTGCTGCAGTTTTCCGTCAAAGTACACATTATAGTTCCTGTCAATTTTCTGCGCTTTGCAAAAATCATAAATATTTGTGGACAGTTCTATCGTTTTTTCAACAGGAATACCTTTTGCAAAGTAATTTATTAATGCTTTGGCAATAATGTTGAATTCGTTAGAACCATCTACAATTGGTTCAGCGTGCAGAACATCTTCATCATCTTTGAATTTACCCGGTAAAAAACAACCCTTTACCTTAATTTTCCCCTGCTCTGTAATTGCGATATAATCATTTACGGTCAGGTAACGGATGGAGCTATACGTATCCGATTCGAATACCACACTAAACTCATTTTCGATTTCTGCAAGCAGTTTGTCGTAAGTTTCGAGTTGGGATTCGTGTAAACGCACTTCCACACCGTCCGTATTTACAGAGACTACATCAATACCGCCTAATCCGCATTCTTCAACAACACGTGAAAGCAGAAGCTGACCATGTAAGCGTAATGCGAGAGCTTGTTCCGGTGCATACAACCATGAATGCTGATTATCTAAAAGACCCAATTTGTTATCCTATCAGCTTTTTATCTGATAGTTCTTACACTTTACCATTGTGTAAGTTCGGCATACATTTTCACCTTCAGCATTATCTGTTCAGGTGCGGGAGACTCTTGGAAGTATTTTTTCTGAGATGATCAACTTCTATGCTCTACAAGGAATCCTGTTTTATTATTTCTCTACAGAACCCCTCTCGGTATTATCCTCACTGTGGCGGACTTCACCGATTTTCCCCCGTTTTTCAATCAGAATTTCTTCTGAAAGTAGCAGTTCATTTATCTCTTAATTTCAAAAGAGATTTTTCTACTAAAGCTATTAAGTACAAGTTTGAGGAACGCATCCTTAACCTTATCCTTATTTTTCTTGGCAATTAAACGTTCAGCTTTAATGGATTTGTATACATCAAGGATCGCTGTACCTAACGCAGGAGACACATACCCGAATCCGATAATGAAGGTAGGGTAAAGTGATGCAACATCGGATGTTTTTACAATCCAGCCATTACCGGTAAAATACTTCTGGTTTTTATTAATACTGTGCCAAGTTTGTTATCCTATCAGCTTTTTATCTGATAGTTCTATATCTTCTTGCCAGTTGATATAGTTCAGCATACATTTTCACCTTCAGCGTTATCTGTTCAGGTGATGGATACTCTTGGAAGAATTATTGTTAGAACTCATCTTCTATGCGTTACGGTACTATTACACCTTTCCAGTAATAGTTACCTCGGTATTGTCTTTCCGTTAATTAAGAATTTATTTCGTTTTCGTTCTAAGTAAATAGTTGCGTTTTCATATAAAAAATCGTACAAAGACTTACTTAAAAGAATGTTATTATTTAAGTCGCTTCCTTTTTTAGTTTCATTAAATTTAGTATGTAATATAGCATAATCTACAGTTTTTCCTTTTATTGTTTTTACACTAAAAAGTACTCCTGTTTCAGATTTTATTACATTACCCACTTGATTTAAAAAAGTAACAGAACTTGAAATAATTGAAATATTACTGTTTGTTGAAAATTTATTTTGCTTTAAATTTCCATCTCCATCAAATAGACCTCTAATAAAATGACGTTGAAGATTTCCCGGTATTTTTTCAAAAGGAAAATTAAATAACGTATCATTTGTTTTTTGTGGGAAAATATTGTAAATATCAATTAATGTGTTTACAATATTTTTACTGTTTATTCGAAGGCTAATTTGTGGTTTACGATTTAATGCTCCTTTTTTATTTATTATCTCTTTAATAGGAGATTCTGGTGAAATTTCAGATTGAATTTTTTCAATTATTTCTTTATCATCAATACTGTTACAAAATGATATACGTTTTGTGTAAGAATATATTTTGTTGTTTTTCTTTTTTGGTTCGATAATAATACATCCATCCGCAATTAAAAAACCCATTATATATGCTTTTTCTTCAGTATTAATACTATCAAAATAATGATGATTTACTGTTTTTGTATATCCGTGATTATCTTGTTTTGGTAAATTATTTACCAATCTAATATCTCGGATCTGTCGAACAGATAGTCCAGTTTTTTCTGAAATTTCTAAATAAGAAACATTATTTAAAAGCAAATGTTTAACGGAATCTTTAACTTGATTAGAAATAAACGTGCGAGTTTTCATATATTATAAACTTACAAGTATTATTACTAATTTACAAGTTAAAGTGGCAAAAGATTTTACCGATTTTACCCATTTTATTACTTTGTGATTTCTCACAAAGAGGCCACTTATTTATCTAGCCCACCAACACCGTAGCTGAGTTTTAACCGTTCTCCGCTAGGGTTCCGGTATATGTACTCTGCCTTAAACGAATCTACCGAATTGCAAATATCGCTGTAGATCTGTTTGAAGAACTCCGTTTTGAATCCGATATGCGGTACAACATCTTTCAGCGGAATAACAGGCCGGATGTATTTGCGTTTTTTGGTTTCGTACGGATCAGCACCGGTTTTTTCACAATACGATTTTAACAGCAGTTCTGATGCAATCTTAGGAGCATCCCACGATAAACACGGAATATCGTAGGTTCCTAAAATCCAGACACGCAGATTGATTTCTTCCCTTTGTTCCTGTGCAAGTCGTTTTGTTACACGAACATCATTGATATTGTAGGTAATAACCATATCAATTTCTTCATCCGCAAGGTATTCCTGTGTATGGTGTATAGGCATTTCCTGTACATTCATACCCAGATTTACCGCGAAGAATTTCAGGGATAATTTCTTACTGATACGCAGCATTTTGCTCCAGTGAAGAAATACATCCACAATCATGATATTTCCTAACTTCCCGTATTTTTTGAAATCCCTCGTAAGATCAAAATCATCAGAATTAATCAGCAACTGAGCAACCTTGTAGGCTCTTTGTGCAATATATTCCGGATCATCAAATTCTGTGAACGGCTGTGCAAGCAACCATCCTATTACAGGGTTATCAAAATGAATGCAGTTAAAACCGATGAGTACTCGTACTCTGGTATATAAAAAATCCCGCAACGCTTCTAAATCATTGCGTCTGCGGGATATTTCAAATACGTGTACTTCATCGGTATCGTAATCAATAAAAGTTGCGGTAAACACTTTAGCCAAAGTTTCTACGTCATACACAAATCTGTTACTACTCGTCACGACCTCTCTCCTCAAATTGTAAAAACATTATCCCTGCCAGTTTGCAGGGATAATTCCTGTATGTGGTGTGGGATAACTGTAATTACGCTCTCATTGCAGCGTAGTTCTGCTGCGGAAGAAGTGTTTGTACAGCTTTTTCAAACACTTGTTTTGTAATCTGTAATGCTCCTACAGCAACATGTTCATTACCAACCGGAAAGAATTTTGCGGATTTTTCTTCTCTTGCGGGTTTACCTGAAGAATCATTCACTTTGTAATCACATGTCCGGGTAAGTAAATTAATATTACTGATCAGCAGCGAGCAGGTGGGAAATTGTAATCTAAACCAGTGTGTCATTTTTTTTAATTGAAAACAGGTACAATTGCATCAGGAACTCTATTGTAATCCCTGATACCGCATTCATCAATCAGTTGTTGAAGTCTGTACATAAATTCAAGACGTTTTTCGTTCCGGATAGATAATGAAGAACTTGCGTCTGATATAAGCTGACGCATTTCATCGTGCGTCTGGTTGTTAATATACGTAGGTTTTGCAGGAGCTACGTGAGTGCTGATCATTACCATAATTATAAAACAGTTTCTAATTGTTTTGCTTTTTTCGGTTTTACATTCGTGAACGCAGGATCTTCGTTAAAAAGCTTCAACTGTGTTTCTGTAGGTTGAAATGTACATACAACACCATAAAACGTTTTCCCGAACCATTTTCCATAATGCACATCCAGCACTTCCCGATCTTTTACGATCATAATCTCACATTGAGCACCTAATCGTGAAATCAGGCTCATACGGGTACCTTTATTATCGTTACCCATGAACATCGCAAACCAGTTATACTGCTTACCGGTCTGACAATCCGTTACCTGCTGATCTATAGTGAATTTCTTCATTACAATCTTCCGGTAAGGGAATAACTTAGCGATAATCAATGTGACCGTATACCAAAAACGGGAAAACTTAAAAGACTCCCACGTGCTTGCAGTGACTCCTTTAAGTGCAAACTCACTTCCGATGAAGCGTTCACACTGGTCGAGAAAACTTCCGGGTGTAATTTCAGAAGACGCGTTTTGATTTGAGTTAAACATGATGAATACGAACGTTTTTTTTCCTGTGAATAAATGTTGTTGAGGTAAGCTAAATAATCCTTTTCGGATCGGATGTGATACTTGGAGATGGCAATTTTCTGTAGTGTTTCGTAGTGATCAATTGATCGGTCGATTGTAGTATATCCACCATACGCACTACCGGAGATTTTATAATCAGCGTATTTTTTGCGGTACTTGAATCCAAAACAATTGTTGTGTTTGAATACATCAGAAGTACCCCACTGAGTTTCCCAAAGAAACTGGAGTATTGCAATTTCCTTGTACTTAATTTGACGTTGTTTTATTTTTTCAATTACCAAACCATAATTCAATAAAACAGTTACGATTAGACATTTTAACATTAAATTGGATTTACATGGTGTAAAGTACAAATATACTATATCAACCCACTGGAAATCAACAATCTATGATTTTGAAAGAGATCAGAGATTTTCGCAGATATACCGTTTAACCAATAATTTAACATCAGTTTCGGTAGCGAATTCGTTCATGAAAACATATTCGATAATATGCTCTGTAATTAATTTACCATCAGATGCTTTCTGACCGATAACGGCAGAATTATCCTGAATAGCTGTAAATATCCACTGAATGTTCCGGGGAGTTGACTTGTACATTAAAACAGGGAGAATTTTTCCTGCGTTTTTGTAAACTGCAGGAGTTGAGAAAGTGCAAAAAACAATACGGAAGTAATATATTTAACCTGTACAGTGGACAGTTTCGAACCTCTGTTTCCTGCTACGTTAAGAATATTGATTTGATTATCAATAACCCAGTCCCGTAATTGTTCTGCTGAAGGATTGCAAATATAAGGTTTTTGTTCAACCTCACAAATAGCTATTGTCTGGGATGTTCCCGGACTACCGGTATTTCCGAAAATTACAGTACCTGATCCCAACAATACGTTACGTCGTGTGCGAACATAATAATTTGTTTCAGGTAATTCAACCAGACCATACTCTGTTTTTAGTTCTATACACGGACCGTTTTCTGGTTTAAATCCTTTAGGTGCATATCCGGTTGTTGCAAATCCAAGTGATTTTGCAACTTTCAGACCAATCTGATCAACTCCGGTTTGTCCTCCCGAAATAACCGTATGTAGTGACATAACGTTAGGGTTTATACGTTTACAAATTGAATTTCATTTATGTTTCTGTAGGTTTTCACAAACCCGTTGGTAAACTTAACCCTGTACTCCGTCCATGTTTCCTGCGGGGGCCACCAATCATTTTCGCGGGTAGCCGGTGCAAGATCCTTACTGCGGGGAACCGTTTCGATGGATTCAACGATGAGATTGACATGCACTTTTGCATCAGTAAGTACCCGTACTGTTTTTCCTTTTGCTAAATCAAGCAGGTTCATTGTGATCAATAAAAGAGTGAACAAACTGTTCAAGGATCTTCTGAACATTATCCATAGCTTCCTGTTCCGTTTCAAACGTATAGATATTTACAAACGGAATTTTGATGTGCCATTTGTTGAGGTACTGATATACCTGAATATCATAGTTATCCGGTACATCACAAACGTAGAGCGAATCGTTTACCTTACGGAATTGTAAGGTTTTAATGGTTGGCTGGTATACGTGAATTTTTTTCAGTTCAGCTTTTACCATCGGAATTACCGCATTGGCGATCTGCTGACATACCGTGTAAGATATATGCGGGTAAGGTGTATATCCTTCCTTAAAACTGGTATATTGAATGGTAATGTTTTCCGGTAATTTCTTTACCAGATAATCTGTAACGAGTTTACTGATTGGTTTCATAGTCAGAATCCTGCAAGTTTTAATAAATCCCGTACTTCACTGAATGAGGGTTTCTGATACAGATCATTTACCGGAACTGTGGTCAGATCACGTTTACTGTAACAAACAGACTGATACAGTGCATCTTCCTTACCTTCAAACACAATCCACGCACTACATACAGTTTGAGGGATTGCCACGGTATGAATCTGATGTGCCAGCATATACATACCTGTTCCCATATCCAGTATATCAGACCGGATTTCCGTAAACACGTTTTTACCGGTTTTGACAAATCCACCTTCCCCATGCAGAATTTTGCTCTTATATTCAAACATGTCCAGATGCATTGTTCCGAAATAATCAACTGAAATGATTTTGTTGAGAATAGATCCCTTAACTACCTGCAGCTCCAGATTACAATGATGCGCATGAAATGCCAGTGAATGTTCAGGATCTGTATAATCAAAGTTGTGGTACAGCTGATGATCCGGTGTTGTAATGAACATCCGTATCCGGTGCTCGGGTGTATCAAGCAGCATGATACTGTGCATTCCCTTTACGTGACAGTTAAGAATGCTTTTTTCAACAATTTCCTGTGAATGCTCACGCCACAGGTGATTTATTAGTAAGTGCATGGTTACATACCGAAGATGTGGTATCCGTAAGCGGATTCCTGATTGTTGACTTTGTAGTTGCAGTATTTGTTGTACGCAAGCTCAGGAGATGTACGACCCCACCCTTTCCACCAAAGAGTGTAAAAATCCCAGAATGCCGCACGATATGCGTTTTCTTCGGTTCCGGTATAGGTATAGCGTTTTCCCATCAAATACCTTCTGCGGAAGATATTAATTATCCATTCCTGTGTAGGTACCGGATGTTTATTATCAGACCAATCCGTTATGTTTTGTATGGAAACCCACTGTTTGAAATCTTCATTAAAGTGTAGCTGATACGGAAAATTCCGGTACCATTCTTCCGCTTCTGCCGCATACATTTTGTACGCGATTTCATATTGCGATAATCCCATTTCTGAAAAATAGAAGAAGTCGTACTGATTGCATGATCAATACAATTGAGAAGGAAACATGAAATGTAAACAGGAGAAATTGCCGGTCCGGTGTAGTGGTGAACCTGTTCAATCAGGTGTTCCGTCCGGTTAACAATTGTAGGGAGATTTTACAGAAATAATAAATCAGCTACCTTTGTTTTCGATAGCTGATTTATTGTGTTTTACGAGTGTTTTACAAATACTAAAAAATCCCGTTTGTAAAACACTTCTAACTCATTGAGTTTCTTAGTGATCCCGTTTGGATTCGAACCAAAGACCGCCTTCTTAGAAGGAAGATGCTCTATCCAGCTGAGCTACGGGACCTTTTGGATTAAGAGCCAGTGAAGCCGGCCGTTTTTCCGGCCACAAAGATACGAAAAATATAAGCCGAAGCAAAGAATAGGGCGTTACGATTCAGATTTAGCCGTTCCGGAACTGTCGGGAACAAACCGGTACGGGCTAAGCGGAATGGCTATAAAAACAAAAAGCCGCCAAATTCAGAGAATTTGACGGCTTAGTCGGGGTGGTAGGATTCGAACCTACGACCACCTGGTCCCAAACCAGGTACGCTAACCGGACTGCGCTACACCCCGTTGTTGATATTGAGAACCCTGTTAATAACTAAATGTTGTGTTAAAAGCTCTGTAAGCAATTAATTGGTCGGGGTGGTAGGATTCGAACCTACGACCACCTGGTCCCAAACCAGGTACGCTAACCGGACTGCGCTACACCCCGAATTGCTTAGTTATCTAAGAGTATGATCTCTTTATCAGTTTGTCAAGTATCTCGGAAACCTGTTGTTTCCGGGCGGAGAGAGAGGGATTCGAACCCTCGGTACCCTTACGGGTACGGCAGTTTAGCAAACTGCTGGTTTCAGCCACTCACCCATCTCTCCGTTTTCGCGATTGGCTTATTGCTGATCGGGACACAAAAGTAGAACGGATTTTGGCGTTTGTCAAGCTTTTTCTGAAAAAATATTTGAAGAAACAGTAAATTCGCAAAAACAAACTAAGGCTAAATTATAAACAATTCGCTTGTTTTCAGGTGAATATACCCAAAAAATGACCTGGCTTTATTCGTTAACTTTTTTAGAAATTTTTTTTGTCGGATTGTTTTTAGTGCTCTATACCGGATTCTTTTTCCGGACTTTTTATTTAGCCAGACAATTACAGACAACCGCATGGGCCGTAATTCCAAAGTTTTTTATCCGGTCCGGGTATTTTATTTTATTATTAATTGCCTTACTCGGTCCTTCTTTTGGTGAAGCAGATCAATCTGTCAACTCCCGTATCCGTGATATATTTTTACTGGTGGATGTCTCGAAGTCAATGGATGCGTCCGACATTGCACCGACGCGGCTCGAACGGATTAAGTACGATATCCGCCAGCTGACTGATTCGCTGGCTGCTGACCGCTTCGGCCTCATGGCCGTTGCCGATGAAGCGATTGTACTCTCGCCGCTTACTGCCGACCATGATGCTGTCAAACGCTTTACCCTCGACCTGCAGACAACAATATCGCCTTCGGGCGGGACAAATCTGTGCAGTGCACTGGAAGGAGCCCTGCAGAAATTTACCGGCGATAGTTCGACGCGGCAGAGTTCAAAGGCCATCGTCTTGTTTTCCGATGGTGAAAACTTCGGGCCGTGCAGCCAGGTTATGGTCCGGCGCTTAAAGGCATTCGGCGTCTCCTTGTTTACGGTCGGGGTGGGTACCGAAGGGGGCAGTACCATCCGGAATGGTAGTGATTTTGTGCGCGACGACCGCCGGCAGATTGTACGCACAAGGCTGAATCGTTCGTTTTTACAGCAACTGGTAACCGCCACCGACGGGAAATATATTGAGGCTGATGCGAACGCAACGTATCTGACGGAACTTGTGAGCCAGCTACGGGCTGTACGCGGACAGGTCGTTGACCAGCAGCGGGTAGCGGTGAGCACCAATAAGTATTATTATTTTCTTGCTGCGGCACTGGCACTTATAATCTTTGATCTGATCTTTACCTTACGGACCTTCCGGCTGTAATACGGGTATTTCAAATCAAAGTTTCGTACTAATTTTGGGCGGGGCATTCATAGATATATGCGTTTTTTCGTACTTATAGCGGGGGTTTGGCTTTGGAACTGGCAGGGTTTTGACCAGATCTCGGTCCGTAATTTGGCCTTAAAACAGGCCGAAGAAGCGTATGCGGCCAAAAACTATGCTCGGGCAGCCGAACATTATGGCTTTCTGGTGAAAACTGAGCAGAAGATTAATCCGGATATTCATCTGAATTTCGGTCACGCGCTTTTTCACACCAGACAGTATCCGCTGGCCCGTCAGGAGTATATGAAGGTGCTGAGGTACAGTGATCAGGCTGTGGCCGCTACGGCAACAAACCAGCTGGGTGTGATTGCCTGCCTGGAGCGTGATAGTGCGGTGGCCCTGTCGTTTTTCCGCGAGGCTATGCTGAATAATCCGGCCGATAAATCAGCCCGTTATAATTACGAATTGATTAAACGATTATATTCCGGAAAGCCAAAAGGGTTGCCGCCGGCGCAGCAGCACAAAAAGCCGAAACCTCAGCCGAAGCCGCAACAGGCTAATCCTGAGGCTGAGCAGTCGGAAGAACAAAAGGATGTGTTGCGGAAACTTCGGAATCTGAACATGTCTGAAGAGCAGGCCATGCAGATCCTGAATGCCATGCGTGACGATGACCTGCCCTATGAACTGGCTCGGCGCCGGCGTCAGGGCGGACAGAAAAAGGAAAGCCAGTCGAAACACTGGTAGGTTTACACTTCATACAGAAACCATACATGAACGAGGTAGTCATTGTTTCGGCCGTTCGTACCCCAATCGGCAGTTTCGGCGGGGTCCTGGCCAGCTTATCAGCAGTCGACCTGGGAGCGGCCGCTATCAAGGGAGCGCTGGCGCGGGCCGGTGTTTCGCCGGATCTGGTGCAGGAGGTATACATGGGGAATGTCGTATCGGCGAATGTCGGCCAGGCGCCTGCCAAACAGGCTGCCCTGCAAGCCGGTATACCGGCTCAGGCCGCCTGCACGACGATCAATAAAGTCTGTGCTTCGGGAACCAAGGCCATTATGCTCGCAGCGCAATCCATTCAGTTGGGGCTGGCGGACGTTGTGGTTGCCGGGGGCATGGAAAGCATGTCAAATATCCCGTACTATATCCCGAAAGCACGGTTTGGCTATAAATACGGCAATGGTGAACTGGTCGACGGACTGGCCAGAGACGGGCTGACGGATGTATACGACCAGTGTGCCATGGGCGTTTTTGCGGACCGTACAGCGGAAAAATACGGAATATCGCGTCAAAAACAGGATGAATACGCAATTCAGTCGTATCGTCGGGCGGAAAATGCCACGGCGAGCGGTACCTTTGCGGCTGAAATCGTCCCTGTAGACGTGACAGGCCGTAAAGGCATCGTTACTATCAGCGAAGACGAAGAGTTCCGGAATGTGATTTACGACAAAATTCCGTCGCTGAAGCCGGCTTTTACAAAAGAAGGAACCGTGACGGCGGCAAATGCCTCAACCATCAACGACGGTGCGTCGGCACTGGTGGTGATGAGCCGGAAAAAGGCAGATGAGCTGGGTTTGAAGCCACTCGCCCGGATTCTGGGTTATGCCGATGCCGAACAGGAGCCGGAATGGTTTACCACGGCTCCGGTAAAAGCGGTACCGGTGGCCGTTGAGCGGGCGGGACTGGCGCTGTCGGACATCGATTTTTTTGAGGTAAACGAGGCCTTTTCGGTAGTGCCGCTGGCCTTTGGTCAATTGCTGGACGTACCGCAGGAAAAAATGAATGTCCTGGGGGGAGCCGTTTCGATCGGCCATCCGCTGGGCGCATCCGGTGCCCGGATTGTCACGACGCTGACCAACGTACTGCAACAGCAAAACGGACGGTATGGTGCGGTAGGCATCTGTAACGGAGGCGGGGGCGCGTCGGCACTCGTCATTGAAAAGCTATAATACGTTCCGGTAAGGGCAATCGGCCTGCCGGAACTACCTATAACCATGACTGCAATTAGCGAAACCAAGTTTTCTTTTCCCGGTCAGACGGGGTATTACCGCGGTAAAGTGCGGGATGTGTACAGTTTTGATAACCTGAACGGCGAATCCCGGCTGGTGATGATTGCGTCAGACCGGATTTCAGCGTTTGACGTCGTGTTGCCAAGACCGATTCCCTATAAAGGACAGGTGCTGAACCAGACGGCTGAACATTTTCTGCGGGCAACGGCCGATATTGTGCCGAACTGGTTGCTGGCGGTGCCGGATCCGAACGTGAGTATCGGGTTGAAATGCCAGCCATATGCCGTCGAGATGGTCGTACGTGGCTACCTGGCAGGTCATGCCTGGCGGCAGTACCGTGCCGGTTACCGCGTGCTTTGCGGGGTGACTTTGCCGGAAGGGCTTAAGGAAAATGACCGGTTACCGCAGCCGATCATCACCCCGACCACGAAGGCCCACGAAGGCCACGACGAAGACATTTCCCGCGAAGAAATTCTGGCCCGGGGAATCGTACCGGAAGCGGAATACGTACAGTTAGAGACCTATGCCCTCGCATTGTTCGCCCGCGGAACCGAAATGGCCGCCAGCCGGGGCCTGATTCTGGTAGACACAAAATATGAATTCGGCAATCTGGACGGTCAGATCTATCTGATCGATGAAGTACATACGCCGGATTCGTCCCGTTATTTCTATGCCGATGTGTATGCCGAAAACCTGGAAAAGGATCAGCCGCAGAAGCAACTATCAAAAGAGTTTGTCCGCGAATGGCTGATTGCCAGCGGCTTTCAGGGCAAAGACGGACAAACGGTTCCGGATATGTCGGATGAATGGATCGGCCAGATTTCGTCACGCTACATCGAGTTGTACGAAACCGTGACCGGAAAGACATTTGTGCCGGCTGAAGGAGGCGATCCGCTGAACCGGATTGACGCAGCGATACGGAAAGCCCTGGGCTAAAGGCCCCGCGCAGGGCCGGAAAGGTACTTTTAACTAAATTTATCTATCCCAAACCACTGGTTTATGAATTTTACGAAAGAAACAACAGAGCAGTACGCCCTTGTCCGACTGGATGAAAATGAAATTGCAGGGGATATTGCAACCTCACTGGAAACCTTGTCCCGCAATTTTTTCCGGGATGGCTACAGTAATATAATTTACGATCTGGCCGCTGTGCAGACAATTGCTGCGGATGGGGTAATGGTGATCCGGAAAGTGAATCGCCAGTGTACCAACGAGCAGGGGTTGCTGGTACTGGTGACTAAAGACGAAGACATGATTGAATTCCTGGATTCGTCGCGCATCCCTGATCTGACCATTTTACCTACCGTCGAAGAAGCGATTGATGCTGTTTTTATGAACGAACTGGAAAATGACTTCCGGGGAGAAGACGACGATGAGTATGACGGAGGATTTGGCGGCGGACGCGAAAGCGAATACTAAACCGGAAGGACACTTTACTGTAACGATTCTGGGGGCAGGCTCGGCCACACCCATGCTGGGACGACATCCGACAGCACAGGTAGTTACGTATGATCACGACCATTTTCTGATCGATTGCGGCGAAGGTACGCAGTTCAGACTGATCGAGCGGAAAATAAAACCGGGACGGCTCCAGCATATTTTTATCAGTCACCTGCATGGCGACCACTACTTCGGGCTGGCTCCGTTGCTGTCAAGCCTGAACCTGAGCGGCCGTACCGAACCGATGTACCTGTACGGACCGCGTGGTCTCGATGAAGTGCTCACGACCATGTTCAGGGTATCGGATACGCGACTGGGGTTTCCGCTCCACTTTACGGTGGTGGATCCGGCAACGCCGACGGTGCTGGTGGATCTGCCCCAGCTGACGGTTGAAAGTATTCCGCTCGAACACCGCATTACCTGTTCGGGGTACCTGTTTCGGGAAAAGCGTGGAAAGCGTAAATTACTCCGCGAAAAACTACCGGCCGACGTTTCGGTGGCGCACATGAAGCAGCTGAAAGCAGGGCATGATGTAATTGAAGAGGATGGAACGCTCTTGTACGACGTAGCGACCTACACTACACCGGGGCCTGAACCGGGCAGTTATGCATTCTGCTCGGATACCCGGTTCAGCGAACCGCTGATCGAATGGGTAAAAGGGGTGGATGTGCTCTATCACGAAGCCACATTCCTCGATACGCATGCCGAACGGGCTGGTGAGGTATTTCATTCAACTGCCCGGCAGGCGGCTTCGGTTGCCCGTCAGGCGGGTGTCGGGCGATTGATTATCGGCCATTTTTCATCGCGGTACAAAGAGTTCAGTGCATTTCTGGAAGAGGCACGGACCGTATTTGAACAAACGATGCTGGCCGAAGAAGGCAGGACATATACCATTGATTAGACGGCGTACCGGTTACGTTCCGGTGTACCGGTACCATTGATTCATTCATAAGGACTAGGAAAGAACATGATTCGGATTGGGTTTCTGGAGGTTGGCTGGCTGGATATTCTCGACGTCGGACTCGTCGCACTGCTGTTATATCAGATTTATAATGTGGTGCGGGGTAGCGTTGCCAGCCGTGTATTTGCGGGCTATTTACTGGTGTATCTGGTATACCTGCTGGTGAAAGCGTTACAACTGCATTTGCTGACCACGATCCTTGGTTACTTCATCAGTGTGGGCGCGCTGGCCCTGATCATTATTTTCCAACAGGAAATCAGGCGTTTCCTGATGCTGATCGGGAAGGGCACCAACGTGATGAACAACCGCTACCTCCGGAAGTGGTTGTTCCGGCAGCCGATACAGCCTGAGCCGGTCATGTCGCTGAAACCCGTTCTGGAGGCCTGCAAAACGCTGGCGGCAGAGTTTGCCGGCGGGCTGATTGTGCTCCGCAAAAACGACGATCTGGAAAAGTACGCCCAGTCGGGGGAGGCCATCAATGCTACCCTGTCGCGCCCGTTGCTGCTGGCAATTTTTAATCAGTACAGCCCGCTGCACGACGGAGCCGTTGTTATCAGTGATGAAAAAATCCGGGCGGCCCGCTGCATCCTGCCTGTGTCTGACGACAGTGAGCTGCCCACCTCCCTTGGTTTCCGGCATCGGGCAGCCATTGGCATGAGCGAAGCAACGGATGCCGCAGTCATTGCCATTTCGGAAGAGACCGGCCGCTTATCGCTGGCCATCAACGGGCAGTTTTATATGGGGCTTGGACTGGCCGAACTCGAAGAGCGTTTGGCCGTTTACCTCACAGAGCCCGTATCGGATAAAAAAGCATAGGCTTACCGTGTTGATAAACAAAAAGGGAGTACAGCCGGACTGTACTCCCTTTTTGTGTTATATGATCGGGCACTAAGCGTCGTATCCTGCATTCCCAAGCAATTTGTTGGCAAACTGTTCGTCTGCTAACAGCTTCCGGAGTAATTCAGCCGAGTTTTTATCCAGTAATTCGCTGATGGTAATCTGATACAAACTGGCTAAATCCTGTAATTTATCTATTGACGGTCTTGTTTGTCCACTTTCCCACTTGCAGTACGCTGGCTGCGTCATACCAATGTTAAAGGCCACGTATTCCTGCGAATACCCGAATAAATGACGCAACCGGCGGAGTTTCTCTGAGATGATTGCCATAGCTCAAAAGGTTGTTACTAATTGTACATAAAAACTAAAGAGTACATTATTTCCGCATAGCGTTTTATAGGTTTTAAGAATATTTGCGCTGTAGACTAAGTTCTAAACTAGTTCACGTGATTAACATACGCAAGTGAAATATGTTTTGGATTGCGAGTTAGTGTGGCAATTGAGCGAATGGCCCTAGGTTATACTTTTATAACCGCCCGCTATGAAGCTATAAAGGCCCGTTATCAGACCGTGAGGTAAAACCGGCAACCTTTGTATTGTCCAAACGGCAGAACCGTCACCTTTCCGGGAAACAATCTGAAGGGTGGGCAGCACATGCCGGGCAGCGGATGCCGAAAAGCTTATAGAGTAGGCAGTTTTAAACAATGATTCGTTATGAAAACGCTGAATCTTGCTCAACTGAACGTAGAAGAGCTCTCAACACAGGAAATGACACAAACACAAGGTGGTAGCTTCTTAGATTTTGCCAACCTGACGGTAATCAATGACTTACTGGCGATCGGCACCTCGTTATCAATCGGTGGCGGTAGTTCAAACAGTGGCTCCGGCTCGGGCAATAGCGGCGGCCTGCTGGGCGGTTTGTTCTAAGCCGGTCATCACAGAATAAATACATAAATAAAGCTGGCGCAGTAGCCGGGTCTGAAGCACTGCTTCGGGCGCGGTTACTGCGTTTCGCTTGTAGGAGGGAGCAAAATAAAGAAATCTAACCATGCTGCTACGGAAGAGTTAAGGATGGAGCAACCGTTGAATTATGAGCGAATTTGATCTTTCATCGAGTCTGATTACGTATCTGCCGCGGGTAACGGTCCGTAGTCAGCGTATCTATATGACTGTACTGGGCGCTGTTGCCCTTTGCCTGATATCGCTGCCGTTCATCTACGTAGATGTATCGGCACAGGCGGGCGGTCTTGTCCGGCCTGTCACCGAACGGGGGGATGTAAAAGCCACAATGGGCGGACTGGTAACGGGCGTATTCGTGCGCGAAGGCCAAGCCATCCGGCAGGGCCAGGTTATGTTCAGGCTGCAATCCGATGCACTGGATACCAAAGTTCAGCTGCTGAACAAACAACTGAATGAACGCCGGTCATTTATCCGCGACCTGGAAAAACTGTCGAAAAGGGATTGGTCGGTAATCGGCACACTTGAATCGCCATTGTACCGGCAACAGGTTGAACAGTTCCGGTCGATGGTGTCGGAAGCGCAGCAGACACTTCAGAAACGGTCCCGTGAGTTGCAGACCAGCAAAAAACTCTACAACGAAAAAGTCATCGCCCGGCTCGACTTTGAAGATGCACAGTTTGCCTATCAGAGTGTGGCTGCCCGCTATAACTCGCTGGTGCAGCAGCAACGCAGCAGCTGGCAGGCCGATCTGACGCAACAGCGGCTGGCCCTGACTGAGCTGGAAGCGGAGGCAAAGCAGCTGGGTGAGCAACGGGCCCTGTATGAGCTGAAAGCGCCCGTTGGCGGAACCGTTAGTCAGGTGCAGGGCCGGTACGTGGGCAGCTTTGTGCAGCCCGGCGAAACGCTTGGGGTTGTCTCTCCGGACTCATCACTGGTGGTAGAAACCTATGTTGAGCCTAAAGACATCGGGTTAATCAAGGTCAAACAGGCAGTCCGGTTCCAGATTGATGCCTTTGATTATAACCAGTGGGGTTTGCTGACAGGGCATGTACTGGATATTGCCAACGATTTTACCCTGATGAGCAATAAACCGATGTTTAAGGTACGCTGTCTGCTGGACAAACCGTACCTGATGCTCGAAAACGGATACCGGGGCTACCTGAAAAAGGGAATGACGGTGCAGGCCCGTTTTATTGTAACCCGTCGTTCGCTCTATCAGTTGCTATACGACAAGGCCGATGACTGGTTGAATCCATCGACGCAGACCCGTCGCCTGTAAACGCTAACGACTCAGACACAACGTTATGAACACCATTCAGACGCGTATTCAACAACTAAAGGAAACCGGCAGGTCACTACTGGGGAAATTCTCCGGTGGCGGGCCCAAAGCAAACGTCCGGATTAAACAGCGGGATATTACCGATTGCGGGGCGGCCTGTCTGGCATCGGTGGCGGCCCACTATAATTTTCTGATGCCGGTTGCCCGTATCCGGCAGCTGGCAGCGACCGACCAGAAAGGAACCAATGTGCTGGGTATGGTTGAGGCAGCCCAAAAGCTTGGTTTTCAGGCAAAAGGCGTAAAGGCTTCGTACGAAAATCTGGCTAAGCTGCCCTTGCCGGCCATCGCGCACGTTGCCATCCGGAACGGTATGTTTCACCACTATGTGGTCATTTATCAGATTACGCCGGCGTATGTGCTGGTAATGGATCCGGCGGACGGACTCATGCACAAAAAAACGCCGGAAGCGTTTAAGGAGGAATGGACCGGGTTACTGGTCCTGTTGATTCCTGACGAGACATTTACGGTAGGGGGAGAGGATGCCTCGGTTTTGCAGCGATTCCGGCAACTGATGCAGCCGCACCGTTCCGTAATGCTACAGGCGTTATTCGGGGCGTTGATGTACACCATCTTAGGCCTGTCTACGGCAATTTATGTCCAGAAGCTGGTTGATAATGTACTGGTAGATGGGAACCGGAATCTGCTGAACCTCCTGAGTACCATCATGATCGGACTGTTGCTGCTGCAACTGTTTATCAACTCCACCAAGAGTATTTTTAACCTGAAAACGGGGCAGCGGATCGATGCGGCGCTGATTCTGGGGTATTACAAACACCTCATGCGGTTGCCGCAGTCGTTTTTCGATACGATGCGGGTCGGCGAGATCATCTCCCGGGTCAATGACGCCGTTAAAATCAGGGCCTTTATCAATGAAGTCGGGCTGGGACTGATTGTAAACGTGATGATCGTCATTTTCTCGTTTGGCCTGATGTTTACCTATTACTGGAAACTGGCCCTGATTATGCTGCTGGTGCTACCCTTGTATGCGGGTTTGTATTGGGTGGTGAACCGGTTCAACCAGCAGTATCAGCGGAAACTGATGGAAAATTCGGCCGATCTGGAGTCGCAGCTGGTTGAGTCCCTGAATGCCATGTCGACCATCAAGCGGTTTGGTCTGGAACAGTATACGAGTGAAAAAACAGAAGTGCGCTTTGTCCGGCTGTTGCAGACCGTGTTCAAAACCGGTACCGCATCCATATACGTCAGTAATGCCTCAGAGCTGATTACCAGACTGTTTACGATTATTCTGCTTTGGGCAGGAGCGGGTTACGTCCTCGACAATGAACTTACCCCCGGCGAATTACTCTCATTTTATGCGTTGATCGGGTACTTTACCTCACCCGCCGCCTCGCTGATCGGAGCCAACAAAAGCATTCAGGATGCGCTGATTGCGGCCGACCGGTTGTTTGAGATCATGGATCTGGAACGGGAAACGGGTGAGAATAAAATACAACTGCAGCCAGCCATGGTGGGCGATATTCGGTTTCAGGATGTGACGTTCCGCTATGGGACCCGTGCGGTCATTTTTGATAACCTGACGCTGACCATGCCGAAAGGCCGGATAACGGCTGTGGTAGGAGAAAGTGGTTCGGGTAAATCAACGCTGCTGTCGCTGCTGCAAGGGCTGTATCCGTTACAGAACGGCTCTATTTTTATCGGTGATTATGACATCAAACACCTGCATCCGGATAGCCTGCGGCAGGTGGTCAGTGTAGTGCCGCAGAAAATAGATTTGTTTTCCGGTAACGTAATCGAAAATATTGCGGTCGGTGAAGCCGAGCCGGATATGGGACGGATTCTGGAGATTTGCCGGCAGCTGGGCATTGCCGATTTTATTGAGCGCATGCCAAACGGATTTAACACCTATCTGGGCGAAAACGGAACGGGTCTGTCGGGGGGGCAGCGGCAGCGCCTTGCCATTGCCAGGGCACTCTACCGCGATCCGCAGATTCTGATCCTTGACGAAGCGACGTCAGCCCTGGATTCAGTATCTGAACAGTTTGTACAGCAGACCGTGCAGCAACTCCGGAAAGACGGAAAAACGATTATCATTATTGCGCACCGGTTAAGTACGGTGCGGAAAGCTGACAAGATCGTGGTGCTTGAACAAGGGAAGGTCGTAGAAGAAGGCAAGCATACCACGCTGATTAAAAAAGGAACCGTCTACGCGCAGTTCTGGCAGCAGCAAACCGAATCGGTATAAAAAAAGCCCCGTGAGGGGCTTTTTGGTATGATTAATACTCTAACGTTGCCGGTAAGGTTTTGGCCTGCTCGATGAACTCGGCAATCTGATCAAGTGACGGCGGACGGTGCGTCAGCTGGCGCTTTCTGTTGATCTGGATCAGTTTGCTGTGGAGATTCGGCGCTACCCGGTGCGAAAGTTCTTTCACTGTATCAACGCCGGCTTCTTCCAGTAATTCGCTGTATACGCGGCCGATTCCTTTGATGCGTGACAAATCAGCCCGATTAGCGATTTCAAGAATAATCGTGGCATCTACACCGGCGGCACGGGCAATTTCTTTGCGGCCTTCCGGTGTTTTAGTCGCTTCGAGAAGTGATTCGCTGTCACCTAAGCCTTTGGCTTTAAGGGTGTTAAGAATGGCATCGCTGATGCCTTTCAGTTCAGTTACGTGAATGCTCATGATTAAGATTAGAAAGATTAGTATAAACTATTCGCAAAATAAGATATTTTGAGCTAAAGTCAATAACCGGCGTATTTCCTGCGTTTATTATTAATCAAAAATTTTTTTTGTGCTGTAAAGCTTTCAGGATGCATTTGGTCAAAAAGGCGCTGCCATTCTGCAAATTCTGCTGGTTCGGCTGTTTTAAACCGTTCAGGATTGATCTTTTTCTGTAGGAGGTATTCGTCGAATGTCATACGGGATCGTCTTATGCAGTGAATGCCGTTTACCGGAACTGCCGGCGTCAGGCAACGGTAGGTGTACCGGCCGGTAAAGAAACTAAAAAACTGAATACATGCCGGAAAAGGTACCTGCCGGTAACGGGATTAACTCTACCGGAGTATACAAAAAGAACCGGATTACCGATAAATAAACCGAAGCCGTCAGGATAACTGACAGTAGATCAGATGCTCAGCGGAGATACGCCAAACCGGTTGAAAAAAAGCGCAGAAATATAAGGGCAAAAAAAAACCTGCACGCACTTTATTGCCCGCAGGTTTTCGTCAGACAGCTAAAGGTGTAATGCCTATTGCATTCACTATGACAAAGTTACAGAAATTTTTTGTCAACGAATACAAAGAAATTTATTTTTTCGTAAATTCCCGGTGATAGGCAGCCTTGTAAAGCTCTTCTTCTGGTAAATTCTTAAAGTATTCGTACGTTATTTTAAGCCCTTCGGCCCGTGAAACTTTCGGCTCCCAGCCCAGAATTTCCTTTGCTTTGGTAATGTCAGGCTGGCGTTGCTTCGGATCATCCTTCGGCAGTTCCTTGTAAATCACCTTCTGGTCCGTACCGGTCAGTTTGATGATCTCTTCCGCAAACTGACCGATCGTAATTTCGCTCGGGTTACCAACGTTAACCGGATACGGGTAATCGCTCATTAACAACCGGTAAATTCCTTCAATCAGATCATCAACGTAGCAGAATGACCGTGTCTGTGAACCATCACCGAACACCGTTAAATCTTCGCCGCGCAGGGCCTGACCGATAAAAGCAGGGAGTACCCGGCCGTCGTTCAGCCGCATCCGCGGGCCGTAGGTGTTAAAAATCCGGACGATCCGGGTTTCTACGTTGTGGTACGTGTGATATGCCATGGTCATGGCTTCCTGGAAACGCTTGGCTTCGTCGTATACACCACGCGGGCCAACCGGGTTTACATTGCCCCAGTAGTCTTCGTTCTGCGGGTGTACGGTCGGGTCGCCGTATACTTCCGAGGTCGAAGCGATCAGCACGCGGGCGTTTTTCACCCGTGCCAGGCCCAGACAGTTATGAATACCCAGTGAACCCACTTTCAGGGTCTGAATCGGGATTTTCAGGTAATCAATCGGGCTCGCCGGCGACGCAAAGTGCAGGATATAATCCAATTCACCCGGTACATGTATGAATTTTGAGACATCGTGGTGATAAAACTCAAAATTGGGCAGCTTAAACAGGTGCTCGATATTGCGGATGTCACCCGTGATCAGGTTATCCATCGCAATAACGTGGAAGCCCTCTTTGATAAACCGGTCGCAGAGGTGCGATCCTAGAAAGCCTGCCCCACCGGTGATTAGAATTCGTTTCATAGTATGACGTTCAACTGACTTATTACTGTTGACTTTTTACGGCCTGACGGCCAATGCTATAATAGGTATAGCCCATTTCTTCCATTGTCTCAAGTTCGTAGACGTTGCGGCCGTCGAAAATGACTTTGTTTTTCAGCAACAGGTTCATTTTCTCAAAGTCCGGCGTACGGAACAGCGGCCACTCGGTCATGATGATCAGCGCATCCGCATCGTCGAGGGCAGCATACTGCGTGTGCGCATAATTGATCTGCGTACCCACAATATTACGGACATTGTCCATCGCTTCCGGATCGTAAGCCGTTACTTTGGCGCCTTCGGCCAGCAAAGCCCTGATATTATCAAGGGCCGGTGCCTCGCGGATGTCGTCGGTGTATGGTTTAAAGGCCAGCCCCCAGACCGCAAACGTTTTGCCCTTCAGGTCATCACCGAAATAGTCTTTGATCTGAGGCAGCAGTTTTGTTTTCTGCAGGTTGTTCACCGTCATCACCGACTCCAGTACCTTGAAGTCGTAATCATATTCCTGCGCGGTTTTTGCCAGTGCCTGTACATCTTTCGGGAAGCAGCTACCGCCATACCCGATGCCGGCAAACAGGAAACGCTTGCCGATACGGCTGTCGGTACCGATGCCCCGGCGAATGTCATCAACGTTGGCGCCTACCTTTTCGCACAGGTTGGCAATCTCGTTCATGAACGTGATTTTGGTAGCGAGAAACGCGTTGGCGGCATACTTGGTCATTTCGGCCGAGCGCTCATCCATAAAAATCACCGGATTGCCCTGACGTACCAGCGGGGCATACAGTTTGTTCATCACCGACTTGGCCTTATCCGAACGTGTCCCGATAACGACGCGGTCCGGTTTCATAAAGTCCTCAACCGCAACGCCTTCGCGCAGGAATTCAGGATTGGAAACCACATCGAAGTCAATCTGTGCGCCCTCAGCAATGTGTGCTCGTACCTTTTCGGCGGTACCAACCGGCACGGTGCTTTTATCAACAACAACTACATATTGTGACAGAATCGGACCCAGATCCGATGCTACTTTCAGGATGTATTTCAGATCGGCTGAGCCATCTTCGCCCGGAGGGGTCGGCAGTGCCAGGAAAATTACTTCCGCTCCTTTAATGCCGTCGATAAGGCTCGTCGTAAATTTTAAGCGGCCTTCTTCAACATTGCGATAGAATAAAACGTCAAGTCCAGGCTCATAAATTGGGATAATACCGTTATTTAATTTTTCTACTTTACGTTCGTCAATGTCTACACAGATAACCTGATTGCCCGTTTCTGCAAAGCAAGTGCCTGTTACAAGCCCTACATAACCGGTTCCTACTACAGCAATTTTCATGATTATTTAGTTTAAGATAATTCTGGCGGTTGATAGCAATGACGGCGAATTTGTACTTTTCTGATGAGTACGTTTTGCGCCGCCACAAAAATAGAACATTTGTTTGAAAGCATGTTGGTCTGCTGAATCACCTTTCGATAACAAGCCGTTGGGATCAGGCGTTTATTCGGTATATTTTACGTCACAACACTTCATCTGAAGGCTTAAACTACCACTTTATGGTTACTACACTCGAAGAAAATCAGGCAGGGTTGATCCGGCAGACCGTTCGTGACTTTGCGGACCGGCACATACGTCCATATGTACGGAAATGGGATGAAGAACAACATTTTCCGGTTGAAATCATGCACCAGCTGGGCGAATTGGGCTTGTTAGGGATGCTGGTACCAGAGTTATATGGCGGTGCCGGATTCGGTTATCAGGAATATGTGGCGGCCATTGTGGAGCTGTCGAAAGTGGACGGAGCTATTGGATTGTCAATGGCAGCCCATAACTCGCTTTGCACGAACCATATTTTATTATTCGGTAACGAAGAGCAGAAACAAACTTATTTACCGCGCCTTGCCTCCGGCGAATGGATTGGTGCCTGGGGGCTGACTGAGCCGAATACCGGCTCCGATGCGGGCAATATGCGTACTGTCGCCACGCAGCAGGACGACGGCAGCTGGTTGCTGAATGGTGCCAAAAACTTTATTACGCACGGCAAATCCGGGCATGTAGCGGTAGTGATTGCCCGGACCGGCGAACCGAATACTCCACGCAACGCGACAGCTTTTATTGTGGAACGGAACACTGCCGGATTTGCGGCAGGTAAAAAAGAAGATAAACTAGGCATGCGCGCCTCCGAAACGGCGGAAATGATTTTTCAGGATTGCCGGATTCCGGACGGGCAGCGGCTGGGCGAAGTCGGAGACGGGTTTGTGCAGGCGCTGAAAGTACTGGACGGCGGCCGGATCTCGATTGCGGCCCTGAGCTTAGGCATCGCGCAGGGGGCATACGAGGCGGCGCTGCAATACGCTAAAGAACGGCAGCAGTTCGGGCAGCCGATTGCGTCGTTTCAGGGCATCAGCTTTAAACTCGCCGATATGGCAACGGATATCGATGCCGCCCAACTGCTGATCGAGCGCGCTGCTGACCTTAAAAACGCCGGTCGTCCGGTGACGAAAGAGTCGGCAATGGCCAAGCTCTTTGCATCGGAAGTGGCGGTGCGGGTCGCCAATGATGCGGTGCAGGTTTTCGGCGGATACGGCTACATCAAGGATTTTCCGGTCGAAAAGTTTTACCGCGACGCAAAATTGTGTACCATTGGCGAAGGAACCAGTGAGATCCAGAAACTGGTCATTTCGCGGCAGATACTTAAGTAATGTAAGTAATGAGTGAAAGAGCGAATGAGTGAAAGAGTGACCGCTGACGCGGCTAAAGAGTAAAAGGGGGCAACAGTATAAACAGACTGACAAGCAGTTAATATTTGCACTGTTGCCTGCCTCCAATCCCTGGATGAGCATTGATTCAGGGGCTTTTCCCCCTTTGGAGGGGGGAGGGGGAGGAAAATCAGGATAAACAATAATTAGACCTCGTTGCCGGAGTGTAACATGACAGCCTATGAACCGGTTAATTTACCCATGTCTGCTACTTTGTTTCTCACTTGCCGGCCAGCCGGTGCAGGCGCAGACCGGTGTTCCGGTGCGGGTCAGGCCACCCGACGGTGAACTGGAGCAAAATCCGCGCTATGCCCCGTTACTGAAACGAAACCGGTACCTGGCTCTCGACGTGATCGGGCCCTTCGGTTTTAAGCGATACCGTTTTCATGAGGGCGACGAAATCCGGTTTAAGGCCCGTGGCGAAGTATACCGTGAGACGCTTTATGCCGTCACGGATACGACCTTCAGCATTCTGGTCGACAATGAGGTAATGAACCGGATGGAAACGCTTTCATTCCGGTTTGATGAAATACGCTGGATAAAAATAGACCGTAGCATCCCGTTTGTGTCGGCAGGGGCCGTGATGCTGCCTTTGGCGGGCGGAGTATTTGCCGTGGCCGACTTCGTCAACCCGAAAGCACTTGACGGCCGGTCAGGGCGTTTCCGGTTTGACCCGAGCTCATTAATTCCGGCCGGTGCGCTGGTGGCTGGCGGCGTGCTGTGTTATAAACTGGCCCATGCCCGATTCCGCATCAACAAAAACCACCGCCTGAAAGCCATGTGATTTATTGTTGGCTGTGTTGACCTACATAGTTTTGGGTAAATGCATACGTATAAAAAAACTTTGTGCCGCTTTGGTTCTTACCGCCTTTGTGGTTTAATACAATCAGCTAAGCGTAACCGACAGCGCGGCTTCACCCCCAAGCTCGATCTGATCGCCGTCCTGTAAAGGGTAACCCATGCCCATAATGTCGACGCGGATAACGCTATCGTCGGCGCGGAAAATCTTGGTTTTATTGCCGCTCATGGGCAGACCGCCCTCTTCCGCAAACAGGAAAAAGCCTTTTTTCGTCGGATCAAACGTGATTTTAGCGTGACTTCGGCTCACCGATCCGTTCTCTTTGCCCGCTATCGGGTCAAAGCCAGGGTCACTTTTTTCCAGAAAAACAATGTCATTGCTCCGGATACGGCCACTGGGTAAGGCCGGTTTGAACCCACGCCCGATCAGCAACGTCGTCTGGCCTTCGGGCTGGATAATGTATGCCGCCTGATTAGTCTGTCCCCGCAGCACACTGATAATGGCTTGAGAAGCCGGTCCGGTTGCCGTGTACGTACGGTGTAGCTGAAGCCCCAAATTGCCTTGCCGGAACCGGCAATCGGGCAGGTGATCGTGCACCAGCTGAATGCTGAACGTCCAGATTCGGGGCAGCCGGATGTAGTGATTCGCCAGTTCGCGGTTGAGCTCCTCTTCCTTAAACTTATCCGGAACGGCCGTATACAGCGCGACATTCGCCAGTTCTTCTTCGGCTGCGGTCGGACAGCAGATGTACAGCGTCAATCCCTGGATATCAGCCTGTGCTTCGTCGCGGTAGGGGTGCAGGCTGTTGATAATAAACGCCAGGACCTCTGCCCGTTTCTGCGGAGCCGCCGGCAGGCCATCGGCGGGAGCGGCCTGAAGGGGAGCGGTGGGGCTAGCCGAAGCGGGCTGAACGGGTTCAGGATCAACCAGGCCAAGGAGTTTTTTAAGTCGGGGAATCATGTCGAAAAGGCGTTAAAAGGATCCGAAATAACCAAATTTCTGCAACACCGGAACGATGTAGTCATCGGCCAGTTTCACCGCATTACCCGACGCTTCGCCGAGTTCAATGCGGATACAGACTACTGTGTGTGAGTGCTTATCGGGTGTCGGGGCAAAAAAGACGTACCAGCCGTCGAACCGGTTTTTTCCGTTATACCGTCGTTCCGGCGTTCCCGATTTACCGGCCACGCGGCTACTGCTGATTTTAGGGGAACCACCTGCCGGATTCGACTGGTCGATCATAAACGACGTCAGCTGACCGGCATCAGCGGGCTGATTCAGGAGCGTGGTTCCTTTTTCGAGCGGTATCCGGTTGCCGCTTAGCTTGATGGCGTAGCGGGTCGGTGCCAGCAGGCCACCGTTGGCGATGGCGGCGGCCATGCGGGCCATAGAGGCGGGTGTGGCGGTCAGCTGCCCCTGCCCCCAGGCAAGTCCCGAAAATTCACTGTTGTAGCGGTTGCGCTTCGTGCCCCGCCATTTGGTATAAAACTGCCGGTTCACAGTGAACGAGGAGTCGCGCCAATGCGTCAGGATACGGGCTTGCTGCTGCGGTGTCAGCGACGGCACGAAGGAGTACCCGCCCACATAATCGACATTCATACCGGTAGCCAGATACAGCTTCGCCATGTCGTCGTCGAGTTTTTGCTCATTGGCTAGCCGTATAAAGTACACATTACTCGAACGGACAATGGCTTTCCGCATATCAATCGGTTCGTTATACGGCTCACTCTCGCGGCTCCCTTTCCGGATAATTTCGTAGAATGTAATGTCGGTATAGGTCTCGTCGGCGGCGGCACTACCCAGTTTGTTAAACGCAGCGGCGGCCGTCAGGATTTTGGCTGTCGATCCCGGGGCTGTCGGATATGTCAGCCCCAGGTCGCGGTCGGTGACGGGATAAGGCAGTGTTAGTTTATCCTTTTCGCTGAGCAGGAGTTCGTCGGGAGCGTTCAGGTTCGGCAGCGGATAAACGGCCGAGGCCAGCAAATCGCCCGATGCTGCGTCGAGCACCACAACCGATGTCCGCTTCGAAGCCGCATCTGACCGCCCGATGGCTTGCTGCAAGGCCACCTGTAAACCGGCATCGACACTCAAAGCAACGTCGCGGTTTCTGGCTTTCAGGGCGGCAACCTCCTTACTGTCCAGACCCGCCCGCAACAGCGGGGAAAGGGCGCTGTAGTCGTAGGCCACCAGGGTAACCTGCTGCGTGATCGGCTTGGCAAACCGGTCGGTTTTAAACCGGGTCGTGATAAAGCTGGTTTTTCGCGGGCGGGTGTCAAAGCCCCGTAGCTGGCTGAGGTGGGCTGCTTCGGCAAAATAGCCGTTCTCCTGATTCCAGAACAACCGCGTATTGGCATCGCCTACCCAGAAAAAAAGCTGGTTATCAAACGGATAGTACCGGCGTTGATGCCTGCGGGCTAATTGTGTGATGCCGGTTGGTTCGAGCCCTGCCTGCCGCAAAACATCAACATTGCTCAGTAGCTGATTCGGAGAACTGGTGGCCAGTACCCGCTTCCGGCGGTCGTAAATCGTGCCCGCGGCCAGTTCCTGCGTCAGAATGTCGATGCGTGGGTTGTAGCTGTAAACCGGTAGTCCGTTCCGGCTCATGACACGGGCCGGTTTCACGACCAGCTCAGCCGGTGCCCACAACTGCACATAACCCAGTTTACCAATCAGCAGCAGCAACCCTGCCAGAAACCCGAGAATACCGGTCAGCAACACCGGATCGTAGAACGACTGGACGTATTCCTGTTGTACGGTTTTACCCGGCCGGTGAGCCATGCCGGCCACCACGCCAAAGGCCGTCAGGTTCAGGATCAGGGATATTTTCCCGTAACTCAGAAACGGCACCGCAATGCCGGTTAAGGGCAGCAACCCGAGACTGCCACCGGCAATCAGTAAAAACTGGATGCCATTGGCAATGCCGATACCGGCACAGAGGTAGAAACTAAACGGCTGCCCGGCAGTACGGGCGTGCAGAAAGGTGCGGTGGAACAGCAGACCGAATACGATAAACACGGCAGCAAGCCCCAGCCAGCCGGTATCCTCGCCGAAACTGGCCAGAATCATGTCAGTGTGCGCCGCCGGCATGGTGTGTGCCAGGCCCTTGCCGAGTCCTTGTCCCGAAAAACCACCCGACGATAACGACCAGATGGCATGTGCCAGGTGGTCGCCGCCATACACGTCGTTGTCCCACGGACTCAGCCACATGGCCTCGCGGTCGGCCAGCCGGCTGCCGACGCCCGGCAACTCACTGCCGAACACAAATGCCGCCATGATCAGCAGCAATAAAACCGGAGATTCGGTGACGAGCATCAGCCAGCCCTTACCCGTCGCTGACCGGACCGATCGGGTCATGACCAGGATGAGGATAACCAGCGTAAAGGATAGTAGTGTGGCATGCAGGGCGGGCAGTAGCCACAATGTAAACCCATACAGGGTACCAGCACCCAGCACATAGGCCAGATTCCCGCGCGCAATGCTGTAGAAAACGAGAAACGTCAGGCAGATGACGAGGGCGGGACCCATGTCGCCAAGTAACAGGTAGAGTACCAGAATGGCGAGGGTACCGCCAAAGACACCCAGGCTGATGCGGGCCCGCCAGCGTATATCGGACAGGTCGCGGATACGAGGGGCGTTGGCGGCAAAAAAACCAGCCAGAAACAGGAGAAACAGGTATTTGGTCAGTTCGCTGGGCTGAAAGCTGAAAAGCCCCAGATTCAGATTCACCCGAACACCACTGCCCTCAGGGCCGCTGCCGAACAACAGCGTCAGCAGCGCCAGTGCAATGGCAACGATCAGCCAGGTCCAGCCAGTCAGGTTGTAGACGCTGCGCTTCCGGTAATTTACCAGCGCATCGAACGACCAGTGGCTGTACAGTTTACCGATGGGCAGCTGGGAAACGATGGTCAGTCCGAGCAGACCGATGACGATACCAACCGCGTTCTGGCCCGCATGCATGGTATCCTGCACCGGATCCTGAATGCTGAATAAGGTCAGCAGGGAAACGCCGGTCAGAACCATCAGCAAGGGCAGGAGCAGCGGGTCGGTGGCATAGCGGCGGTACGTCCAGAAACCGTATACGAGCCAGAACGAGAGAAAAAACAAGGCTACATACCCCCAATAGGCCATGGTGAAATCGGCTGGATTTCTGACAATAAAGGTTTTATGTTCCTTAATCTGATCGTAAACCAGCGGGCCGATTAACCGGATCGTATGCGGGCGGGCAACGAAAGATGCCTCAACGTCGCCGTCCACCGAAGCAGTACCCTGCCGGTTGCCAAACTCAAAACCTGGCTTGAGCGGTACCGCGCTATAACCGGAGTCGGCAGCAAGGCCCGAAAACGTAAACCGGCCGTCGTTGCCGGTGCGGGCATAAAACCGCTGGTAGGGCTGATCGGGCTGGCTGGTATGCTTCTGCAACTGCACCAGCACCCCGGCCATCGGAGCATGGCTTGTGCCGTCGGTCACCTTGCCGGAAAACGTCTCATCTCCCTGACCGATGCTCACTTCCGACGGGTATGACTTCGGATTAGTCAGTTCGCGCCGGTACAGCAGCGAGTCGAAGCCCATGCGTTGCCGTGAAGTGCGGACCCGGTTATAAAAATCGGTCCCGCCAATGGCTGGCTGCCAGGCTTTCGGCACCCGGATCGCGAACGCCTGTTTGTTAAGGGCTCCCAGATTCGATAACCGGTTCGTCAGCTTTGGTGCCAGCGAGTCGGCGACGAGGTCAATGTCACGGTCGTCGGTAAAATAGCTGCCGGTGGTCAGGACCTGCCGGATGTCCTGCGCGCCGGTACCGGGCCGGAGCCAGACCGCCTCTCCGGCGCTCAGCGTCTGCCGCGTTTTATCCAGTGCCGGTGTCAGCTGATGATACAGCTGGTAAAACGGGAACAGTAAAAAGACAGTGGCCGCGAGCAGCCAGTACGGAACAGGCGCTTTGGGTGTCGTTTGCGCGGGTTGATTCATGTATGTTGTATTCAGGAGAATACCGGTTATTGAGTGTGGTATTCCCGGACATTATAGCCTAGCCGGCGAAGGGCTTTGATGGAAAATGCGTTGCCTTGTTTGGCCGATGACTGATAGAGCCGGACGGCCTGGTCGACGTTTTTATCGACGCCATAGCCATTCTCGTACATCCAGCCCATGTTGTACTGGCCGAATGCATTGCCGTGATCAGCTGCGCGGCGGTACCACTGAACAGCGTCGGAATTGCTCTGCGTAACCCCGTACCCAAAGTAATATAAGTCACCCAGCCCGTTTTCGGCGGACGTATTACCTTGTTCGGCGGCTTTGGTATACCAGTCGAAGGCCTGTTTGTAATCCTGTTCGATGCCTTCGCCGTTGTAATACTGCGCCCCGAGGTTGTACTGCCCGAACGGGTTGCCCTGTTCGGCCGATTTGCGGTACCAGTTAGTGGCTTCGGTCTGGTCTTCACCCACACCTTTACCCTGGTCATACAGCAGACCAACCCAGTTCTGGGCTTCGGAATTGCCGTCGTCAGCGGCTTGTTTATACACCCTGAATGCTTCGGTGAAGTTATTCTGCGCATAATACTGGCTTCCCTGATCGAGTAACTCCTGTACCGGGTTTGCCGGTGAATCACTGGTTTCAGTCTGAGCGGTATCCGGTGTAATCTCACCAATTGTTTCTACGGTGGTGTCGGCCGGCATAATGGATGCTGTATCCTGACCGGTCTTTGACACCTCGTGCGGTTCGCGGCGGCTGTGGTAATACCAGATAAACCCGATCATAACCACGACCAGCACCAGGGCAATCAGGATCGCTGAATCGCCGGATCGCTTTTTGGTTGGTGCCGGTTGACTGGCAGGTTCCGGATCGGTACGCCTGACATTTGCAGGCGGTAGATAGGGCGGCTGCGTTGATGGCGGCACTGCCTTTACGGGCTCATACCGCTGCGTTTCGGCGGCGCGGGCCGGTTCTGCACGCGGGGCGGATGACGGTGCAGGAAGCGTTGCTTTGACGGATTCATTCGTCACGGTAGCAACGACCGGAGGTACTACCGGCGGGACGGGGATAACCGGGGCCGGCGCCGGAAGCACAGGCGGGAGTTGCGGCTCGTCATCCAGTTCCAGATCGGCCCGTTTCAGTTTTCGTTTCAGCTCGCCAACGGCTTTCAGCCGGTCAGCCGGTTGTTTACGCAGCAAATCATCCACCACCTGCCGGAGACTGACCGGATAGGCATCGGGCAGGGCGGCAGGCGTCTCCGTTTCGATGCGTTTGCTGAGAAGACCAATGCCGTAATCGCCCAGCTCAAACGGCACCTGACCCGTCAGGCATTCGTACAGTACAACGCCCAGTGAGTAAAAGTCAGTGGCTTCGGTCACCGACGACGGATCGTGGAATTGTTCCGGCGACGCATATTCGTACGTCATCGCCGAATGACCGGTTACCGTGTTCGGTTGTTCGCGGAAGCGGGCAATGCCGAAATCTGTCAGCAGGAAATGCAGCTCACCGCTCTGCAATTGCCGGAACATAATGTTATCGGGCTTGATGTCGCGGTGAACAATACCGGCTTCGTGGATGGCTTTCAGGGCTTCGGCCATTTGCAGACCAAGGCGTATGGTTGTCGCCGCATCCAGCCGCGTGTGTGCTTTCAGCAACGACCGGACATCTCCGCCTTCGATCAGCTCCATGACGATATACGGCAGATCCGCATCGAAATGGACTTCCCTGATTTTGACCACGTTGGGGTGGGCCAGCGTCGTCATGATATCTGATTCCCGCTGAAACCGGCGCAGGGTCCCTGCGTCCGTATTGAAGGCAAAATGTTTAATGGCAACCAGTTCGCCGGTTTGCCGGTGACGTGCTTTGAGAACCCGGGCATTTGAGCGGCCCAGCTCCCCCAGAATCTCGTAGTCGGGAAAATGCTGGTTAGCGTTGGTCGTGCGCATGGGTTACTTACGGATGTTTTTTTTAGGTGTAATCGGTTTAACCGACAGCTGAATTTCTTCGTTCATCGTGGAGTCGGTTGCCGCAGCCAGTGCCGCAACCCGCGTCTGTACATGATGGAAAGATACGTTATTTAGTGTGATTTTAGCGTTTTCGCCCGCCTGAATTGCCGTCTGGAACTCACTGATCCGGATGCCGTTCAGTTTCAGCAGCCCGTTGGCCGCTACCGAAAAGGCAGGAAAACGACTGGTTGAATCAGCGGGCAGAATCACCAGTGGATTGCCGGTCACCACCAGATCGAGGGTGTCGGCAACCGCAATCGGGCGGCTGAGCCGAAGCGTGTCCGGCAGCGAATCGGTCGACATGACGAGCCGGTGTTGCCGGGCCGAGGTCAGCAGCGTATCCAGAAACGTAGGCTGAGCCACCGCCATGGCCTGTTCAGGGATTGAGAGCTCAGCGGGCGACGTCGGCCGGTCGGGCCGTGTGGTCATCCAGACATACGCCGCAATACCCAGGACTGCCAGTAGGGCAAGGCCGATCCACAGGCCCGAAGTGCGCTTTGGCTTCTGTGGCTGACGAAGCGGTTCGTCCGAATAGGCTGCCGTCGGTTCGGACGGTCTGACCGGAGCGGGAATCGCCGGAGCCGGTTTGGGATATGTGCCGGTCTGTTTCCGGTCGGCCGGACGTGGTGTAGCCACTGCCTGGCCCGTATGCTGTGCCAGCACAACCGTGATATTGTCTTTACCGCCTTGTTGATTAGCCAGGTCAATCAGCTGCTGTACCTGCGCCTGAAGGCTGGCTTTCTGGTTGAGCACGGCCGTCATCTGGGCTTTTGTGAGCATATCCGATAAGCCGTCAGAGCAAAGTAGCAGCACATCGCCCGGCTGAAAATCCGTATCGAAGGCATCAAAAAAGTCAGGGTCATCAATCTGGTGATGGGCCGATCCGACGTCGCGCAGGATTTCGTTGCGGCGGGGATGATTCATGGCCTCGGCTTCGCTGAGTTCGCCGGCATCTTCCCGAACGCCGACCAGTGAGTGGTCATTGGTCAGTTTATCGAAGCCGCCGTTCCGGAAGCGGTACAGCCGCGTATCGCCCACATGCACCACATAAAGCCGGTTGCGGCCGGCATCGGCTACGGCGGCGGTAAGCACACACGACATCTGTGCGAACCGCAGGTCCTGCCGCCGTGCCTCCAGAATCTGATTGTTGGCATGTACAACCGCCTCGCGCAGCATACTCAGGATGTCGCCCTTGGGTTCGGCCATGTAGGCTTCCAGATAGGTACGGGCGATGGCGGCTGCCTGGTCGCCGCCGGCATAACCACCGACACCGTCGATGACGGCCAGCAGGGCGAGGTCTTGCGAAGGCCATTTCGGGGAGTCGAGCGGCTGGCAGATAAACGTATCCTGATTGTCTTGCCGGCGCTGCCCGACGTCGGTCTGACCGTATATAGCTACTGAATTCATGCCGGAATGTCTGCGGGAATGTCAAAAGGTGGCTGATGAACTATCAGCGATAGGAACGAAAAAGCGGCCACGATCTGTATAAAAAGTGATAGTACGGGAGGTCATTCTCCGTCGAAATGAAGCGTAATGAACCCATTAAGCAGGATCTGGGCCTGATTTGGCAGCTCCAGCCATTGCGGATCGGTCAGGTCGCTGCGGGGAATAACCCGTTCGTTGACGCGGGTTTCGTTGCGGCTGAATGAAGCAATCTGAAACTGATGGGCGCTTTCATTATACCGGATTCGGGCATGTGGATTCGAGACGTACAGCGAGTCGATCAGCAGGTAATTGCCGTAGCTCATGTTTTCGGGCTCTTTCCGTGCAATCACAATTTCCCGTACCTGCATGGTAAACTGTTCGTCGGTGTCCTGTTCGGGCAGGTGGTAGCTGATCCGCGCCAGACCGGCCTGTTTACTTTTGGGCTGGCTGTCACCGCCAGTCGGCAGGTCGGCGCTGAACCGGACAGAAAACGAGCCCGTTTCGTTAAAGTCGATATTCCGGAGGGTTTCCAGGTTGATGTCCATCCGGTCGAATACGTTTGTGCGCTTAGGCTTTGCCGTCGCTTTGGTGGTTTGCTGGTAACTACCTTCCCGGAGGCCTGTGAGGGTGCCGATGACCAGAATGTCATTCGGCTCAATTGTTTCGTTGCTGAACGAGACGCCGGGGCCGAACTTAAACTGCCAGTTCACCGAAACCGGCGATACCTCCCCGTACTGGTCTTTGAGGTCATTCAGCCGTTTGTAAAAGGCTTTTACCGTTTCTTTTACCACCACCGGCAGCGACGATAACCGGGCATTGTAGGTATCGGGATGCAGGATAATGAGGTAATGCATGTTAAACAGCAGACTGGAACCCACCGACTCCTGCTGCACCGAGGCGTTGAAACAGGCAAGCAGTTCGTTCATCAGCCGCGTATTGGTGACGTCGGGGGCGGGAGCTGCCGTATCGACAGGTAAAAGAGCTTTTTTCAGACGGTCCAGAAATGTCATTGATCAATCAGTTGTAAGGAATGAGAGGGCGATAGATGGTTTAATACTTACCACATAGGCACATAGAAAACAAGGAAATACTACAGCGAAAAACGCACTTTTCGCGGTGATATTTTATAAAATCATCCAGTTTCCGGGCGGATGCCGTATTTTTGCGGTGCTTAGGCCCTTGCCGGGGGCGGGGCTTACCACTAAATGCTCTTTGTTTTGAACGCTGTACACTTACTTCCTCCCGATGGTCCGGTACGGGCCACGATTCCATTAGCCTCTTCGAAAAGCGAAAGCAACCGTGCGCTGATTCTTGACGCGCTGACGGGCTTTCAGTGTGACTTACATAACCTGTCGACAGCCCGCGATACGCAGACGATGATCCGGTTGCTGAAATCGGACGATGCGGTGGCCGATGTACTGGATGCCGGTACGACCATGCGCTTCCTGACCGCCTATTTCGCCGTAACGGGCCAGCAGAAGACCCTGACCGGTACGCCGCGGATGTGCGAGCGGCCGATCGGTATTCTGGTCGACGCGCTCCGGACGCTGGGTGCTGATATTGAGTACGTACGGAATGAAGGCTATCCGCCGCTGAAAATCAACGGTTTTTCGGCCTCAGGAACGAACCGTGTCAGCATTCGGGGGGATGTCAGCAGCCAGTATATTTCGGCCCTGATCATGATTGCCCCGTCATTGCCCGACGGATTAACGCTGACGTTAACGGGAGACATCGGCTCGCGGCCGTATATCGAAATGACCATGGCCCAGATGCGGGTCTTTGGTGCCGACGTGACGGCCGACTGGGAGGCAAAAACCATTACCGTTGCGCCGGGCGCTTACCAGCCGTGCACGTATGCCGTTGAATCGGACTGGTCGGGAGCGAGCTACTGGTACAGCGTGGTGGCCCTGGCTGAGCAAGGTTCCGTAATCGAACTGCTGGGCCTGAAAGAAAAGTCGTTGCAGGGTGACAGCGCGATTGTCGACATCATGCGGCCGCTCGGCGTTGAAAGCAGTTTCTCCGACCGTGGTGTATTATTGACGCAACAGCCGGCAGAAACGGCCTTGGCGTGGGATTTTACAAACTGCCCGGATCTGGCGCAGACCGTTGCTGCCTGCTGCGGTGCGCTGAAAGCCGACCTGACGCTGACCGGTATCGAAAGCCTCAAAATCAAGGAAACCGACCGGGTCGCCGCCCTTCAGGCCGAGTTACAGAAAATAGGTGCCGAACTGGTCGAAGTGGAGACCAATACGCGCTACGTGGTCCGGCAGCTGGCAACGGCTCCGGCAGGAACCCCAACGATTGAAACGTACGACGACCATCGGATGGCTATGGCATTTGCGCCGGTTGCCATGCGTCAGGCCGTCGTAATTGAGGAGCCGGGTGTTGTTGCTAAGTCGTATCCGTCGTTCTGGGAAGACTTTGCGCGGGTAGCGACCGTTGAAGAAGTAGTCGCCTGAGGCTACATAAACGAGCTCATCGACGCCTCGTTGGCCAGGTCTTCGGCGTGCTCTTTGCCCAGATAGCCGTCGATGGCATAGTGAGCCGCATACAGCAGCGGCGTCAGCAGAATGGCGGTCGTGAACTTGTAGATGTAGTTGATGATGCCCACGGCCAGTACCTGCGCCAGCGACCAGTTGCCGAAAACGTAAAAGGCGATGCCGAGGACCACAAAACTGTCGACCAGCTGCGAAACCAGCGTTGACCCCGTGGCCCGAAGCCAGATTTTACGGCTGCCCGTGATTTTGCGCAGGTACTGAAACACCGACGCATCGAGCAGCTGACCGATCAGAAACGCGGTTAATGACCCGATAATAATACCAAGGCCCTGCCGGAAAATCATCCCGAACGCATTATCGATGTTGATGGGGTTGCCGGCAGGGTCTTTTGCGTTTACGTCCAGCCAGAACTGGGCCGGCGGCAGTTTCGTGACGGCATAAATGATCAGGAAACTGTAGCCGATAAAACCGGCGGTCAGGTACGAAATGCGTTTGACACCGGCCTTGCCGAAATACTCGTTGATGATGTCGGAGGTGATGAACACAAACGGCCAGATAACGGCCCCGGCGGTCAGGTTGAAGTCGAGCACGAAATCGCCGAAGAGGTGCAGTTGCGCGGGAGCGGTGCCCAGCAGCGTTTCGCCCGAGAAAATTTTAACGCCGATGATCTCGGCAACCAGCGCATTGGTCAGAAAGATCGCGCTGAGGGTGATAAACAGGTTTGTTCGTTTGTTCGTAAATGAGTAGGCCATGGAGAAACAGCATCCAGTGATTCAGGTTCCAAGATAACAGTTGTTTGCTACAACCAATTCACTTAACCCAAAATCTCAATGGCTACACCACATAGACACATAGGACACACAGGAAATTAATACTCTTTGTTTTCTATGTGGCTATGTGGTGAAAACCATTTTATAACTTTCCGCTGCCGGCCTTACACCAGTTTCCGGTGGGTTTCGAGGAAAACCTCGATCCGGTCGAGGGCAACAGTCAGCTCATCGACGGTAGGCAGGCAGACAATCCGGAAGTGATCCGGCGTTTTGTAATTAAACCCTTGCCCGGCCACGACCAGTACCTTCTGCTCAGATAACAGGTCATAGACAAACTGATTGTCGTCGGCGAAGGTAAACTGCGACAGGTCAATTTTCGGGAACACATAGAGCGAACCTTTCGGCTTGACGCACGAAATGCCCGGAATGGCGACCATCCGCTCATACGTCAGCATGAGCTGTTTGTATAACCGGCCGGTCGGCATAATCAGGTCATTGATACTTTGATACCCGCCGAGCGCGGTTTGAATGGCGTACTGCGTCGGTACGTTTGCACACAACCGCATACTCGCCAGCAGCGTCAGCCCTTCGATATAGGATTTTGCCTTGTGTTTAGCCCCGCTCAGGATCAGCCAGCCGCCCCGGAAACCGGCAGCGCGGTAGTTTTTGGAAAGTCCGCCCATGGTGATGCACAGCGTTTCGTGCACCATTTTCGAAATCGGGTAGTGAATTGCGCCGTTATACAGGATCTTGTCGTAGATCTCGTCGGAGAAGACGATAATTTTATGCTTCTCGGCGATGCGGGCAATGCCTTCGAGGATGGCTTTATCGTAGACAGCCCCCGTCGGGTTGTTGGGGTTGATGACAACGATGGCCCGCGTCCGGTTGGTAATTTTGCTTTCGATATCGGCAAGGTCGGGGTTCCAGTCCGCTTCTTCGTCGCAGACGTAATGGACGGGTTTGCCCCCGCACAGGGCCACCGATGTTGTCCAGAGCGGATAATCCGGCGACGGCACGAGTACTTCGTCGCCCTCGTTGATGAGGGCCTGCATAGAGAGGATAATGAGCTCACTAACCCCGTTGCCGATAAATATGTCGTTGATGGTGATGTTGGGGATGCCCAGATTCTGGGTGTAGTGCATCACCGCCTTCCGGGCAGCAAAAAGCCCCCGCGAATCGGAGTAACCCTGCGCATTGCGGATGTTCAGAATGATGTCGTGGACGATCTCATCAGGCGCATCAAAACCAAATGGCGCAGGATTACCGATATTCAGATTTATGATTTTGTAGCCCTGACTTTCGAGTTCCAGCGAACGCTCATAGACAGGGCCACGAATGTCGTATTTCAGATTGTTTAGCCGTTGGCTTTTCAGTATTTCGTTCATGGTACCCTTGCGATATGAGTCGCAAAGCTACAAAACAAGGGGCTTCCAAAATCCTTATGCCGGAAAATAATCTAAAATTTGGTATAAATCGGGGTGTAAAAAGACTATTTTCCTTCTGAGTCAATATAATTCAGGATGTCGTTAATGTCCTGATCACTGAACTGCGGGAAAGCACTCATGGCAATTTTGCCGTATTTGTTGTAAACGCCGACGGCATAGGCATCGCCGCTGGCGACAACGGCCTGTGAGTTTTTGATCCATTTCGTCAGCCATGCATCGCCCGGCGTGCGCTGGCGAACCCCTTTCAGGCCCGGCCCCACTACTACTTCATCAGTAACGGCATGGCACTGGGCGCAGTTGTTGGAGAACAGCGTTTTCCCATGCTCCTGTTCGGCGGTCAGCGCGACGGCTTTAGGCGCAGCGGCGGGCGCTCCGCTACCACCGGCCGGTGCCGAAGCGGTGGCCGTGCCACTGTCGGCCGGCCACAAAAAGAACAGGGCAAAGGTCATGACGAGTAATAACAGGACGAGGGTCCCGAGTCCGAGGAGGGCGGCTGTCAGCGCCCGGACGTAGTCTTTCGATAGCATATGGATGTTGGTTAATTCCGCCGCAAAAAAGCGCATCGCCACCAGGTTTGCAATGATTATGATCAGAATATGGATATCTTGTAGAGATGTACAACGGAATGATATTCCGTTGTAAGGAGGGGTGATCTTTGTAATACCTGTGCCAATGCAATACGGGAGCCAATACCGCCGCCATTTCTGTCAGCCCTGTCGTGACAACGCCCTATAGCGTCACGATAGCCACCACTTATTTCGGCTTCCAGTGCCCTGGTTTGTGCCGGTCAGACGATTTTACTGACGGCCACCGCCTCGCCGTCTGCCGGGGCAACCTATACGTGGTCAGGGCCCCAACTGGATGGAGCGGAGAGCTACTAATTCAGGTAATGTGGTGCCTCATGTAGGAGGTACATCACTTAGTAATAAAGGGTTAAAGGGTTACCTGCCTGACCCGTTTGAAGTATCAAATAAATTCGTTGGAGGATGCAAACGTTAAATATTTTTAAAAAATACTTCGAAGAAGTATTTGCCCCTATTTCTATGCAAAGATTAATTGAAGAAGAGAAACGACTTGGTTTTCAATTGCCTGAACTTTGCCGCAGTTTTTTACTTGATCAAAATGGCGGTATTTTAAAATTTGATAGAAATGCTTTTACCGTTGAAATAAATGAACACCAATACTCAGACTGTTTACAGGAAATTAGTGGAATTAATCAAATTGTCGGATCATATTTTGGCGCTATTGAGTTTCAAGAAGACATAAATTATCCCAATTTTTTCCATAATGAAATGCTTTGCCTTGGATCTACAACTACAGGTGGAGGAATATATATAGGTTACAATAGTAAAAATTGTGGGAAAATTTATTGGATAAACTATGTCAGCTATGATTTTATAGAAGAAAAATATAGTATTTTTCCTGTAAAAATAGCTGATAATTTAATAATTTTTTTAGAATCACTAACATCTTTAGATGCAATAAATTTCGATTAAGATAGTACCGATATTTCTCGTCCCCGTTCTCGCTCGCATATTGCGATGGATCAATATCAGGAAGGGTCTCTGCTCTGGCCCGGGAGTTGGCTTGTTACAAAGCAACCTAATGCTCGGGCTGTTCGTCTTTACCGCATCCTGTAGTAAAAAAACAGAGGACGTCACGCCCGCCGAAACTACCTGCACCCCTGCTGAATTCACCCACTCGCTGGATGGCAAGGCAAAAGGGTCGGTTAAGCTGACCACTGCTGCCGGCCTCATTACTGGTATTACCTATACCGACGCTTTCAACAACTGGAAAGCGGCTATCCGCAATGAAAACGGGCTGCTCGTGGCCATGGATGGTCTCGACGATACCGGCAAGGTAGACGAAAAAGACGCCATTACCTTTCAGTACGATGGCCAGAAACGGCTCACCACGTTTGCAGTGTATTATACTTACGATGGAGTCAGGGAGGCCATTAAGAAAATTACGCTGAGCTACACCGCAAGCGGGCATGTGGCCAAAATCACCGATCAGAGTTTCGGCTCGTCGGATGAGATCACGCCTACCTTCGATGCTAACGGCGACTTAACTAAAATCACCATTCCGGACGGCAAAACGACGGCGGTCTTTCTGGAATCGGCCTACGAGACCACGCAGCCCAATCCAGTCGGGGGGCTTCCGGTGGGTCTGCGGCTGCTGATCAATTATTTCGGCAGCTATGCCTACTACAACACCGAAACCAATTACGACCTGCTGCTGAGTAAACACCGGCTCAAAAGCCGCACCTACCCGATGTTTGATGCCACGGAGAGCTTTACCTACCCTAACGGCAACGCCGCCTTCAGCACCGTCATCAAGGAATCGGGGAGGCAGATCGCGGCCAATACCTTCACCGTCAACACCGTCTGTAAATAGCGTCCGGAGTTGTCGTCATCGCTCGCCTATTGTGACACTCTGTAGGGAACGCCATTAAGGCTGTGCACCCTCCGGTTGGTTGGGCAACCACGTGGGGTTGCCCCTACGGGTACGGGTATATGGTTTACGGGGTTATCGCTGCGCATGTCACGTTCAACAATGACTATTTATACGCCAATCAGTTATCTCCGTACTGCCGGATAATGGCCAGAATGGCAGCACCGAGCTGTTTGGTTTTGCCCATGCCCTTAATTTTCAGTAATTCAGCGGGTGATCCGGGCCGGACGCGCACCAGTTCAAGGATCGTTTTCTGCGGCAAAACCATGTAGCCGGTTGTGTTGTGTTCGCCGGCGAGGTCGTCGCGCCACTTTTTCAGTACTCCGCAGAGTCCTTTGCCAATGGTGTCGTCTTTGCGGTTTTTTGTTCCCTCATCCGATGAAGCCTTTAACCGTAAAGTTTTAGGTTTGTAAATAGCCCAACCTCCCGAAAGTTTTAAATTTTCGGGAGGTTGGGCTATTTGAAATCCGGGGAGTTTCTTTAACCCTCTGCTACTTTTTTTCGGTCGCTACGACCGTATGGTGCGAGGCGGCAAACATCCACCTGCCGTTTTGTTTTTGGAGGGTATAAGTAAAAGCCACGAGATAACCACCAAAGGAATGAATGCCACTGGCCACAATCAAATTTCCTTCTTTAAAAAACTTGAGATTCGACACGTCACTGGTGAGACTCTTTCGCCCCTCGTTATTTTTTACTACAGATTCCCGGTTTGAAAAAAGTCCCTTAGAATCCGTAAATCTAAAATCAGTTGAAAGGCGACTGTCGAAAAAACGGTGAGGATCAGCGTTGTATTCGGAGATAAATAATTGAAGTACTTTTTCGGGGTCGTCTGTATTGTCTTTTTGGGCAAAACTGACCGAGCAAACACTCAACAATAGTAATGAGCAAAGGGCGATTTTGAAGGGTAAGGTTTTCATTGGAGCATTAAAGTTTAGTAAATGACTGAGGCAAAGATCAGGGATTCACCTAAACTCTAATCTCCCCAAAATTGGTAGTTTTTAAACCAGCTTTTGCTCAATGGCTTTCACCACGGCTTCGGGTGCTGAGTTGACGTGGAGTTTTTCGTAAATGTGTTTTATGTGGTAATGTACCGTATGAAAACTAAGCGAACAGGCATCCGCTATCATCTTGTAGCTCAGGCCTTTTACCATACACGCCAGTACCTCACGCTCCCTGCCCGTCAGTTCTACATAGGTGGGCTGAGCCTGCACAAACTGGCTCTGAAACATCTGCATCACTTTGAGGGCAATGGCAGGCGACATGTGCGCTCCGCCTTTGTAAACGTCTTGTATGGCCTGAAGCACTTCATCCGGGTCAGGGCTTTTGAGTACGTACCCTGAAGCTCCGCCACAAACAGCCGAAAAAATACGATGATCGTCTTCGAAAATTGTGTGAATCAGTACTTTAGTGTCCGGATAGGCGGTTTTTATGCGTTGCAGAGCTTCAATGCCTGATAGCCCCGGCATTTGAATATCCATCAGCACGACGTCGGGGCGATGTTTGCGGATTCTGGCCACGGCTTCGTTAGCATCTTCGAAAGCTCCTGCCAGATAAATTCCTTCGGTATTGTTAAAATAAAGCGTCAGGCTTTTTCGTAACACTTTGTTGTCTTCAAAAATGACTAGACTGATCATGGGGCAGGTGAGTGGGGGCTAAATGTAAAAGTATAATGGTTAGTTCGGTACCTGTGTTTCCCGCAGAATTAACGTTCACCTCAAATCCACCCTCCTTCGCCCGTTTTTGAAAATTTTTCAGCCCGTTTCCATCGGTGATTGTGGCAGGATCAAAGCCTTTTCCATCATCCGAGATACGAATGCGAAACTCCGTGTTTTGTTGGTAAATCCGTACCTGCGCGTGGGTAGCTTCGCTGTGTTTGGCGATGTTGTGCATGGCTTCTTTATAGACCAGATACAGGTTACGCCGTTGTTCCATCGAAAAGGCAGGAAGTTGACTGACAGGGACTTCATTCTCAAAAACAAAGATGATGTCATGGGGAATAAGCAGTTTAAACCCCACGGCTTTCATTTTTTCGATGAGCTTTTCGGGGGCGTCGTTGTCGGGGTTCAAGGCCCAGATGGTATCTCTGATGGTATGAATAGCCTCTTCCGAATCGTTTTTCATTTGGCCCAATACGGCTTTAAGCTCAGGCTGCTGGTTGTCCATTTTCTTCTGAACAACTTTGGCTGAGGTGGCAATTCCCGTGAGGGTAGCGCCCACTTCGTCGTGCAGGTCGCGGGCGATTTCGTCGCGGATTTGCAGGAGTTTATGCTGCTGATGGAGGTTTTCCTGTAATTGAATGATGAGTTGTTTCTGGGTTTTCGCTTGTTCCTTGCGTTCCCGACTGGTTCGGTCGGCCAGAATAAACCCTAATAAGATGATTTCGATGACGGAACCATAAAAATAAATATTGTTGAAGGGGTAATGCGGCAGCCATGAAATATCAAAAAGTGCCAGAATGGCGACAATCATAGAAATCAAACCAATACCAAATGCCAATGAATACCATCTAACCCGTTGAAAATCTTTGAGTGTAACATAAATAACTCCTACCAATAGGAAGAATAAAGTAGAAGCCAAATAGCCTACATACTCAATTCGTAACGCATGAGTCCAGATACGCATCAAGGGGTAGGGGTGTCCAAGCAAGGCCGTGATGCAGAAATAGGTGTGACCGATAAAATCAATCGCAATCCAACGAATAATGAGATTGTAAAGTCCCTTTGAGAACTGTTTGAGCCGAATGAACTTCATTAAAAAAATTGCCCAAACACACATAAGGGCAAAATGTATTGGATAATAAGGACGAAAAAGAGCGTACCATGAATCCTGACCAAAAAATTCGATTAAGTAGCCACTACGGTCTAAAAACCAGTGTGTATTGGTAAAAAGAAAAAACGCATACCAACCAATGAGGGGATCCCGAAGGCGGACAAAAAAGACAATAGCGAATAAGAAGACTAAAAGGTAGATACCCACCAATACACCATGCCACAGCGCTGTTTGCTTTTGGTAATGAATGATATAGCCCATATCAGCCAATTGTAGATAATCATTATAAAAGTCGGCAATGGAAAGTTCGGCCGCCAAATGCACCGTGCGTGGGTGCCTGCCTAACGTAGAAAAGGCTTGCACCATAGGAGCAATTCGTTCGTCAAGTGGAGTAGTCGATGGTAGTTTTTGAACGGTTAGCTGCCCTTTTTCATCCACTACATATACGTCCAGACGGGTAAATCTCCACTGGGTTGAAAGCAACATTAACTCCCGTTCAGTCTGGTTATTGACCTGAAACCGCAGCCACATGGTTCCTGACCTCATACCGAATTGCAAAGCCCCTTGTCGATTTACAGGTTTGAACGAATCTAGTGGATAACGTGCTACTTGTTCATAACTTAGTTTATGGCTAAGGTCCTCCAAATAATAGGCAAACGGTGCAACGGTTCGTACCCGCTGCTCCTTACTGATGGTCAGCACAGGCTGAGCCACAAGGGGTAACGAGAGAACGAAAAGTAACAAAGCTATTAGTCTCATAGGTGTTGGCTTGGTATACTGATTTCTACGACGACTCCACTTTTCGACGAAACGTTCACCTCAAATCCACCCTCCTTCGCCCGTTTTTGAAAATTTTTCAGCCCGTTTCCATCGGTAATTGTGGCAGGATCAAAGCCTTTGCCATCATCCGAGATGCGAATGCGGAACTCCCTGTTTTGTTGGTAAATCCGTACCTGTGTGTGGGTGGCTTCGCTATGTTTGGCGATGTTGTGCAGGGCTTCCTTATAGACCAGATACAGGTTGCGCCGCTGTTCCATCGAAAAGGCAGGGAGTTGACTGACAGGTACTTCATTCTCAAAAACAAAGATGATGTCATGGGGGATAAGCAGTTTAAACCCTACGGCTTTCATTTTTTCAATGAGTTTTTCGGGGGCGTCATTGTCGGGGTTCAAGGCCCAGATAGTGTCCCTGATGGTATGAATGGCCTCTTCCGAATCGTTTTTCATTTGGCCCAATACGGCTTTAAGCTCAGGCTGCTGGTTGTCCATTTTCTTCTGAACAACTTTGGCTGAGGTGGCAATTCCCGTGAGGGTAGCGCCCACTTCGTCGTGCAGGTCGCGGGCGATTTCGTCGCGGATTTGCAGGAGTTTATGCTGCTGATGGAGGTTTTCCTGTAATTGAATGATGAGTTGTTTCTGGGTTTTCGCTTGTTCCTTGCGTTCCCGACTGGTTCGGTCGGCCAGAATAAAGCCCAGCATGATGATTTCAATCAATGTACCGGGAACAAAGAAATTATTGTAAGGAAGGTAGGGGAGCCACGAAATAGTATAGAGCGAGAACATGCTGATAATCATGGCGATTAAGCTGATACTGAATGCAATGGCATACACCCAGACTTGCTTCAGGTTTTTGATGGCCACATAAATCAGACTCACCAACAAAAGAAACAACACGAGCAAAATAAACCCGCCCCAGTCAACTTTGAGCCACAGGAGTAGCCGAAAAAGCGGGGAAACGAAGCTTGGCTCCACTAATTGAACAAGTTGGGTAATGGCTGAATTAGCATAAAACAGCCCGTTTAAGCCTAAAATCGCCCAATACAAGCTTTTGGAATAAGCACGAAGGTTGAGAAAATAAACGTGGAAAAGCGACCAGCAAAGCTGATAAGCAAAAGCCGTATTGAAGTACTTGTTGATGGAGAAAAAACTGTAATAATCAACGTAGAAGAAAAGAATACTCAGCATCAGCAAGGCGTACCAGCCAATCAGAGAGTCTCGCAGGCGAATGGCAAAAATAAAGGCATAGATAAAGACAAGCACATAAATACCCATTGCAAAACTTTGCCAGACGGTATTGAATCGCTGGTAGGAGAGTGCTTGTTCCAAATTACCAGTGTGAATAAAATCGCCGTGGGCATTTCCCGTTACGATAGAAAGATAAACAGTAGAAGGATGACTACCGATTGGAAAAACGGGAGGCTTTGTCTGTACTTGTTGATAGAAAGCAGGCATTGATTCACCCGCCTGATACGCCCGTTTTTGCCCGTTTTCGTCTATAATAATAACGTCCATCCGACGAAACCCCCGGTAGCTATGAATGAGGTAGAGGTCTTCCTTTGTCTTATTTTTTACCGCAAACCGCAGCCAGATTTTCTCGTAGAAATAACCAAATTGAACAATTTCCTGTTGGTTTAATCGCTGGAAAGAATCCAACGGAAATCGGGCAACCTGATCATACGTCAGCTTGTGTGTAGCATCCCTGTAGACATACACATAGGGCGCAACGGCATTAGGGGCAGCGGCATTCGTAATGGTCAGCACAGGCTGTGCTGCGAGTGAGAAGGGGAGCAGTAAAAGCAGGATACACAGACGCATGGAAAAGTTAGTTGACATCCTGAAGGTAAGTTGCAAATCTATAGCCTCTTTGTCAAGGCGCATATCCCGGGCCGGGTAAAACCTGCGGACTTAACTGCGAAGGCGTTTCTATCTGTCCGTAGGTATCGCGTTCGGCCCGCAGATCACTGTCAATTCCGGACATATCGGGCTTGCTGCCTCGTTCCGTTTCCCTGTGTTGCATATAGTCGGCCCGCCTTACCGACTGCCCGTTGGCCGTTAAAGTACGGTGGACAAAATCGGCGTTACCTGCAAAAAGGCATAAGGGTAAAAGTAACGGGTAGAAGGCCTGCATAGTGGAGTCATCTTTATCAATGCCCCAAAATTGGGTGATTACGAAGTCAGGTACCATCCCCAATTTTAGTAGTCTTTTGTGTCCTGTCAGTGCTCGTCTATTGCGACACTCTGTAGGGAATGCCATTAACGTTGTGCACCCTCCGGTTGGTTGGGCAACCACGTGGGGTTGCCCCTACGCGTATAACGACGGACCGCCCCGATGCGACCAACGCGATTAGCAACCTGGCCCCCGGTGATCAGTTCTACGCCGGTGACTACAAGGTAACCGTGACGAGTATTACCGGTGCCGGGGTCGCGCACGACGGGACCGGGCGGCTGGACAGGTGAAGGCATTGTGGACGTAACGCTGCTGAAGGGCATAAACCTGCCCGCTCAGGTGACCTTCGACAATGCAAAACTGAATGATTGCTACGAACTGGCAGCGGGTAAACTGGTGACGAAGTATGATCCGAGCTGGTTTGTGACCCCTGATATTCAGCATATTTTTGAAGAAACCAACGATTTAGCTACTGACATTCAGGATTTTGTAAACACCTTTACGGGCGGGAAAGAAGACATAATTAAGGTCGATGCTCTGTTGAAAGATCTTGAACAGGTCATTGCTGATGTTATGGACAACACTGAGTTAGAGCAGGCGGTAAAAGAACAGATGCTCGAAGGGTTGATTGACTCACAATGTGCCTTACAGCAGATTTCCAATAGTTTGAGCACAACTACCAATAGTGGTGGACGATTGGCTGTCAGTAGTTGTACTTCCTGTACGTCAATCCCTGATTGTCTTAAGAAGGCAACAGAAAGTGCGCTCAAATTCACATCTGCTATCTGGGAGGGACTAAAAAATGCGATCTCATGTAATGGTACTTATGCTAACCAGCAAGGGTTAGTACCCCGTTGCTGGTGGAAGAACGAAAAGCTATCAAGCGTTTGTGAATTAAACGATTGTGCTTCGGGAGCCTTTTTCGCTGGTATTATTGACGGTGCCTGGGAGACCGTAACAGGAATTGGTTCAATTTTAGAGGTCATCAGTTGTAACACCCGATGTGTTCCCATTGGAACAGGTGCACCATGTGCCGATAATACTAAAGCGTATACGTCACCAAAATGCGTAGCAATCCGTTCCGTCACCGATAATTTGTATTCTCTGGCGGCTGAAAATGTCAAAAAAACAGGCGCTTCCGCTTTAAACGGCTCTTTGTTCAAAGAGTTTGTCTCTTATTTTACCGATGGTAACGATTGTGGAACAGATGGAGTAGAGCCTGATGCCTGCCGAAATTACAAAGCAGGCAAGGCTATGCTGGTAGTAGTAGATATAATTGAAGGTGTTGGTGCAGCAAAAGCACTCATCAAAAGCGGACGTTCCCTGATGGAAGCCGCTATGCGAAGGGCTATTAATTACGCTCGCCAGTTAAAAGCAGGCACTACGTTTAAATTTGCCTTAAGTGCAAGCCGCAAAGAGCTTAATGTATTTGTAGGCAGTAAACTGATTGGTAATCAGACAGACAAAGGTCTTTTATTAACCAATAAAACGGATAATATCGGCACCTCAATTGCTCATGCTGAAAATGTAGAGGTTTATAACCCAATCACAAAGCAGACAGAAGTAGGTTCTATCGACGTAGATGCTAATGGTAAATGTAAGTTCGGACCTAAATGCTTCGTTGCCGGAACACCGGTACACACCCGGCAGGGCATCCGGCCTATTGAACGCATCAAGCCGGGCGATGAGGTCTTGAGCCGCGACGAACAAACCGGGCAGCAAACCTACAAACGTGTTACGCGGACGTTTGTAAAAACAGCTACTCGCTTAGTGAAAGTCTTTGCCGGTAATGATACGCTGTTAACCACGCCGGAACACCCTTTCCGGATAGGCAACCGGTGGGTAGGCGCGGGTATGTTACAGAAAGGCGACGCCTTGCAGCAAGCTGAGGTAGCCACTGCCGCCAATGTACCTTACCTGCCCCGGGCTAATCTGGAAGTAGACAGTATTGCCACCCTCGATACCACGGCCACTGTCTATAACTTTGAGGTTGCGGACTTTCATACGTACTTTGTTGGTAGGCAAGGGGTATGGGTGCATAATAGTTGTAAATTCCGTGCTGAAAGTGCAGGAGCAACATACAGCAATAAAAATAACCAGATACACCGACCTAAGAAAAGTAATGGGATATTAGATGCTAATATGACTTATGAAGTAGATGGTATCTCTTACAAAACAGATGCGCAAAGCCGCGTAACTGAAGTTGTAGTGGATGATTTACAACTAGGTAAAAGAGGTGAACGTCAAGGAAGTTATACAGATCAGATTAGTGAAATGAACCCTATTTCCGGGGATGACGGTGGTCACATAATCGGATATCAGTTTAATGGGCCACATGAAGCTATAAATTTTATACCAATGCGAAGGGATCTTAATCAACTTCGAAAAACAGACGGAGGTTGGTATAGAATGGAACAAGAATGGGCCAATGCACTAAGTGAGATACCCAAGAAGAAAGTGAACTTGACAATTCAAATAAGTTACGGAGTAAATAGGCGGCCTTTGGGATTTACTGTCAAGTATCGAATTGATAATGGACCTTTAATAACCAAACAATTTATAAACTAAAAAAATGGAGCAATTAATTGAAACAACGTTTAAACAAGTATTGAAAAGCCTTCATAAGGTTGATAATTGGGAGACATGTGTGCTAGTCATGGAATATTATAATCAAGAACCAGGAGTTGGTTATAGTGCATATTGTATTAATACAAATGGACAAACCATCGATATTGATGCAGATGTTAACTATGATTTTCTTTTTCTGTATAAAATTATTGACTGGAATAAAGAAAATGCAATAATAAATAATCTATGGAATAAGGCGCAGTTTTCATTAAATAATGAAGGAAACTTCGAAATAAAAACATGGTGGGATGAGGAGTTTCAAAAAAGACTTTATGGCGAAGGTTAAATGTATTTTATATTGATCACTCCCGTTATCGCTCGCATATTGCGAGGGATCAATATCAGGCTGGGACCGGGGCGGCGGACCGCTCTGGCCCGAAAGCTGGCTTATTGCAAAGCAATCTACTGGCGGAAGCCAGCTTTCGCTACAGGCCATTAAGCATTAAAGCCACTGTCATCGCCAGCAACTTGCGCACGATGACAGTGACAACAAAACTATTTCACCCACTCATTTTCACCGGCCGCAGGTCCGCAATACCTGCCAACATACCACCATGATTCAGTCATACACCAAATCGAGTGTCGCCCTTATGCTCGGGCTGTTGGTCTTCACCGCATCCTGTACTAAAAAAACAGAAGACGTCGCCCCCGCCGAAATCACCTGCACCCCTGCCGAATTCACCCATTCGCTGGATGGTAAGGCAAAAGGGTCGGTTAAGCTGACCACTACCGCCGGCCTCATTACCGGCATTACCTATACCGACGCTCTCAACAACTGGAAAGCGGCTATCCGCAATGAGAACGGGCTGCCCGTGGCCATGGACGGCCTCGACGATACCGGCAAGGTAGACGACAAAGACGCCGTTACCTTTAAGTACGACAGTCAGAAACGGCTCACCACGTTTGCGGTGTATTACACCTACGATGGAGTCCGCCAGGCCATCCGGAAAATCAGCCTGAGCTATACCGCAAGCGGGCAGGTGGCCAAAATCACCGATCAGAGTTTCGGTTCGTCGGATGAGCTCACCCCCGCCTTCGATGCCAACGGCGATTTAACCAAAATCACCATTCCGGACGGCAAAACAACGGCGGTCTTTCTGGAATCAGCTTACGAGACCACGCAGCCCAATCCAGTCGGGGGGCTTCCGGTGGGTCTGCGGCTGCTGATCAATTATTTCGGCAGCTATGCCTACTACAACACCGAAACCAATTACGACCTGCTGCTGAGTAAACACCGGCTCAAAAGCCGCACCTACCCGATGTTTGATGCCACGGAGAGCTTTACCTACCCCAACGGCAACGCCTCCTTCAGCACCGTCATCAAGGAATCGGGGAGGCAGATCGCGGCCAATACATTCACCGTCAACACCGTCTGTAAATAGCGTCCGGAGCTTCCCGGCAAACCACCGTTTTTACCCGCATAACCACCAACACACGCAATGCGCTATCATTACCTGCCAACCGTTTGTCTGCTGAGCCTGAGTCTTGTTGCCCGGGCCCAGCAAAAGCCGCAGCTCAATTACACCGTGGATTCGGTGGCGATCTACACCCTCACGGCCGATGCCCTCGACCCAGGCCGCGAGATATGGCTCCAGAAAGGCTACGTTTCCCACATCGGTGTCGGTCCGGAGGGTGATGTCAGTGTCGGGGTGTTCCGGCAGCACAACATCTACCTCAACGGGGACAAAGCCGCCCGCATCCGCAGCGGGCTCAACACCCTCCCCGCCCTGCTGCGCACCACCTTCCGCAACGGGCAGCTCGTGCGCGAGGGGGCCGGTGCCCCGCAGGAAAGCTTTATCAGCCTGACCAGCGGCCTGGCCAACCCCTTCACCTACCGCGCCAGTCAGGTCAGCAGCCTGGTCGGCGGCGTACAGGCCAAAACCGTCCTGGCCGACAATCAGCAGGGGGCCACGCCGCTCGGCGAGCTGCTCACCAACGATCCGAAGGGCATCGGCTATCGCGGCGACCGCTACATCCGCCGTCGTTTTGCTGCCATCGGCCCGGATCTGGTCATCGACTACCAGCCCTATCAGTTTGTGCCCTTTTCGGCCCGCTACCTTCCGCAGGGCGACCCCACGATGCGGAAGCTTCCGCTGGTGCAGGGTGACAAGAACACGGTGCTGCTGAGCACCCGCTACCCGCAGCAGGGGCGGCTGTCGTATTTTCACATAAAGGACCGGTCCATCAATACCGCTGCGGACGCCGATGAAGCCCACGGAATTTTCGCGGTCGGCCTGCTATCAGCAGGCGGTGTTTCTCAGACTGATTACGCTTAGCTGATAATAATACGCCATCCTCCTCCGATTGATTTCAGAGGAGGACGGCGTATTATTCCGAACAGGTTGATGCTTGCAGGCAATTTGGTCGCCGAACTTAATTACACCCCGTTCCCGTAATCGTAAAGGTAACGACATCGGTTATCCGGTCGCCACAGGCATTGGTAGTGGCGGCTGTCATGGTAAAGGTACCGGGTTGTTTAATGTTAAGGACATTTACGGTATACGTCCCGGGCCGGCGGTAAACGCTGCTGAACACATATCCACCCGGCCCCGTAAACACGGCGCTTGTGCCGGTAATCGTTGTCTGCACACTGACAGGGCAATTCCCGGGTCCCAAAACGGCCAGATTGGCAGGTGGATTAGCTTTGACCGATGCCGTAAGTGCATTTACCGTAAGACTGACCGTGGTTGTACTAGCCACATTATCAGTGCCAGCTACCGTTACGGTAAACGTCTGCACGCCCGAAACACCAATACCTGCCGATGCTGAAACGGCTGGTGTAGCGGTAGCGGACAGCGCAATGCCCGGTGGAGCGGCCCACGTATAACTGAACGGGGTGCTATTGCCGGTGGCGGTCACTGAAAGTGTCGCCGTTGACCCGGCGCAGATGACCGCGGGCTGGGCCGAGGCCATCAGTTCAGGTGCCGAACTGGTGGACAGATAGCCCAGATAATTTTTACTGTTTGGGTATTCCCCCTGATTGTATTGAAAATAGAGTTTGTTCTTATAGACAATCGGATAGCCGGAAAAGCCATAGTCCGTTGGATTGATATTATCGATAACACTCAGTGCCGTGCCGTCAAACTGAGCCACCTGATAATACCCGTTACTGTTGCTGTACTGGAAATACAGATTATCGTTGTAAAGCATTGGATAACCGGTAAAACCGGCATCACTGTTGCCTGGATTATTGACTTTGGTCAGTGCGTTGCCGTCATACCGGCCCAGGCTATAATGATAGTCTTTGTCGGCATACATGAAACAAAGCGTATTGTTATACACCGTTGCGTAGTCCATGAAACCATCATCAGCGGGGTCCAGGTTAGGTGTCAATGTGATCGTAGTCCCGTCGAACCGGGCCAGCTGGTTTTTATTAGTACTGTTCCGGTACTTGATATACAGATTACCGTTATACACCACCGCCGGATTAGTCATCACATTACCGCCTCCTGTGGGGTTGGCAATCAGGGAAATGGTGGTGCCGTCGAAGGTTGCCAGCTGGTAGTTGCCTCCACTGGTCAGGTACGGAAAGCAGAGCGTACCGGCATACACCGCCGGAAAACTAAACGACGTATTTTCCGTTTGAACCGTTGCGTTTGGGTTGGTGATGAGGGTCATTGCCGTTCCGTCATACTGCGCTAACCGGAATTTATAGGTCGGATCAAGCCCGCTAAAAACGGTTTCGGTATACTGAAAATAAAGCTTATTGTTGTACACGATCGGGTAACCATTGAAGCCGACATCGAACGGGCTGCTACCGGTCGGGTTGTTGATCAGTGTTACAGTGGTACCATCAAACTTTGCGAGTTGATAGGCACTGCCGCTGACCGTGTACTGGAAATATAAATTACTGTTGTAGACGATGGGGTAGGTGGCAAAACCGGCATCATCGGCCCCCGGATTGTCAACCAGCGTAATGCTGGTCCCGTCGAAATACGCCACCTGGTTTTTACCGCTGCCACTCCGGTAGGCAAAACAGAGCTTATCGCCCAAAACGGTCAGAAAACCATATAGTTCGCCGTCACTGGTCGGGTTCGGAATTTTAGTAATGCTGATTCCATCAAATTGCGCCAGTTGGGCCTTCGGCGTAGCCGGATCACCATAATAGATAAAACAAATCTTATCTTTAAAGAGGATGGTGCTGCTCGAAATGCCTAAATCGCTGCTGACCGGATTAGGCACCAGGCTGATCTGACCGTATACGGTGCAGGCCATACACCATAGGATGATAATAAGCCCCAACCGGTGTCGGAGTGTCCGATATGGTTCATGGAGCCATGCCGCCGGTATTCGCTCAAAGCCGGAAAGTTGGTGAATCGCGGATAGACAGGAAGTTGAACGTGTCATTGGGTACATCAGGTTTAGCTTAGGTTATGACTCAGAACGGAATGTGCGGAGCGTTATCAGCTGACTAGTGCCTGGATCATAAACGGCGTACCGGATTGTGCCAACGGCAGCTATGGTACGTACCGGCAGACGATCGGGGCCAGAGGTGCAAAGGAAGCAGAAACTGATACTGACCGATAGCACATTTGGGACAATTGCTGTCCCATTTATTATGATCTGCTTATTTTGAGGAGGTTGGCGAGGATGGGAAGTATCTACGTCCTGTAGGGAATGCCATTAACGTTGTGGATCCTCCGGTTAGTTGGGCAACCACGTGGGGTTGCCCCTACGGGGATATGGTATACGGGCTTATCGCTTGTATAGTACTATTCAGAATATTGCCGGATGATAGACAGGATTGCCGCCCCCAGCTGTTTGGTTTTGGTTTTGCCCATGCCTTTAATCTTCAGTAATTCGGCAGGAGATCCGGGCCGGACGCGCACCAGTTCCAGAATCGTCTTCTGCGGCAAAACCATGTAGCCGGTCGTGTTGTGTTCGCCGGCGAGGTCGTCGCGCCATTTCATCAGTGCCCCGTACAGACCCTTGCCGATGGTGTCGCCTTTGCGGGTTTTGGTTCCTTCGTCCAGTTGCTTACGGGCGGGCCGGAAATCGAGCTCGGCATGGTTGCGGGCCTCCAGATAGGCCAGGGCCGAAAACTGTTTCTGACAGGCGGCAAAACACGAACGTTTGGTAAACAGCTCCTTTTCCAGTTCGTCGAGGCGTTCGAGCAGGCTGTCGCGCAGCTGTTTGTTGTCGCAATCGGTGGGGGCATCGTGCAGAAACGGATTTAATTCGTTTTTAATAACCTCCTGAAAGTAAGCCCCGGCCTTTTTGATCCGGTCCTGTAGCGCTTCGTTTTCTTCCGGCAGTTCGGGGGCCGAAAAGTAGGTGGTTAACTGATGCTGAAACCGGCGGCCGATGTCCCGCGCTTTGTCCCGCATCAGATCGTCGAGTGTTGCCAGTCCTGTCTTTAGCTCATCGCTGAAACTGTCGTCGCTTTCTTCCAGAAATTTACGGCAACGGGAGGCCAGCGAGGCGGCCCGTTCGAAGGCAAACAACTCCCGGATCAGGAGTTCCTGATTGCTGCGTTTTGAGTCGGTCAGTTCCTGCTCGCCGGGTGTTTTTTGCTGTACCTGTTCGTGAAACTCCTCCAGTGTGAACTCCGTTTTGATGCTGCTGGAGGGAATAGGGGTATGCAACACAAGTCCTTCCAGCGTTTTGCAACGGCTGAGGGCTACATAGACCTGCCCGTGGGCAAAGGCAGCGGAAGCATCGATGATTGCCTTTTCGAACGTCAGGCCCTGACTCTTGTGGATGGTAATGGCCCAGGCGAGCCGCAGCGGAAACTGCCGGAACGTACCGATGGGGTCAGCCTTGATCTCCTTCGTAGCCGGATCAATGCTATACCGTAGGTTAGTCCACTCAACAGGCAGCACCGTAATGACTGATTCCTCGCCCGGACACTTTACATAGATTGTGTCGTCATCCATCGCCACAATGCGGCCTATTTTCCCGTTATAGTACAGTTTTTCGTAGGTCGCATCGTTCTTGATGAACATCACCTGGGCACCGTTTTTCAGTTCCAGTTCGGCCTCGGTGGGGTAGTTGTTGGGTTGAAACTCGCCGTCGATGGTGGCCGTAAAGGTGCGGGCCTTTGCGTTTAACGCCTGTAGTTTCCGGGCATTGATCTGCTGGGCAGCCTGATTGTGGGTTGACAGGGTAATGTAGCCCTCGTCGTCTTTCGGGGCAAAATCCGGAATGTATCGCTTGTTAAGTTCGTCGAGCTGGACTCCGGAAATCCGTTTTTCACGGATGCTGTTCAGAATGCCGATAAACCGTTCGTCGGACTGCCGGTAAATATGCGTCAGTTCAATGGAAATATACGGTGTCTGCCGCAGGGCGCGGCTGCTGAAAAAATACCCGGTTTCGTAGTACGGTTGGAGCAGTGCCCATTCTTCGTCGCGGATGACGGGCGGTAATTGTTGCATGTCGCCGATCATCAGCAGCTGCACCCCGCCGAACGGGGCACTGTTGTAGCGGTACCGGCGCAGAATATCATCAATCCCATCCAGAATATCGGCCCTGACCATACTGATTTCGTCGATTACGAGCAGGTCGAGGGTACGAAGCAACCTGATTTTGTCGCGGGTGAATTTGCGGGCTTCCTGTAAAGGTGCGCCAGGCACGATGGGGCCAAACGGAAGCTGAAACAGGGAATGAATGGTAACGCCGCCGGCGTTGATGGCCGCCACCCCGGTCGGTGCCACAACGGCCATGCGTTTCACGGATTGTTGTTTAATCTGCTGCAGAAAGGTTGTTTTTCCGGTGCCGGCTTTACCGGTCAGAAAGAGATTCCGGTTGGTGTGCAGGACAAAATTCCGGGCAAGTTCCAGTTTTTCGTTAACGGGGGAAGACATAGGCGTAATAAAGGCGCAGCGCACTTTCAGGGTCAGTAAAACTATCGTTTATGACGGAAAAATGCAGTCCGGGCAACGGGTAATCTGCCGGTTGGCTGTGCAAAAATGATGAAGTAAAGATACAGCTTTCTGCTGAACCGTGAAAGGCTGTTACCTTTGCCGGGTATGTTAGACATTATTCATCATGCCGATGGTCTGGTGGCCATTAATAAACCGCACGGCCTGCTTGTGCATCGTTCGCCGATTGCCGGCGATGCCAGTGAATTTGCCGTACAACTGTTGCGGGATCAGCTGGGTCAGCGGGTATATCCCGTACATCGCCTCGACCGGAAAACGGGCGGAGTGCTGCTGTTTGCGTTGACTGAAACCCTTAATCCGGTGATGCAGGGGCTTTTTGCGGAAGGTAAGGTTCATAAAACCTATCTGGCGATTGTGCGTGGCTATACGCCTGATAGCCTGGCTATTGATTATCCGCTAAAGCGTGAGGACGGGGTTGTGCAGGAGGCCTTTACCAGGCTTACCACGCTGCAACGGACTGAAATTCCGCTTGCGTCAGGCAAACATGCTACCTCCCGCTACTCGCTGGTAGAACTGGAGCCGACCACGGGCCGGATGCATCAGCTTCGCAAGCATATGGCCCATGTCATGCATCCGATTATCGGCGACCGGCCCCATGGCTGTAACAAGCAGAATAAGTTGTTTAAAGAGCAGTTTGCCATGCATACAATGCTGCTACATGCCCGTAACCTCACCTTTGTCCATCCGGAAACTGGTCAGGCCGTTTACATTGCTGCTCCGCCGCAAGCCGAATTCATCCGTATGCAACAGCTTTTGTTTTAGCAGGAGTAGCAGAATAGTACAATTGTGCGAAGATGACTCAAAACCAGTATTTGCTCATATTTTACTTGATTAATTAATATTATATAAACATTATTTTATTTTTAATGCTATTTTAAGCTATGTTTAATAGCAATTTAACAACAAACATTGACTTTTAGCTAGCCAAAGCCATATCAAAGCGGCAAATGATAAAAGAAAGGGGTGAATTTATTCCTGGTTTAGTCATAGTTGGCCCTCACTTAAACTTGAACTACCTGAATGAAGACCAAGCCCGTTCTCTTCGATGAGGAGGAGGTATTGCATGAGTTAAAGCATTATTTGCCGGCTCAGGCCCCTCTCAAGGATTTTATCCATCATAACACGCTTCACGCTTTTCAGAATCAGCCATTCTACGATGCCATCCACCGCGCATCGGTGACGTTCGGATATAAGGTGTCACTGAGTTTACGTGAATACCGGGAAGCCTATGCCGCCGGCCGCATTAAAGCAGAGGTTCTGGAACAGAAAATCCGCGAACGGAAAGGGGAGGACGCCCTGAATAGCTGGAAAGAGCGTGTACTGAACAAATCGTATGATACCACTGATCTGCCGCGGATCGGTCAGCTGCGGGCTAACTGGAAACGGCGCTATCGCATTGATCTGGATTCACTGGTACATCCGGTCCTGTTCCGTGTGCTATGCTCGTATCTGGATCAGGGCATTTCGATCTGGAGCTTTCCGGCGGAGGAAAAGCGCTTTCTGCATGCCTTGCGGGAAATGGAAAAAAAGAGCTTCAGCAGTTTTTTCCGGACACGGCGGGTAAAGGAGCTATTTATACAGGAGCAGGTGACGCTTACGGGCCTGCTCAGGCAGCTGGTAGGCGATGAGGCCTGGTTTGAACAATACCTTTACGATCAGCAATTTGCCCATCAGGGTTGGTCGGGTATGGTTTCTGCCATTGAAGATCAGCCGCAGACCCTGCTTGATCAAAAGCCGGTTTCGCTGCACGATCTGATTTTCTTTGAGCTGCTGCTGGAAATTGACGCCCTGGATTATCAGTTCGGAGCCGGGAAATGGAATCCACTCGCCGAACAACTGACCGATACCCCGCCTGCGTTATTTGCGGATGTTGTCACAACCGAGCTGGATGAGGTGCTGACGATCTGGCAGGATGCCTACGAATGGAGTTACTATGAGCAGGTACTGGCGGGTATTGTGGCCAATTACGGACCAAAGCCCGCTCCGGCCGAAAAAAGCTTTCAGGCCTTGTTCTGTATCGACGACCGCGAATGCTCCTTCCGCCGGTATGTTGAGCAGCTTGATCCGGGCTGTGAAACATTTGGTACCCCCGGCTTTTTCAATGTTGAGTTTTTCTACCAGCCACAAGATGGTCAGTTCCTGTCCAAGCTTTGTCCGGCTCCGGTTACACCAAAGTATCTGGTAAAGGAAATTGAGGCCAAAAGCGCCCGCGAACGGGATATTCACTTTACCAAACACGCCCATTCGTTCCACAGCGGCTGGCTGATTTCGCAGACACTGGGGTTCTGGTCTGCCATCCGGTTATTCGTGAATATTTTCCGGCCGACAATGACACCCGCCACTGCTTCGTCGTTTAAGCACATGGATAAGCATGCAAAGCTGACGGTGGAGCATACGTCGGCCGATGCGGTGCAGGACGGATTGCAGGTTGGCTTTACGGTACCCGAGATGGTCACCCGCGTCGAAGGGCTGTTGAAAAGTATTGGGCTTGTTAAGGATTTTGCTCCCCTCGTCTATGTGGTCGGGCACGGGTCAAGCAGCGTAAACAATCCGCACTATGCGGCCTATGACTGCGGTGCCTGCTCGGGCCGCGCCGGGTCGGTAAATGCCCGTGTAGTCTGTACAATGGCTAACCACCCGGCGGTGCGGGCGGAGCTGCGGGAGCGCGGGATCATGATTCCGGATACCACTGATTTTGTCGGCGCCCTGCACGATACTACCCGTGATGAAATTGTCTTTTACGATGAACACAAGTTGTCGCCGGATAATCAGCAACGGCATTCGGAAAATGAAATAACCTTTGGCCGGGCCCTCGACTATAATGCGAAAGAACGTTCGCGCCGGTTTGAGTCGATTGATACCCGGCTGAGTGCAAAGCGTATCCATGAGCTGATCAAAATCCGGTCGGTGTCTTTATTTGAGCCACGGCCTGAGCTGAACCACGCCACCAATGCCCTGTGTATTGTCGGTAAACGGGATCTGACGAAAGGACTTTTCCTGGACCGGCGGTCGTTTATGAATTCCTACGATTATCAGATTGACCCCGATGGAAATTACCTGTTTTCGATCCTGAAAGCGGCGGCTCCGGTATGCGGGGGAATTAATCTGGAGTATTATTTCTCCCGGGTTGATAACCAGAAACTAGGCGCCGGTTCTAAACTGCCGCACAATGTGATGGGGCTGTTTGGGGTGGCCAATGGTATTGACGGTGACCTGCGTCCGGGTCTGCCGAGTCAGATGATTGAAGTGCACGATCCGGTCCGGTTGCTGATCATTGTACAGCATTTTCCGGAAGTGGTGCTGAAAACCATTCAGCGGGCACCGGAGACCTACGAATGGTTTATCAATGAGTGGGTCCGCCTGGTGGTGTTCCACCCGGAAACGCAGGACTTATACGTCTTCTCAAATGGTAAATTTACGCCGTATGTGACTGTTAACGAGAGTGTTAGTAGATTGAGCGATATTACGCCGCTCGTCGAGGCACATCAGGAAAACTTACCGGTTTACGCATTACACTAACCTGCCAGGAAAACTCATGTCTATATTACCAGTCTTTATATTACTGCCGCTGGCGGGCTATCTTATCAGTTTAGTCCTGCCGGCCAAACGGGAGAGCCTGATTTCAGTCCTTTCGTTCGGTATTGTCGGTGCTCATCTCACGGGTGCTGTGGCCTTTCTGATTTACTGGCTGCTCAACGGGCATCCGGTGCTCAACGAAAAGGATTTTGTTGTGTTCAAAGCGCCCGGCTACGAGTTTTTTATCGACCTATACTTTGATAAAATCACGGCAATGTACCTGTTTGTCGGGGCCTTCCTGACGTTTCTGGTAACGCTGTACAGCCGCTATTACATGCACCGCGAATCGGGATACAAGCGGTTCTTCAATACTATTTTGTTTTTCTATCTGGGGTATAACATCACTATTTTTTCCGGAAACATCGAAACCCTGTTCGTTGGCTGGGAAATTCTGGGTATTTCCTCCTTTCTGTTGATCGCCTTTTACCGCGACCGGTATCTTCCGGTCAAAAATGCGGTGAAGGTATTTTCTATATACCGCATCGGAGATGTCGGATTGATCCTGGCTATGTGGATGAGCCATCATCTGTGGCACGAAAACATTACATTCCTGAAGCTAAGTAATTTCGACCTTGTACACGAGCACTTACAGTCACACACCTTTATCGGAGCCTTTATCTCCCTGATGATTCTGGTATCGGCGTCGGCGAAGTCAGCTCAGCTGCCGTTTTCGTCGTGGCTGCCCCGGGCGATGGAAGGTCCTACGCCTTCGAGTGCCATTTTTTACGGGTCCCTGTCAGTGCATCTGGGGGTGTTTCTGATGCTCCGTACCTGGGTGTTCTGGGAACATCAGCTATCGATCCGGATTCTTATCGGAATGATCGGGTTCCTGAGCATGTTTGTGGCCACCGGAATTGCCCGGGTGCAGTCATCGGTAAAGAGTCAGATTGCCTACGCCTCCATTGCGCAGATCGGATTGATCTTCATTGAAATGGCCCTGGGCTTCGAAAATCTGGCCCTTTTCCATTTTGCCGGCAACGCGTTTCTGCGGACCTATCAGCTGCTGGTATCGCCTTCAGTGGTCAGTTACCTCATCCGTGAGCAGTTTTATAATGTGTCATTCCGTGAACGGACAATTGAAGCGATCTATCCGGAAAAACTGCGGAATACGTTGTATATCCTGAGTCTTAAAGAATGGAATCTGGATTCGCTGATGTACCGTTACCTGTGGAATCCGTTAAAGTGGGCCGGTAACCAGCTGAATTTTCTGACGCTGAACCGGGTCCTGCTCTTTTTTATTCCTACCTATGTCTTCGGGTTAATTTGCTTGTTTTATGAGGGATTAATTCCGGCATCGGTACATACGGTTCTATCAACCATTTTTTCGTTGCTGGGCTTGGTGATGGTACTGAAGTCTTTTACGGAACGCCGGAAAGCACGGATGAGCTGGACGCTGGTGGTAATGAATCACTTCTGGATTGCGCTATCCATCTCGTTTAATGAGCACTTTACCTTCGACCACGTTGCGCTTTATTTGAGTGGGATCATTGTGGCAGGTCTGGTGGGGTATGTTTGCCTGAGCCGTTTAAAGAAACTGGAAGGAACAATCCATCTGGGGCAGTTTCACGGGCATTCTTACCGGCATCCGCGCATTGCCCTGTTGTTTTTGCTGGCCTGTCTCGGTGTGTCCGGTTTTCCGATATCTCCGTCATTTGTGGGTGAGGACCTTATTTTTACCCATATTCATGAGGATCAGGTAGTACTGGCCTTTTTTACGGCGCTGAGCCTGATTCTGGACGGGTTAGCGATCATGCGGATTTATGCCCGGGTCTTCCTCGGTCCGCATGTTAAATCAATCTACGAAATGGCGTATCGCTCATCCTGAGTATCGTTCGATTATTGGTTTCATAGGTGGTAAAACAGAAAATGGTGGCACGCCAATCCGTTGGATTCGGTTGTGCCACCATGTAGTTATAAGTGCTTCAGGTGCTGAGAAAGTCCTTGGACTCAGGAAACGCCTTTAAACCCTTCCTGATTGATAAACGGCTGATTCCGAAGACGCTGACCGGTGGCTTTGAAGTACGCATTAGACACCGCTGCACCCGTTGGCGGCAGTGCCGGTTCGCCAAGGCCGGTCGGCTCAATGCCATTGTCGACAAAGTGAACCTCTACGTCAGGGACTTCATTCATCCGGATCAGCCGGTAGTCGTTAAAGTTTGTCTGTTGCGGTACACCGTCCTTAAAGGTCATGTTGCCGTACATCGCATGACCGATGCCATCGACAACACCACCCGTTACCTGCTGCCGGGCACCGCTCTGGTTAATGATAATGCCGCAGTCGGCGGCGGCGTAAATCTTCTGCAATACCGGCTTACCTTTCTGCATCACTACTTCGCCCACCTGAGCAACGTAGGAGTTGTGCGAGAAATACACGCTGAAGCCCTGGGCTACCGGCTTGCCGTCGGCGCCTTTTTTCTTACCCCAGTTTGATTTCTCCGCTGCCAGCCTGATGACGGCCTTCATCCGGTCGATATCATATTTGATGGCACCGGTTGGTGTAGTTTTGGCCTTTTCGAGCAGGTCGAGCCGGAACTGTACCGGATCCTTACCGGCGGCCGTGGCTACTTCATCGAGGAACGATTGTTCGGCAAAGGCCAGGAAGTTGGTGATCGGAGCACGCCATGCCCCTGTCGTAATCGGTGATTTATGGTCGGCCGAATCAATGAGCAGGTTCGGCACGGCCCCCGACGGGAAATTGTCTTCGCGGGTGGCATTGCCGGCGTTGATACTGGCACCCCGCAGTTTATAGCCGATCATATTGCCCTGCGCATCGAGGGCGGCTTCAAAGCGGTAACGAACGGCCGGACGGTAGCTGCCACCGGTCATGTCGTCTTCGCGGGTCCAGATCAGTTTTACCGGCGCCTTAACGAGGCTTGACAGCTCAGCCGCTTCAACCACGTAATCGGCTTTCAGCCGGCGGCCGAAGCCACCGCCCATCCGGGTAAGGTCAACGGTAATCTTGTCAACGGGAATATTCAGGAGCTTAGCCGTTTCATTGCGGGCTGCATCCGGCGTCTGGGTCGGTCCGACGAGTTCGCAGCTTTCCGGACCGTTCGGCCCGAATTTCACATGGGCGAAGAAATTCATCGGCTCCATCGGGCTGTGGGGCAGGAACGGACACTGGTACTCGGCTTTAACAACCTTAGCCGCTGATTTAAACGCAGCTTCCACATCGCCGTCTTTCCGCCGGACTGTTGCCTTTTCGCTGTTGAGCATGTCGGTAAACAGGCGGTCGTGGTCGGTGTTGCTCTCCAGGGTACCCTCTTTTTCCCACTCAATCTTCAGCGCTTCGCGGGCTTTCTTAACCTGCCAAGTCGATTTACCCACCACGGCCACGTTGTTTTTAAAGGTAACAACATCGACAATGCCGGGCATGGCTTTGGCCGCTTTTGCATCAACTGATTTCAGCTTATACCCGAATGCCGGCCGCTGAATCATGCCGGTCAGCATGCCTTCACGGTAAAAGTCAATGCCGAACAGTGGTTTTCCGGTCAGGATATTTTTGTTATCGACGTTTTTAATCGTTCCGCCGATCAGCTTAAAGTTTTTAGGGTCTTTCAGCGGAACGTCGGTCGGGACGGGCAGTTTAGCGGCGTCGGCCACCAGCTCCCCGTAAGGCAGTTTGCGGTTCGATGCTTTATGGAAAACGACGCCTTTGTCGGTTGTCAGTTCGCTGGCCGGAACGTTCCAGCGCTGGGCGGCGGCCTGCATCAGCAACTGACGGGCCGTGGCGCCGGCTTTGCGGAGGCGCGTCCACGAGTGCTTGATGGCCCCGCTGCCACCGGTCAGCTGGCGTTCAAATTTCTTGTTATCCAGTGCCGACTGCACCACGTTCACGCGGTTCCAGTCAACGTCCAGTTCTTCGGCTACCACAATCGGGAAGGCCGTTTTGATGCCCTGGCCGATCTCGGGGTTCGGCGACAGGATCGTAACCAGCCCGTCGGGAGCGATGGACAGGAAACTGTTGAATTCAACCGAGGCAACGGCTGTGCTGCCCGACGAACTGTTGACAAGTACCGGAACCGTTGGGCCTGCGGGCAGTACGTCGGCTGCCGCCGGCTCAAACCAGTTAAAGCCTAATACCAGACCGCCGCCCGCCGAAGCGGCTATTTTTAGAAAACTACGTCTTGTTGAGGTCATTTCTGTACAGGCGATCCCTATTTAGTTTTAGCAGAGGCAATTTTAACGGCTTCACGGATCCGGTGATAGGTACCGCAACGGCAGATATTACCGCTCATGGTGGCGTCAATTTCTTCCGTAGTTGGTTTCGGCGTGCGTTTTAAGAGTGCCGCTGCCGTCATGATCTGACCGGCCTGGCAGTATCCGCACTGCGGGACATCGACTTCGTCCCAGGCCTGCTGTACCGGATGGTCCCCGTTTTTGGACAGACCTTCGATCGTGGTAATCTTTGCGCTGGTAACCGATGAAACGGGCAGGACGCAGGAACGTGTGGCTTCGCCGTTGACATGTACCGTGCAGGCACCGCACATGGCTATCCCGCAACCATACTTTGTACCGACCAGACCCAGGTTATCACGGAGTACCCACAGGAGCGGGGTGTCCGGATCAGCTTCGGTCTGAACGGTTTTACCATTGATTTGAAGTTTGTAAAGGGCCATTGAAATGTACTATTGAAACAGGTTTGTTTGCTAAATTACAAAAAATGGAGAATTAAATTTGCCGTTGTCCGCCAAAACTGCACTAACTAAATAAGGAGTAAGCCGGATAGTCCGGCCAAAATCCGGTCAGGTAAGCCCGCCGGAGGGGATAACCCGCCGGAGACGGGTTTGCAGGCTCAGGCTCCGAACGTCCAGTTCCTGTTCAATCCGCCGGATCGATTCTTCGCTATAGGTCCCGTTCTTATGCCATTTTATGATCTGGTCCCGCTGATGCCGGATGATCTTTGCCTCACTTTCCATGTATTCATTAAAGGCCGACGGCATGTTTTTAAGCCGGTGCAGCGTTGGATTTTCGTCCATCCGCATTACACCGTTCAGGTAATTGATCTGTTGTTCAAACCGCTCCTTCAGCTCTGCCAGAACGGTATCATCCAGGGTAAGCGACAGTTCACTTTCAATAAAGGTAATGGAGCTGACGAGCAGGGCAAGCCGCATGCTTCGTTCTTCCTTTTCCTCTTCTTCTTTTGGTTCAAACACGTTTAGCCGTTTAATAAAGACCGGCAGGGTCAGGCTCTGGAGAACGAGCGTAACCACAATGACCATAAACGTAATGAACAGGATTTCGCTCCGGTACGGAAAAGCCTGCCCTGACCGGAGTTTATACGGGATGGAGAGAGCCGTGGCCAGCGAAACAACCCCGCGCATGCCCGCCCAGGACGTGATAAACAGTTCATTGCGGGTAAACTGCCGGATGGATCCCTCGCGTTTTTTGCGCGTTTTAAAAAAAGAGAAGAGATAGGTTACCGGAAATACCCAGACAATCCGGGTAAGAATGGCTACCAGACTGATCAGCAAGCCGTACCCGATAAGCCGGGGCAGCTCGTCCTGTTCGAGGCCGTTGACAATAAACGGCAGCTCGGTACCGATCAGGATAAAGACAAAGCCGGTAAGCAGGAAAATAAGGATGTTCCAGAAGCCGTTGATCTGCATGCGGGTCTGAAACGAATAGATTTCGTACGAATGCCAGGCCATATACAGCCCTGCCGATACTACGGCCAGTACGCCCGAGGTGCCAAAGTGTTCGGCAAGCAGGTAGGCGATAAACGGCAGCAGGAGCGACAGGGTAGTGGCAACGGTAGAGTTGTCGAGTTGGTTATGAATCAGCCGGAAGATAACCCCCAGCAGGATGCCGGTCAGAACACCGCCCCCGGCAACGACGACAAACTGTAGTCCGGCTTCCCACAGTACAAAACTGCCGCTGAGGACGGTAGCGATGGCAAAGCGGTAGGCAATCAGCGCCGACGCATCGTTTACCAGACTTTCGCCCTCCAGAATGGCAATGATCCGTTTGGGTAGTCCGAGGCCGCGGGTAACGCTGGTAGCGGCAACTGCATCGGGCGGGGAGATCACCGCCCCGAGTACAAACGACAGCGGCCAGCTGAAATCTGGAATCGTGTAATGGGCCACAACAGCCACGGCCGTGGTCGTGAAAAAAACCAGCCCGATGGCGAGCAGGCTGATGGGCTGGCTGAATTTTCTGAACTCGTGCCACGAAATCGTACCGGATGCTTCGTAGAGCAGCGGCGGCAGAAAAATCAGAAAGGCCACGTCAGGCTTTAGTTCAACGTTCGGCAGACTCGGGACGAATCCGATAATGAGTCCGGCGGCGATGAGCAGAATGGTATACGGTATTTTCAGCCGTTGCGTCAGTAACGTCAGGCCGGACAGTACTGCCATCAGCAGCAGTACGGTTTCTATGTTATTCATGCCAGGTGGATTAGTTCGCAGAAACCGGGGTAACCGTTCCGGATGAGGGCGACAGTAACAGTGACCGTACCAGTTCAGCGTGTGAATTGGTGATTAAATGACCTGCTTCAGGCAAAAAAATAAAATTGGCCGGTTTCCCTTCCAGCACACATTTGGCAAAATCGAAATTGCAGGCGTTAATAATCCAGTCACGGCCTCCCTGCATCACCGTGACCGGTGCCTGAATCTGCTGCCAGCCCGGTAACAGTTTCCGGAGCTCCCCCGCATGGGTAAACTTTTCATGGGTAGCAATGTTAAGCGGTCGGGGCAAAAAAGCCTGAATCAGCGGGAATTTCCCCCATTTGGAGAACCAGTAAAACTTTTCGGCATCCGGGTCAATCGCCGGCGAGATCAGATACAGCTGACTGATTTGTGCCGGATAATCTGCCGCCAGTTTTGCCGCAATGGGGGCACCATACGACCGGCCTAATACGGTAGCCGGTTTGCCGGAATGGTTTAACCGGAGTGCCTGCACAATAGTAGTTACCTGTCGCTCAAGGGTATACTGCTGCCGCCGCTTCTGCCACCGGCCGCTGATCCGTGACTTATGATAGCCGGGCCGGTCAATACTAATAACGTGGTAGTTTTTCGTCAGCAGCGTATCGTCCAGCATGCGTATGTAGCCGTACCAGGCACCGGGTGCGCCGTGGATCAATAACAGCGGCGGCAGGGTATCGGCACCAGTGCTGGCAACAAACAGCCGGGTCGAATCGGTCTCGATGGTATAAAACAACGGTTTATCACGGCGACCCGCATAATGCGCCTGAATTTCCCGTTCTGTCATGGTAAACCGGCCAAAGCAGCCCATGTTTAGTACACTCAGTAAGAGGAAAATCAGATGCATTCGTTTCATGCCTTTTTTGATCGGTTTTCAGAATAACGTCAGTTGACGCTGATTCTGTTCATGCTCCAGCAGCCATTTTTTGCGCCACAAGCCACCGGCATAGCCGACCAGTTTCCCGTCTGACCCGATAATGCGGTGACAGGGCACCACAATCCAGAGGGGATTCCGTCCGTTTGCGGCGGCCACCGCGCGGATAGCTTTCTCGTCGCCCAGTTCACGCGCCAGGCTCAGGTAAGAACGGGTTTGCCCGTACGGAACCGTTAGCAAAAGCTGCCAGACACGTTGCTGGAAAGCTGTCCCCTGCGGGTTCATCAGAAACGTAAATGTCTGTTGCTGACCGGCAAAATAGGCCTGTAGCTGGGCAGCGGCTTCCTGAACCGGTACGGGTAGTGTCTCATCGGGTGCAGGCAGGCTGTCTGCGGCTTCCCGGCAGGAAACAGCAGTAACGCCCTGCGCATCACCGGCAATCCGGACGATGCCGAGCGGGGAGGGAAACGCCGTCAGAAAAGCCGGTGTCTGTGTCACTGGAAATGGGTATTTACAACGTCTTCCAGGAGTTTTCTGGTCAACGGTTTGCTTTTAAAGCTGTCAACGATGCCATAGGACATGGCGCGTTTGTGATCATCCGGATTCAGCGATGTCGTCAGCATCATCAGCACCACCTTGGCTTTCTGTTCTTTCGGTAACTTATCGTATTCCCCCAGAAATTCAAACCCGTTCATGCCCGGCATATTGATATCCAGCAGGATAATATCGGGCCGGATATACCCGGGATGGTGAATGCCGGTGAGGTAGTTTAAGGCCTGAATTCCGTTTTCTGACACTCTGATCTGTTCGCAAAGGCCTGAATCCCGGATAACGATCTGGTGCAGGAAATTGTCATCAGGATCGTCATCAATTAACAGAATACAGTGAATCGGACTGGGCATAATGCTTCAGGGTTTTAATTACTTTAGGTAGTACAACGTAAAAAGTGGAACCTTCACCAACCGTGCTGTCAAGCCAGATACGGCCACCGTAAATTTCAGCTACCTTTTTACAGGTGGCCAGTCCGATGCCGGTACCGGGAAATTCATTCCGCCCGTGCAGGCGCTGAAAAAGCTGAAAAATCCGGTCATAATACCGGGCATCAATACCGATGCCGTTATCGCTGATCCGGATCTGCCAGACATCACCCAGATCGTCGGACTGAACCGATACAACGGGGGCTACGCCGGCGCGGCGGTATTTTATACTGTTTGATACCAGATTGAGAAATAATTGTTTCAGATCAGTCCGGTGCGCTTCGATCGTTGGCAGTACCCCGATTGTCACCGTAGCGCCGGCATCCCGGATATCTTCCTGCTGTTCTTCTTTAATTTCGTCAAGCAGCTTGTTGAGGTCAACCGGCACAAAATCAGCCGTATTGCCGATACGCGAAAATTCCAGAAGATCATTGATCAGCACCCGCATCCGGCCGGACGCGGCCGAAGTGACTTCCAGCAGTTTACGGGCATCCGGTGAGAGTTCGTGGCCGTGTTTAAGGTCCAGCAGGGCCATGTAGTTTTCGATCGTGCGCAAGGGCGACTGCAGGTCATGGGAGGCCACATAGGCAAACTGCTGCAGCTCTTCATTGGACCGGGACAGTTCCTGTACGGCGCGTTGGCGGTAATTCAGCTCGCGCTCATATTCTTCCGAGGTCCGTAAGCCCAGTGCCTGATCAAAATATTTAATGAGTGCAGTAACGGTAGCAATGGAAATGAGTCCCGTCAGAAAGCGGATCAGCGCATTAAAGCGGTAAGCCGGCCACCAGAACATGGTCGCGTCTATCAGGTGCGTTAGTCCGCAAAGCAGAATAAACGCTCCGAAGAGCCAGAAAACACTACGGAGGGGAATTCCCTGTTTGACGATGATAAACCGGATCAGAATCAGCGGAATAGCCATGTAGGCGCCCCAGATCGACAAATCAGAGGCGATGTACAGCCAGCCGTGAAAATCAGTCCAGTTGCCGCAATACCACCGGGGCGGCCAATCATTTGTATCGAGTAGCTTTTGAAAAAACTCAATTACCGGGTTCATACCGTCGGGTTGTAAAACGCTTTTTATCTGATCAAAACAGACAAATATCGACAATATAAGTTTACTTTAGACTTATTAGTATAACTATTAACGTGTAGCCGGCAACTTAGTTAGCACAGGCAGGTCTCAGAGTAACGTATATTGCCTGGCTGGTTTACAAGTCAGTTGTATGAACTATATATCGTTGTTTGTTATAACTCTGCGCAGGGTCGATTGTTTGCCGTCACTGGTCGCCAGATAAAGATAGCCGTCCGGCCCGAATAACAGTTTACCACCACTGTAGTTGGCAACCGGAATGGCCAGCCGCATCAGAATGACCTCACTGTCGGGGTCGGCTTCAGACGAAGAAGTGGCCGTAAACCGGCTGATGATGGTTTCGGACGGATTATCTCTGGTATAGTTCACGTAGAAATAACCGTTTGAGGCAAACGCAGGATCAAACGCTAGACTGATCAGACCGCGGTGTACTCCGGTGGAAACGCGGGAACGAATGTCCAGAAACGTTTTTGCCGACGACGGACTGGCATCTTTTTCGAAGACCTGAATCCGGCCGGGCTGTTCGACCACAAAGACACGATTGCTGCCGTCGTTCGCCGGTGTAAAATCGACGGGGAGCGGGAAGGTTAATGCAGGTGCTACATTAGCCACATTGACGAAACTACCTGCTGATGCCTGAACCACCGACGTTGTTTCCTGACTGTCCGTGTTGCATGCAACCGAGATAAGCCATGAAAAACCGGCCGTCGCTGCCAGTGAAAAAAACAGGGTTATTATTGCTTTACCAAACATGATTCTGTTATTTACAACGATAATCAACTGCAAATTCGGCGCCATTCCGGCCGTTGGAACTTATTGGCCCTGTTTTTGTTGGCTAATAGCAGATTATCCCGTACCAGGCACGAAACCGTGGTATACCGAATTGTTGTAAGGTTTCCCCGGAATGGGGAATTGAATACGCTGAATATATGATCTCTACGGATGCTTTGACGGCTTTTTTTGATCAGTTAGCCACTCAGGGGGAACAGTTTCGTTTCCGGTTACCGTCCCGTCCTGATGCCGGACGGTTTATTGATCAGCTGTTGCGGCTGCTCTTTCCGATTACGCAGGATTGCCAGTCGGTTTCGGTAGATGTTCAGCGGACCTATGATAAACTGACTGATCAGCTGCAATGCCTGCTTCGGCCGTTACAGTCACAGCTGGCCCAATCACCGGAGTTGATTTCCAACCGTTTTTTTGCGCGGTTACCGGCTATTTATTCGATGCTGCAATCGGATGCCAGAGCGATTGCCGAGAATGATCCGGCTGCCAACGGCATTGAGGAAGTGGTATCGGTCTATCCCGGTTTTTTTGCCATTGCGGTATACCGGGTTGCCCACGAACTGATGTCGCTTGATGTGCCTTTATTGCCCCGGATGCTGACGGAATATGCGCATAGCCATACCGGTATCGACATTCACCCCGGCGCAAGAATCGGCCCGTCGTTTTTTATCGATCATGGTACGGGCGTTGTTATCGGAGAGACAACGATTATCGGGCAGAACGTAAAGATTTATCAGGGTGTAACCCTCGGAGCTACGCATGTCGCCAAAAACATGGCGCAGAAGAAACGTCATCCGACGATTGAGAATAATGTGGTCATTTACGCCAACGCCACCATTCTGGGCGGTAAAACGGTGGTAGGGCATGACTCAATAATCGGCGGTAACGTCTGGTTAACGCACAGCGTCGATCCCCACTCACTGGTGTATCACCAGAGCGAAATTCAGGTACGGCCGGTGAACAGCGAAGGGTAAATACAGGGACTGGTTTACCCTTCGCTGACGGTTACCGCAGGTTGCGGATAAACCGCCGTAAGGTATCTCTGTATATTAGTTCTGACTGGTCAACCGGTTGTTGATCTTTCAGAATCATCGACATGGTAATCAGTCCGTGTGAAATCGACCACCACTCGAAGTAAAGTTTCTGTATGCTTTCCCGTGATTTCGGGATAAAGGAAAAAATAGTTTCACGCACCAGGCCGGCCATATCTTCCAGGTCCTTCGATCCGCAGATGGACACCTGACAAAAAGCCCCGTTCAGGTTATACATGACCTGATAGGTTTCGGGCTGCTCAAAGGCAAATTTCCATTGAATCAGTGAAATTTCGTACAAGCGCTTTTCCGGATCGCGGTAAAGTTTCATGATCCGGTTATATTCTTCCCGCAGAAAGCGGAAACCTTCCGTGCGTATTTCGTTTAAGAGGATATCCTTACTGTCAAAATATTCATAAACGATCGGAGCACTGTAATCAATAGCATCAGCTATTTTACGAATCGAAACAGCTTGCCATCCTTCCCTACGGGCAATATCCTTTGCCGTGAAAACGATGCCCTGTCGCGTCTGCTCCCGGGTACGTTGTTTGCGTTCAATAACTTCCATTTATGGGTCAAATAGTAGTTAACAGTGTTAAATTCATTGAAAACTAACGAATTAATGGAAGAAAGCCCACTCGTAACGTGAAAATTCCTGGAAAATTTTAATTCAGGTGGTAAATAATGTAATAAACCGGCTAATTAAAGTGTTCAAATCAATTCATGATAGACTAAGCCGTACTGAGGAAATAGTAACATGATAGAGCTTACTCTTCCGGCTTGGAAAAAAGGAGCCAGGCTGCTTCATCGCCAACGGCAAAAGGCTGTCCGTCAACCGTTCCATAGCAATCAATCAGTTCCAGACCTGCCTGAGCCGCCAGCCGGCCGATCTCAGCAATAGAATAAATGTAATATTCGGCCGTTCTGTTTTCAACCTCCGCCTGCCCTGCATCCAGTGACTGAATATAGGTTAACCGCGCATCAATCCGGCCGGTCAGTGCGTCAAAGGACTGCTCACTGAGAAAAGTAATGTCATCGCCGATACTCATCCAGCTACGTTCCTGAAAATCCGGCAGGATAACTTCGGCAACCATACTGGAGTGTGCCAGAAACAATCCTCCCGGCCGGAGTAAGCCTTCTACCTTTTGTAGAAAGCGGAGCATATCTTCAACCGGAAAAAAGCTGAAGGAATTGCCCATACAGTAGGCCGCATGATAGGTGCCGGGAATGGCCGTTTCCAGAAAATCGCCTTCAATGGCTTCCATAGGAAGGTTTTCGTGCGTAATGGTCTGCTGCAGTTCGGCAATGTATTCGGGCGAAATATCAACGCCGGTTACCCATGCACCCATCCGGGCAAGCGGGACTGAATGCCGGCCGTACCCGCAAAAAATATCCAGAATCCGGTCGCCGGGACCAAAGTCCAGATTTTCAACAAGGAGTTCAAGGTCAAGCTGGGTCTGTTCATTAGACTGTGCGGCCTTCCAGGCTACCTGTGGCAAACCGGTAAAGAATGTATGATACCAGGCGGTCATGTGTCTATACTGTTTAAATCCGGAGGGTTGTCCGGGTAACGGCCCTCCGGATATGAAAATTAGTTTAATGGCGCTAATGTAGCCTGAATGGCCGCAAAATCTGGTACTGAACCGGCATTTTCCAGTACCTCCGCATATTGGATAATTCCGTTACTGTCGACCACAAATGCCGAGCGTTTGCTGACCCCTTTCATATTCATAACAAACGTCTCGTATAACGATCCGTAGGCGGCTGATACGTCTTTATTAAAGTCCGAAAGCAGATCAAACGGCAGATTCTGTTCTTCTCTGAATTTAGCAAGGGTAAACGGCGAGTCGACCGAAATGCCCAAAACAACAGCATTCAGGCCCGCATATACGCTGATATTATCCCGCATTTCACAAAGTTCGGCCGTACACACACTGGTAAAGGCTAACGGGAAGAATAAAATGACAACATTTTTTCCTGTATAGTCACTCAGGGAAATTTCTTTCTTTTCTGTGTTAAACAGCTTAAAATCAGGTGCACTTTGTCCGGCTTGAAGCATACGTCAGTACGATTAGGTTTTGTAGGGAAATTACTGAAATTTTTTGAGGTTGAAACCGGTGTGCGATTTACAAAAAAAAGGTGATTTTTGTCTTAATCTTTTATGCCTGACAAGGAGTAAAACGGTGCCTGAAACCACTATTACTCCATATATACTATACTGTTCCGAAGCAATATGAAAACTTACTGGGGTATTGACCTGGGTGGTACCAAAATTGAAGGCGTTGTTTTATCTGCTCCTTCGCCTGACGCAGTTTTAGTCCGTAAACGGGTCGATACTGAAGCTCATCTGGGGTATGAGCATATACTGGGCCAGATCGGAAAGCTGGTAGATATTCTGAAAGCCGAAACGAATTGTGAACCCGAAAAAATCGGTTTTGCGACCCCCGGCACCTTTGATCCCGTAACGAAAACGATGAAGGGCTGCAACACAACGGTGCTCAACGGCATGCCTTTGCCTCAGGAATTGTCAAAGCGGCTGGGGGTGCAGGTTGAGATTGCCAATGATGCGAACTGTTTTGCCCTTGCTGAGGCCACACTAGGTGTTGTGCCTGACGAAGCCCCTGATTTCCGTTGTGTTTTCGGTGTGATTATGGGAACCGGTGTTGGCGGTGGTGTGGTGTTCAGGGGCCTTGACGGCAAAGCGATCGTACTGAACGGTCTCCACGGTATTGGCGGCGAGTGGGGACATAACATTCTCGAAGAAAACGGATATCCGTGTTACTGTGGCAAAAGCGGCTGTGTTGAACAGGTTTTCGCCGGTCCGGCGCTGCAGCGCTACTATAAGGATATCAGCGGTAATGAGTTGAAAATGAAAGATATTGTTGAGCGCCATCTGGCGGGGACAGACCCGTATGCCACGCAGACTATTGAACGGTTACTGGACTATTTTGGGCGGGCGATTTCAACACTCATAAACGTACTTGACCCTGATGCCATCGTGCTGGGCGGGGGAGTCGGCAATGTTGACCTGCTGTACACGGAAGGTGTTGAGCGTATTAAAAAATACATCTTTAATAACGGGATTGTGCATACAAAAATACTGAGGCCGAAGTTAGGCGATAGTGCCGGGGTTTTTGGCGCAGCCATGCTTTAACGTGGTAATCTCTGTTGTGGAAAAGGGACTTCTATCCGGGTCCCTTTTTTTTATGCTTAAGCATAAGTTAACTTAATATGCATATATGTTATGTGATTTTGTGTGTAGTTAACTTATTAACGCAGTAGATTTACGAATATTAAAACCATTCTGCTTATATAGGTTACAAAAAAAACGTATGAATTTCTGTCATATAAAGACCTATATGGCCGAAAAACAAAAACACTTGTCCAAAAAACAAAAAAAGAATCAGGTACAAAATTGTTACTTGCATCACTAATACGGTGAACATCAGGTAATCTATGAAGCTTAATTTATGATAAGACTTTTTACATGAAGCCATCAACAAGAAAATACTGGTTCATCGGGCTGGCTATCTGCACCGGAAGCGTAACCTGCATATGGCAGAACAGCACGGACGACCAGTGTGTCACGGCAGCGCATCCCGGAGAATCCGGTACGCACCGGGATCCGGCCTCGCGGTTTACCAGTAAAGCCCTGCTTGATAACGATACGGCAAGGTTTGAGCCGGTTTCATTTGAGCGGTTCAGGCCACAATAACAACAATCAGATTTAGTACGATATGCTCAACACCTTACCTCAATTAGATAAAACCGCCTATATGCTGAAGGCATTGGCACACCCATTGCGGTTGCAGATTGTGATGCTACTGAGCAGGAATGAAAAAGAGTTAAGTGTAACGACCATTCAGGAACATTTTTCGATTAGTCAATCACTTATTTCACACCATTTAATTAACATGCGGGCAAAAGGAATTCTTGGTTTCCGCCAGCAGGGAAATAACCGCTACTACCGGTTGCGGGAGCCAAGATTTGCCCGATGTGTTGCCTTACTTTTTGATGAACAACTAGCTGAAGCTGAAGTACTCTTCGACTAGGGATAGTCAGCTTGCAAAACCTGTTGACCGCCTTCCGGATATAGCCTCCCGGAAGGCGTTTTTTTGTTACGAAAAGAAGAATACTGGTTTATGGAATTTGTACTTTTCTAAGTCAGGCAAGGTGCCGGTATTGTGCTGCCGCTTCAGCTGTTAAACCGGTTCAGTCTACATTGCCGGACAGCTTAAAAATAACAGGTAAATAAAAGCCTGGCTACCGGGATTAAATTTCACTGCAACTAACATACAAACTATATAGAGCTGATGCTGATTGTGTGCATTAAAACTTAGGAATAGACTGTATTTGTGCATTGTTGATTATAGTTTGTTATCCATACCGACAGTGCGGCTTAAGCAGTTGAAATACGCTGTCAGATGGGACTCTAACCGCTGAATGTGCTATATGATTTCCGGAAAAAGAGTATAAAAACTAACTATTGCACAAAAAAATATACCTGAAAAGGTACTTTCTCATTACAGGCTGTAGATAAAAAACAGAAATACATACGATATGTTTAACTACAGTTAACAAGAAATGGCATACCGTAAATAAATGGCGGACACTGGTTCCGAGAATTAAAAATGATGCTACATTTGATGCTTTATCTGATAGTTCAGTAAACATCAAATTGAATGAACATTCGTAAACATAAATTAACAGCCTTAAGTCTGGTGGCCTATTGCCTTCTACAGTTAACCGCCTGTCAGCCGCAACAGCCTGTGTCGCCGGCAGATGGCGGGCCTCCGCAGCGTGATGCCGCCCTGACGATGGGAGACCCGGGTAAAGGTAGTTCCTCCGCCGCGAACCGACTGCTGATTGAGCGGTCAACCTATACTGTTTCACTCAGCAAGTCGACGGGAATCGCTGAGTGGGCGGCCTGGCATTTGTCTGCTGCCTGGAAAGGAAGTGCAGAACGGTATGCCGGTAGTTTCATTGCCGATGCCAGCCTGCCGTCCGGATATTACATTGCCCGGCATGATGATTATACCAATACGGGTTTCGACCGTGGTCACCTGTGTCCGTCGGATGACAGGGACGGGTCGGCAGAAGACAACCGTTCAACATTTATCCTGACCAATATTGTACCGCAGGCGCCGCAGCACAACCGGCAGGCCTGGCGATTACTGGAAGAATATTCCCGTAGTTTACTGGCTGCGGACAATGAATTGTATATTGTTGCCGGTACGTGGGGAAAAGGAGGAGAGGGTGATAAGGGAACGGCCGATGGGCTTGCCGGCGGAAAGCTGACGGTGCCGGCGGCGTTATGGAAAGTGGTGATGGTATTACCAAACGGTTCGGAGGACCGGCGGCGGGTGTCTGCCAAAACAAGAGTGTTTGCGGTATGGATGCCCAATACTAATGCTGCCGGACAACAAAAATGGACAAATTACCGGGTCAGTGTTGATGAGATCGAAAAAAAGACCGGTCTGGATTTGTTTAACGGATTGAGCACGGACCTTCAGAAAACGCTGGAAAGCAAGGTAGAACAGCAGGCCGTTGAGGCACAGTTTACCGACCCGCTGCCCGTCCGGCTATTTTAGTGAAGGATGGTAAAAACGAGTTCCCGCAGAATTTCCCCTTCCGTCATCGTCGGGGTATCGATCCCTTTCACCTGGGCATCGGCCCGACGGATGCTGTGAATGATATCGGCAACCTTGACCAGCGGAAAGGTACGGGCTGCCTGCAGGTAATCTTTAACGAAAAAGGGGTTAACCCCCAAAAGAGCGCCCACTCCTTTTTCTGACTGGTCTTTCGACGACTGAACCAGAATCACCTTGCTGAAATAACTGAAGAGTTGGGTCAGGATCAGAATCAGGGGGTTGTCCTTCGGGTTCCGCGAGAAATAATCGACAATCCGGTTCGCTTTCACCACATCCCGTTGTAGAAGTGCCTTCTGCAATTCAAAAACATTATATTCCTTACTGATGCCGACCAGCCGTTCCACCGTCGAGGCGCTGATTTCTTCATCGACGCGGAGGTTGAGCATCATCTTTTCAATTTCACCCGCCATCCGTTTGAGGTCATTGCCGATGTGATCGACCAGCAGCTGGCAGGCCTTCGGGCTGACCTTTACTCCCTGCCGGTGGCAGTAGTCCTGTACCCAGTCGACGAGTTTATTTTCGTACAGCTTTTTTGCCGCGAGTAAGACACCTTTGTTGCCGAACGCCTTTACCCAGGATTTTCGTTCATCCAGATTACCTGTGTGGCAGATCATCAGGATGGTGCTGCTGAGGGGATTAAGTGCATAATCCTCCAGCAGTGCAAGACTGTTTTTTTCCTTAAACCCGCCCATATCCTGGGCTTCCTTGACCAGTACCAGTTGCCGGTCAGCCATAAAGGGGTAGCGCCGGGCGTAATTGATGACTGCGCCGATGTCGGTGTCCTTACCAAACAGCACAAACTGGTTAAAGCTTTTTTCGGCAACGGGAACGGCAGTTTTCTCCAGTTGGTCAGCAATCAGTTCGTGGTAGAACGGCTCGTCACCGTGAATAAGGTAAACCGGTGCGAACCGTTTGGCACGGATATCTTTCAGCAGGGTGTCGACAGCAGGAATCAAGGTAGTATCAGTTTTGTGAAATCAGGGTGCAAAAATAGCAACTTACTGTTAGTTTCGGCGGATAAAAACACCCGGAAAATTGCCGGTTGGTTTCTGGCCGGTAAGAACCAGCTGTCCGGCTACCCAAACGGCCTCAATACCAATACTTACTGCCTGACTGTCGCCTGACTTGGCCTGATCCATGACGGTATCCGGATTAAACAGGACCAGATCGGCTGCATAGCCGGGCGCAATCAGGCCCCGTTTGCGCAGCCCAAGGTGCTGGGCGGTCAGACCGGTCATTTTATAGATGGCGGTTTCGAGCGGCATGATCTGCTGTCCGCGCACGTACCGACCCAGCACACGGGTGAATGCCCCGAATGCCCGGGGATGACCGCCCACCGACCCGTCTGAGCAGATATTGGTTTGCGGCCATTGTAGAAACCGGACTATATCCGACTCATCCATTGATTTTCCCATAATACTTTCACCGGTTTCGTCGGGATGCTTTTCGGCGTGGGCCGCCGCTTCGGCAATTAAGCCCATCAGCGCCCGGGCTGGTTTTTCCTGCCGCATGCCGGCAATGGCACTCAGTGTTTTACCCGCATAGGCCGGATTCGCACTGTACCGGGCAAGGACCGATTGCTCGGGGTCGAACAACTGATTCACCGCAAAGTCAGCACTTTCCGGATTGGTATAATCGCGCTTCGGAAACAATACCCGCAGGGTTGATAGCCAGAAATCGTAAGGGTAGCAATCAGCGGTGATATTGATGCCTTCGGCTCTGGCCTGTTCCAGCCTCGCCAGCCAGGCAGCGGCTTGTCCCCACTGATTCCGCTGCGCCAGTTTGATGTGTGAGATCTGTACCGGCATACGGGTTTGCCGGCCAATAGCAATGATCTCGTCGATCGCATCTGCGAAGGTAATGTCTTCGCTCCGGATGTGACTCATGTACCGGCCGCCTGAATCGGCGGCGACCTGTGCCAGCTGAAGCACTTCATCCCGGCTGGAGAAAAAGGCAGATTCATATTCCAGTCCGGTAGCCAGACCCAGAGAACCGCGCTGCATGTCCTGCCGGAGTAAGGCTTTCATCCGCACCACTTCATCCGGTTTTGCTGTCCGGTACAAACCCCGGGCCCCCATGACGCTGGTCCGTAAGGACGAATGGCCGGTATAGGTAGCGATGTTTACAGCGACAGGGTGGTGCTGCATCCGGGTGGTCAGGGTGTCGATGGCATAACTGCTGCCGTCCTGTCCGATAATGATGGTCGTGATTCCCTGACTCAGCATGGCAATGGCTTCGGGTGTTTTGTCGAGTGATGCGTAATGGTGGCTGTGGCTGTCAATAAATCCGGGAGCGAGCACCAGCCTTTTGCCATCGGTAACCGGCTCTCCGGGGAAGGGCGTCAGGGAGCCAACCTCCCACACCTTTTCATTGAGTAGTCTGACCGAGGCTGAGCGGGCGGGTGTCCCGGTACCATCGATTAGCCGGAGGTTAGTCAGTAACTGCGTCTGCGGTAACCGGACCGGTCTACCTTCAATCGTTTCACGGACAAGTTGCGCAGCAAGGTCATTCGTGCCGTTTGTTAGTATGATAAGTGTTTGTCGGTCGTTGAAGGAATGATTTATTTCGTTATAAAAACCTGCCCATGTGCCGGTACACGAAAGGGTCAATCCGCCGTTTCCGGACTTCCAGCCAACGCCATAGGGGTAAGTAGTACCATCTGTTAACCTGATGGGACGAAATGCTTCCTGCATAGCAACGGAACTTACCAGTTTGTTGGTGACTAATGCCTGTGTCAAGATAAGTAGATCTGCCGCTGACGCATAGACATTTCTGCTGCCGTAAATACCATCAAAGCGGGATAGGTCATTGGCGGTCAGCTGCCCGTTATCCCGCCGGAATCCGGTCACCCGCTCAGGCCGCTTACCCGATTGTGCCTGATACTGAAAGACAAACGAGTCCGTCAGCCCTAGCGGAACGGCAATCTGTTGCCGGAAAACAGCGTCTATCGGCTGGCCGGTTACCGCTGTAATAACGGAGCCGAGGATAGCGTATCCTGTGTTACAGTACTGAAATTTTGCGCCCGGAGAAAACTGAAGTGCCGGTTTATGCGTGTGCAGGAGCGTGAGCAGCGATTCGTTGGTCAGGGTGTCGAGCGGCCCGTTTACTTTTTCGGCCAGATCGAGGTAATCAGGCAGGCCGCTCGTATGGGTCAGTAAATGACGGATGGTAATGTCCGGATAGGGGAAAGCCGGCAACAGCTCATGAACCGGCTGATCATACCGGAGTTTTCCCTGCTCCTGTAACCGTATGGTCAGTACCGCCATGAATTGGGTTGAGACCGACGCGAGGTTAAACGGCGAATGAATGGTAAGTGGTGAGTGCGAAGTAAGGTTCGCTGTACCGAGGGCTTTATGATAGCGGACGTTGCCGTTATTGCCCAGCAGTACGACGCCGCTGAATAGCCCGCGCTGGTGCAGGTAAGCGAGTACGCTGTCAAGCCGGCGGAGACGGGCATCCGGAACGGGCTGACCGGCCGGTTGGGTGCGGGGCCGTGCGGGCGCTGCCGGTATAGACAGCGAACAGGTCACGGATAGGAGGAGGAGAAAAAAAAATCGTGGTTTCATTGGTAAGCAGAATGGAATATTGAAGATAAAACGCTTGATTGCCATTGGTAAAGATGATAGCGTTTTTTGTTTTAACTGACAACATTTTCTGCGGATGCAACAGCATGCCTTATTAATAACAGCTGGTTTATTAACGACGAGTGACGCCAAGACAGCCCATGGTCTGATCCGGGGAACCGAACGGTATACGGTACGGGGCGTGATTGATCCGCCGATGGCGGGACGGGATGCCGGTGTGGTGCTGGATGGTATTCACCGGAACATACCGGTATGGGCGACAGTGGAGGAAGCCCTGGCGGCAACCCCGGAACTGACACATGCCATCGTTGCCGTGGCTACTTCCGGCGGTGTGCTGCCTGCCCACATGCTGGATACGATCCGGACCTGCCTGACACGCGGGCTTTCGGTGGTGAACGGGCTGCACGAATTCCTCAATGATAAACCGGACCTGGTGCAGCTGGCTCAGACCTTTGGCGGGGAATTGATTGATGTCCGCCGGCCAAAACGCAGAGACGAACTCCATTTCTGGACCGGGGCAATTTATTCGGTAACGGCGCCGATTATTGCGGTGATGGGTACTGACTGCGCACTCGGAAAACGCACAACGGCCCGGCTACTGACGCAGGCGTGCCGGGAAGCCGGTTTGTCGGCCGAGATGATTTATACCGGGCAGACGGGATGGTTGCAGGGAGGCCGGTATGGCTTTGTCTTTGATACGACGATCAACGACTTTGTGTCGGGTGAGCTGGAACATGCCATTGTCAGTTGCTGGCAGGAGACCGGTGCTGACCTGTTGTTTGTGGAGGGGCAGGCGGCGCTGCGGAATCCGGGCGGACCATGCGGGGCCGAATTCCTGGTATCCGGCAATGCGAAAGCCGTTGTGCTGGTACATGCCCCGAAACGGAAATATTATGATCACATACCGGCGTGGGGGGAAATCCCGTCGGTAGCGTCGGAGATTGCGCTGATCCGCGCCTATGGGGCGGAGGTAATTGCCCTGGCCATCAATACAGAAGACTGTTCTCCGGAGGAGGCGCTGGCTTTTCAACAATCATATCGGGAACAGCTGGGGATACCGGTTCTCTTACCACTGCAGCAGGGCGTCTCCGGGTTGGTACCGGTCTTACAGGCATTGATGACCAAACCCCAGCCGCCCCATGCGCATCCGTGAGATCAGGGTATACACCCGCGACCTGGCCCTGAGTAAACCCTATACCATCGCTTACCAGCACATAACGACCGTCGAAAATGTGTTTGTTGAGGTTGAACTTGCTAATGGAATCATTGGTTGGGGGGCGGCCAATCCGGATCCGGATGTGGTTGGCGAATCACCGGCCGATGTGCTGCACAACCTGACGGGGGAGTTGGTACAGGGTTTCACCGGAACCGATATCCGAAGCATTAATGCCCTCTTGAATACAGTTGAACAGACATGGGTGCATGCACCGGGCACACTGGCCGCACTCGATATTGCCTTGCATGATGCGTTCGGGCAGTACCTGGGTATACCCGTTGTGCAGTTCTATGGCCGGCAACATCAGGCATTACCTACGTCCGTTACCATCGGTATTATGGGTGTTGACGAAACGCTGGCGGAAGCCCGCGCCTATCTGCGGCAGGGATTCAGGGTGCTAAAGGTAAAAACAGGTCTTGATGTAATGGAGGACAGTGAGCGGGTGATCCGGTTACGGGAGACATTCGGACGGGAGGTAATGATTCGGGTGGATGCCAATCAGGGGTACACCGCCGGACAGCTCCGGCAGTTTCTGCATCAGACCCGTTATACCGATCTGGAACTCATTGAGCAGCCGCTGTCGGTGGGAGCCGACGCTGAACTGACCGGTTTTGCCCCCGATGTCCGGCAACGGCTCGCTGCCGATGAATCGCTGACCGACGGAAAGGCTGCGCTCCGGCTGGCACAGGACCCGTTATTATTCGGGATATTCAACATAAAACTAATGAAATGCGGGGGCATTCGGGCTGCACTGGGGCTGGCTGCTATCGCCCGGCACGCGGGCATTCAGTTATTCTGGGGCTGCAACGATGAAAGCAGGATCAGTATCACCGCTGCGCTGCATGCTGCTTTTGCCTGTCCGAATACACGTTACCTTGATCTCGACGGGAGCCTTGATCTGGCCGAGGACCTGGTCAGCGGGGGCTTTACAATTGATGAAGGATTCATGCGTCCTGCTCTTCAACCCGGGTTAGGCCTTCGGCCGATCCCTTAACCCAACCGCAGCTGGTATGGCAAATCTGCAACGTTCCATTGGTCTCCGGCCCGCTATTTTGCTGGTCGTTAGTGTGATTGTCGGCTCGGGTGTCTTTAAAAAAGTGGCGCCGATGGCGGCAGAACTCGGGTCGCCACTGCTGATTTTAGGGTGCTGGGCAGGGGCAGGATTGATTAGTCTGGCGGGCGCGCTGAGTAATGCCGAGATGGCCGGTATGTTTCCGGATTCCGGCGGGGAGTATATTTATTACCGGAAAATCTACGGCCGTTTTTTTGCCTTTATGTACGGCTGGGGCAATTTTATGGTCATGAAAACGGCGGCTATTGCGGCACTGGCCCATATTTTCGGCCAGTCATTCTGCTCGTTATGGGGTGTTGGTACGGATGAGGCAGCGCTTCTGGTCAAGCTGGTTGCCACGGGTCTGATTCTGCTGCTGACGTGGGTAAACTACCGGGGCGTGCCGTTTGCCGAGGGGGTGAGCCGGTTGCTGACCTACCTGATGTTTCTGTCAGTAGCCGTCATTGTGTTTCTTGGTCTTCGTTCGGAGTCGGGTAGTGTGCAGCACATGCTGGCAGGAAGTACCAGTCCGGAGGCTCCTGATCTGCATGGGTTCGGGCTGGTCAGTGCCCTGACAGCGGCGTCCCTGGGCGCTTTCTGGGGGTATGAAGGCTGGAATCACATCGGCTATCTGGGGGAGGAAGTAAAGGATCCGCAGCGGACATTACCCCTGGCACTGGGTATCGGTACCGGCCTAGTGATCCTGATTTATACCGTTCTGAACGCCGTATATGTGTATGTTTTACCGGTAGATACGTTGATGCAGCTGACTAATCAGCCCGATAAAATTGCGGCTGTGGAGGTTATCCGGCAGGCAGCGGGTTGGGGCGGTGCCCTGTTTGTTTCATGCCTGATTCTGGTAACTACCTTTAATGCAACCAATGCATCGGTATTGATGTCGGCTCGGATCTTTTTTGCGATGGCCCGGGACGGCCTGTTTTTCCCGAAAGCAGCGGTTATTCATCCGGTTTACCAGACCCCGTCAATGGCATTGGTGCTACAGGGTTTGTGGTCAGTATTGCTGGTCTGGTCTGGCAGTTTTGATCAGCTGACGGATTTACTGATCTTTGTTTCCTTTATTTTTTACGGCGCCACGGCGCTCGGGGTAATTCTTTTGCGGGTAAAACAACCCGCCCTGCACCGTCCTTATAAGGTGATCTGGTACCCGTTTCTTCCCTTGTTTTTTACCCTTTTCTGCTTTGTTTTGGTTGTGATGACGATCGTCAGCCAACCGGCAGACGCCCTGACCGGTGCCGTATTACTGGCAACCGGGCTCCCGTTTTACTATTATTTCGGACGCCGGAAACCTCAGGAAACGATCCCGGAATCCTGAACATGCCGGACCAGATCGGGCCAGAAACGTCGGAATTCAATGGCCATCGGATCGTAATACCGGACGAGATCCTCAACGGCCGTTTCCAGTCCGGAGTCGAATGTAGTCCGGCTGGCAATGCCTTTCAGTGAACGGTCAACACCGCTCAGATGCCGGTAGTTTGACAGCCAGTTTTGCCGGATCATATAGTACGCCATGCGGCCGGCATCCGCCGGTAACTGATCCTCCACGCGTAGTAAAGTCTGGTAAAACCAGGCGACAAAACCGGTCAGTTCTTCACCGGTTAAACTTGTAAAATTGCTTGCCAGAAAGTGGTCAAAAAAGACATCGACAGCCACACCCGCGTACTTGTGGCAGCGTGGCCGCAGGTACCGGCGAACCTGTTCAACGGCGGGGTGCGCATCCGTAAAGGCGTCGATAGACCGGTGTAGGCGGATGCCCTGAGCCACCGCTGCGGACAGGCCATGCCTCGGGTTAGCCGGGTCGCCTTTTATGAAATCGGCGATGAAATTACCGACCAGAAGACCTTCCTGCCGGTTCGATAAATAGGCGTGTGCCAGAATGTTCATACCCTTAGTGGCAGGATAAAAGACTGATGAATGGTCGATCTAACGGTGTTAGATCAGGGGTTAGCCGGCTTCGGCTGGTCTTTTCTCCCTTTGCTGATGGGTGGTTCAGACTGTAGAACAACGCCCTCGCCCGGTACATATGCCTCTACGGTTACCCCGAACCGCCGCAGAAAATCGACTCCCTCGTCGGTGCCGATGCCTTTGTAGGCTGCATAGGAATGAAGAAAAATTACCTTGGCAATTTTCATGCTGTAGATGGTCCTCGCGCAGGCAATACACGGCGACAAGGTGACGTAGAGGGTTGAGCCGGCAATGTCGGAACCGTTCTTGGCTGCGTACAGAATGGCGTTTTCTTCGGCATGTAACGCAAGCGAGCAACTGCCTTTTGAGTCGCGTGGACAACCGGTTCCCGGATACTCCACATCACAGTTGTGAGTACCGGCCGGAGGCCCGTTATAGCCGATAGAAATGATACGGGTATCTTTGGTCAGCACGGCACCTACCTGTGCTTTTATACAGTGTGACCGCTTGGCCAGATTGACGGCCAGCTCCATAAAAATGTCGTCGAAGCGCGGGCGGGTGTTGTGATCGGTGGTAAGTGACGAAACCGTCGAATGAGGCGTTACCGGAAAATTAGTATCCATCATAGGCGCAAAGATAACCTCTTGCCCTGAAAAAGCCGGCTTCGGAACCGGAAAACCCGGAAAACAAAAAAGGCCGGTTCAGAACGAACCGGCCTTCCGTAGCGGGAGAGAGCCAATCAGGCGTGTTGCCGTTCATGTTTACCTTCCCGGATTTCTTCAATCATTTTCCGGTTGAAGGCCGGTATATCATCAGGCTTCCGGCTGGTCACCAGTCCCTGGTCCGTAACGACCTCTTCATCTACCCAGTTTGCCCCGGCGTTTTTCAGATCGGTCTGCAGAGACGGCCATGAGGTAACTTTCCGGCCGTTGACCACACCGGCCTCAATAAGCAGGGTCGGGGCATGGCAGATGGCCGCTACCGGCTTTTTCGCCTCAAAGAAATGGCGTACAAACTGAACCGCCTTTGGTTCGGTCCGCAGTTTGTCGGGATTCATGACGCCACCTGGCAGCAGCAGCGCATCGTACTGCGAAGGATCGGCACCGTCCAACGGCAGGTCAACCGAAAAGGTGTCGCCCCAGTCCGTCATGTCCCAGCCCTTCACTTCACCGCCTTTGGGGGCAATCAGGTGTGTGGTTGCGCCGGCCTGTTTCAGCGCCTCGCGCGGTTCGGTCATTTCAATTTGTTCAAAGCCATCTGTCAGGAGGATCGCGACTTTTTTACCGTCCAGCCGGTTGTTTTCCGTGTTTTGTTGATTGTTCATACGTACGTTGAGAAATTGACTACTCTACTATAACCGTAGAAATTGACTATTGTTTGGGGCCGGTGCCGGTATTTGTCCGGTTGCCGGCCGTGGGGCGCATTAGATAATGAAACCGAAACAAAGCCGTGTTACAGCGGGTATAGGGAGATACGAATTCACATTAAACAGAGAACAACATGCTACGATCATATCTCAACGCCTTTCAGATCGGTCTGGTAGCCGGTATGCGGGCCATGTCGGCTCCGGCGTTAGTCAGTCATAAATTATCGCATACATTGCTGAATCCGATGCCCGGTTCAACATTAAACTTCCTGACATCACCGGTTACGGCGAATGTACTGAAGGTACTGGCGGGCGGGGAACTGGTTGGGGATAAGGTACCGTCTGCACCCGATCGGATCGTCACACCACAATTGCTGGCGAGGCTGGCAGCGGGGGCAACAAGCGGAGCGGCCCTGAATGCTACCTCGGGTGAGCCGGTAGCAGCCGGTGCGGTAGCCGGCGGACTGGGTGCCTTGGTAGGGTCTTTTGCTTTTTTTCACCTGCGCCGCTGGCTGACGGAAGAAAAAGGAATGCCGGATACGGTAGTTGCGCTGGTGGAGGATGGACTGGCACTGGGTCTAGGCTGGCAGGCTGTCCAGTCAACGGAGGTGGTATAGCCAAACAATAGCTGTTAAACGACAGGACAGTCAATTATTAGTTTACCACATAGCCACATAGAAGACATAGCATTGGTTTAAAACGCTTTGTTTAGTTATGTGGTTATGTGGTATGTTTACTTATCGGTTCCGCTAACCGGTAACCGGCCTCAGCCAGTCCGGACGGGTGGTACGGACCTTTGCTTTAAGCTCATTTAAAATGGCGTAGAGGCCATAATAGGTACGGTTGATATAAAGGCCGTCCTGAGAGCCGCGTGCGCCGTTAGCGCTGCGTAATTCGTCCATTTTCGAGAGGTTATCCGCAAAGGCATAGACCTTATCAAAATAAGCATCATTGCCGAAATCAAACTCCTCAACTGCGAACGGTTCTCCAAGCATAATGATCATCTGCCGGAAAAGATCGGAGAAAAACGTACGCTCTTTAGCCGTATCCGAAGGGAGCAGGTATTCCAGCTTATCAAAAATCTGTTCGGTCAGGGCATTGTCCTTCAGGGTGTCGGGGTTAATGAGCCGGAAATAGTTTTCGTAATAATAATCCGGAATCACCTTTACACAGCCGAAATCAATAATGCCCATGGTGCCGTCGGGGCGCATCAGGAAGTTCCCGGGGTGCGGATCCGCATGTACCTGCCGCAGCGTATGGATCTGAAAATCGTAAAAATCCCATAATGCCTGGCCGATCCGGTTCCGTACCTCCTGCGACGGGTTGGTGAGTAAAAAGTCTTTGAGGTGCTGCCCGTCCACCCAATCCATGGTCAGAATCCGTTTGGCGGAGTATTCAGGATAATAGCGGGCAAAAACCAGATCGGGAATGTGGGCGCAGGCCGCCGAAATGTCCATTGACCGCTTCAGCTCCAGCGAATAGTCCGTTTCTTCCAGCAGTTTTGATTCTACCTCACCCATATACCGGTCAATGTCCTTCTCGTTGAGATTGAGCAGGCGGACGGCAAGGGGCTTGGCAATCCGTAGATCAGAGCTAACCGAATCGGCAACGCCGGGGTACTGAACTTTTACCGCCAGCCGTTTGCCGTCTTTCCACGCTTCGTGTACCTGACCGATGCTGGCAGCATTGCTGGCTTTGATAGCAAACGAATCAAAGAGCTCGCCCGGAGATTTACCGAAATACGTCCGGAAGGTTTTAACCACCAGCGGGCCCGACAGCGGCGGGGCGGAATACTGCGACATCGCAAATTTCTTGGAATAGGCCGTTGGCAGAAGCCCGCGGTCCATGCTCAGCATCTGCGCCATTTTCAGTGCCGACCCTTTCAGCTCACTCAGCGCGTCGTAAATATCAGCGGCGTTATCTTTATGCAGGTCTTCCTTCGTCAGCTCCGGATTGACCAGCTTTTTACTGTAATGCTTCAGGTAATTACCCCCGACTTTTACCCCGGCTTTAACGAACTGACCGGCACGGGCTACTTTGGAGGTGGGGATGGAGGTTTGTGCTTTCATCGGTTTTGGTACATAAACTTTGCCAGATCGAACAGCGAATCAAGCGGCGAACGACCAATGAGGTCGAAGGTTGTGTTGACGGCTTTTTCGATGACGGTATCGGTTTTTTCAAAGTTTTTGCTGACATCGCGGACCCAGAAGTCCAGAATCAGGAGCGTTTCGGCCCACAGGGCTTTCGGGTACCGGTCCGTAAGGAATGGCCGTGGTTCTACTTCCCGGCTTTCCCGTCCTTCGGCCATCAGGTCGCGGGCATAATCATCGAATGCCTCGCGGAAGGGCTGTAAGGCCATTGACCGGAGGGTATTCATCCGGTGCCGTGCCAGTGCAGGTCCTGCCGTGGCAGGCTGTTCACCTCGGATGCGGGAGAAACTATACACCACAAAACTGCGCTGCGATTTCAGTACTTCAATCCAGGTGTAAAAGAATGCCAGTACCTTTTCGCGTACCGAATAGGTTTGATAGGTCGGATCGGCCTCGACTGTCTGCCGTGCCTGCTCAAACGCCGCCAGCCATACATCGGCCTCGATAGCGTCGAAGGATGCATAGTGGGTATAGAATTCGGTTTCCGGAAGTTTGAGCTTTTTGACGAACTGAAAGACAGAGGCAGGTTGTTTCCCGTGTTCAAGGACATACTCTGTGTACGCCTTCCGTATTTTTTCGGTTGTTTCCATAAATCAAGTTAAGCCAGGCGGTAGATGGGAAATGATTAATGAATAATGAACAATGATTAATGAATAATGGGCAATGATTAATGGGGTTGATCACCGGTAACGGGCAGGCAACGGCATGGTAGAGCCTCATTATACATTATCAATTAGTCATTGTACATTATCAATCAGACATTCTCCTTTTATACATAGTTGTCAACGGTCTGTTAAGTGGAAAAGTTTGCGGATTTTTGCAGAATCATTGAGAAGAACCGAATCGTATGCCTATACTTCAACCCATAGTGAATATGGCGGAACTGCTTTCCCGGAAAGGGATGACGGATGTCATTGTTTCGCCCGGATCCCGGTCAGCGCCGTTAACCCTGGCAGTGGCACGACACCCCGGCCTGCGGGTTCGTGTTATCCCCGATGAACGGTCGGCAGGGTTTATTGCCCTCGGACTGGCGCAGCAGCAAAAGCGGCCCGTCGGCATAATCTGCACGTCCGGCAGCGCGGTCTACAATCTGGCCCCCGCCGTAGCAGAGGCGTATTTTCAGGAGATACCGTTGCTGTTGCTGACCGCTGACCGCCCGCGTGAATGGGTGCACCAGCAGGACGGACAAACGATGTTCCAGACCGGCATTTTCGGGCAACACGTCAAACGCAGCTATGAATTACCGGCCGACTACGGACATCCGGATTCCCGCTGGTTTATCGAACGCTCCGTCAATGAAGCGTATAACCTGACGTTGCTGGATGCACCGGGTCCGGTCCACATTAACGTGCCGGTCAGAGAGCCGTTTTACCCCGGGCCCGATGAATCCTACCGGTATGAACCGGCCCGGGTCATTGAGACATTGCCGGCCGAAACGACGCTTAAGCCGGAAGACTGGCACCGTATTCAGTCGATCTGGGAAGACAGCGACCGGAAGCTGATTGCGGTCGGACAGTTACCGGATAATCCGGTTCTGACGGAGCTGCTGCGTAAAATCAGTGACGAATTTCAGGTACCCGTGGTGGGCGAAATCGTCAGTAACCTGGGGCGGAACGGGCAGTTCATTACCTTCGCCGATACCTTTCTGGCACTTCCGGATGATACGCTGAAGCGTAGCCTGCAGCCGGATCTGCTCATTACCATCGGCCTGTCCTTTCTGACCAGAAACCTGAAGACGTTCCTGCGGCAGTTTCCGGCCAGCCTGCACTGGCACATTGCACCGGCTGTAGACAGGGTGACTGATCCGTTCCGGACGCTGACGACCCAGATTCCGATGGAACCCGCCGCGTTTTTCGGCAAGCTGTTCAGTGATCTCGACTACCAGCGGTTTCTGCAGGGGGATGAGGAGGAGGAAACCGAGGGATATCTGGAGCAGTGGCAAGCGGCCGACCGCAAGGCAGGGCGCGTCATCGGACAATCGCTGGCGGGAGAAACACTGACGGATTTCCGGGCGACCTCCCTGGTGCTGGATGCCTTGCCGGTGGGCTCTGAGCTTCATCTGTCCAACAGTATGCCGGTGCGCTATGCCAGTTTATGCGGTCTGGAGGCCGTGCAGCAGATTGCGGTGCGGGCAAACCGCGGGGTGAGCGGTATCGACGGATGCCTGAGTACCGCCGTCGGAGCCGCTCTGGGAACCGACCGGCTGGTTACGCTCCTGATCGGCGATGTGGCGTTTTTCTACGACCGGAACGGGCTTTGGAACAACTACCTGCCGGCCAACCTGCGGATTGTATTGTTCAATAACCACGGCGGGCATATATTCCGGATGATTGACGGGCCGGGGCAGCAGCCGGAGCTGGAAGAATTCTTTGAGGTAGCCCAGCCGCTGACCGCCGGACGAACAGCGGCCGATGCGGGGATCGGCTACCAGCTGTGCACGACACTTGATGAAGTCCGGTCAGCCGTTGGGTCATTCTTTGCCCCCTCGCCGGTAGCGCAGCTGCTGGAAATTAAAACCGATAAATACCGGAATCAGGAAGAGTTTGCCGCCTACAAAGCCGCTGTCCGAGCGTGAATTAATGAAAAAGGGCGACCGCATGGGGTATTGGGCGACCAAATGGGGAGAAAAGGGCGACCACATGGGGTCGCCCGTACGGGATGGGATATGGATAAAGCAATAAATGAAACGGATATTAAACGTGCACATCCAGCCCCAGGACACTGCCCGTCCAGCTGCGGATCTGCTGCACCATGACCGCGTCATCCTTAATGGATTTGCCGTAGGTCGGAATCAACTCCTGTAGTTTCTGTTGCCAAGCCGCCGACCGGAGCTGTTCCGGAAAGCAGCGTTCCAGCAGGGTGAGCATGATGGAAACAGCGGTAGACGCGCCAGGCGATGCCCCTAAAAGCGCGGCAATACTGCCATCGGCAGCACTGACGATTTCCGTACCGAATTCCAGAACACCGCCTTCTTCCTCGTCTTTTTTAATAACCTGCACCCGCTGTCCGGCAACTTCCAGTTCCCAGTCTTCCATCTTTGCATTCGGGAAGTACTCGCGCAGGGCAGTCAACCGGTCTTCCGGCGATTGTAACACCTGCTGGATGAGGTACCGTGTCAGGGGAATATTGTGCAGACCAGCCATCAGCATCGGGGCGATGTTGCTCATCTGTACCGATTTCGGCAGGTCTAAATATGAACCGTTTTTAAGGAATTTCGTTGAGAATCCGGCGTAGGGGCCAAACAGCAGTTCTTTCTGTCCGTCGATCATCCGCGTATCAAGGTGTGGAACCGACATAGGCGGTGCACCGACGGATGCCTTGCCATATACCTTCGCCTGATGTTGTTCGATGACCTCGCGGTTGGTGCATTTCAGCCACTGGCCGCTGACCGGGAAACCACCGTAGCCACGGCTTTCCGGGATGTCTGATTTCTCCAGTAAGCGGAGCGAACCACCGCCTGCGCCGATAAACACAAAATCGGACTGGACATCCCGCGTTTTACCCCCGTTCAGATTCTCCAGCCGGATTTTCCAGCCGCCGAGCGATTTTGACCGCCAGATATCACGGACTTCATAACCGAAATGGATAGTCACCCCGTCCATAGCGGCAAGTTTATCGAACATGAAGCGGGTAAGCGCCCCGAAATTAACGTCCGTACCAATATCCATGCGGTTAGCAGCAACTTTCTGTCCGGGTTCGCGGCCCTCCATCACGAGCGGAATCCATTCACGGATTACCTCCGGATCTTCGGAGTATGCCATGTCGGCAAAAAGGGGTGAAGCCTTCATAGCTTCGTACCGCTTGCGGAGGTAACTGACATTGTCGTCGCCCCAGACAAAACTCATGTGCGGAATCGGCCGGATAAACTGAGGCGCGTCTTCGAGGAAATGGCGCTGTACGAGCGAAGCCCAGAACTGCCGCGACACTTCAAACGATTCGGCAATTTTAACGGCTTTGGAGATGTCGATGGTGCCGTCGGGTTTCTCCGGCGTATAATTGAGCTCACAGAAGGCTGCGTGTCCGGTACCGGCGTTATTCCAGGCGTCTGAACTTTCGGCAGCAGCCTGATCAAGCCGCTCAAAAATGTCAATGGTAATATCAGGTTGTAGCTCTTTTAACAGGACGCCGAGGGTGGCGCTCATGATACCTGCGCCGATCAGGATGACGTCAGGACCTTTTTGTCCAGTTTTTTCGTGTTTTGGCATAATTTATCAGGAGAGACTTACTCCTAAAAGGTACACAGTATAAACAACCACAGAATATTGGAATAAGTTTAGTCTGAATACGTCTCTCCTGATGATACACCTTACCGGCATTGGACTTTTGCGAGTTCCTGCGCCATCGGATCACCGGCCGTTATACCGCGTTTCCACTGTTCGCAGGCCTTATTCCGGTCGTTTTTCAGTAACCACGCTTTCCCGGAATAACCATATAAATTGTCAACCGACGGATCGAGTCTTCCGGCTTCCGTTAATGACGCAATTGCCTGGTCAGGCTGTTGTTGACGGAGGTAATAAATACCCAGATTCCGGTGGGCCCAGGCATTTGCAGGGTCTTTTCGCAGGGCTTCCTGAATGACGGGTAACGCTTCCCCGTCCCGGTTCAGCATCAGCAGGCAGTAGCCTTTGTTGTTCAGGTAATATGGTTGGCCTGTCCGGATGGCCAGCGCCTGATCAACCAGCAGGAGCGCCTGCTGATACTGTCCGCTGTTTGCCAGCAGCAAGGCCTTATTGTTAAGAGCTTCGGGCTGTTCAGGATTCAGCGTAAGTGCCCTGTCAAGGTCCTGTCCGGCCTGTTCATAAGCTTTTTGCTGGTAAAAGAGGGCCCCCCGGTTGGTAAGCGCTTCAACATTGCCGGCATCGAGCCGGATAGCCTTATCATAGGCAGCCTGTGCCTGCCCCGGCTTTTTGAGCTGCATATACGCATCACCCAGCCGTGTCTGGTAAAAGGTTGAATCGGTATATGTTTTTTCAATGCGCTCGAGATCGGATAGTCCACGCAACGCGTGGTTTGATTCAAGCCAGATATCAGCACGGTTAAGGTATGCTTCCGCAAAATCGGGATCGGCATCTATGGCTTTGTCATAATCGGCCAGTGCGCCGTCGCGGTCACCGTTCCGGTATCTGGCGAGGCCCCGGTTGTTGTACGCATCGGCAAAGTCTGCTTTTTTATCAATGGCTTCGGTATAATACCGGATGGCTTCGCGGAATTCGCGTTTCTGGAGCTGAACATTACCGCGGAGAAAAAACTGTGCCGCTTCTTCCTGATCACTGTTACCACAGGAGACAGAACCGGTGAGAGCCGGAAGGCAGCATGCATAGAGGGCAAGCCGGCGTATGATCCGGTTAGGGATTGTGCGTTGTATAAACGATTTTTGCAGGCGTAACTGATTCATAAAACGTATCAGGTTATAGTATAAACCGTATCGTGCCACAGAAGACCTGCGTGTAACACACTGTTTACTGTGGCTGTCAGTATATTGTTAATACAAAGATGCAGTACGAATCCTGATTAAACGATGAGATATATCAAAGACATTCCCGATCCGCGGTTTAAAGTTGGTTTATATGCCTGGAACAATAAATACATTGTCAGGATTGAAGCCGGTATGCTTGAGCAAACCTATAAGATTTCTGAAATGGATATTACGGAGCCGGATGACGTGCCGGCCATGCTGGATCAGTCTTTTCTGGATCAGGTTGCTGCCCAGTTCGATACCATGCAGGCAGCCTGGAGCGCCGCTGCTGAACGGCAGGGGATTTTTTAACGGGTTGGCGGGGCGGCCGGTTACGGAGTTGCCGGTTGCAGCACGGGAACAGTAGCGCTGACACTGCATCCTGAAACCGGTACTGCCAACCGGCAACCCCGTACAAAAACTATAAGACTAAAAACTGCGCCAGGTAATTTCGTGCGGTGAGGATGGCAGTCTGTATATCTTCCGGACTACCTTCATAGGCCTTATCTTCTACTTCAATACATACCGGTCCCCGATACCGGACATCAGTCAGGGCCGCAAAGAACCTGCCCCAGCGGACATCACCAAGGCCGGGTAACTTCGGGGAGTGATACTCGAGCGGATTCGCCATAATTCCCACACGGTCCAGCTTGTCCTTATACAGTTTAACGTCCTTAAGGTGGATGTGATGCAGGCGGTCCTTGTAGGCGTAGATTGGGTTGATTTCATCCATCATCTGCCAGATCATGTGGGAGGGGTCGTAGTTCAGACCCAAAACAGGGGAGGGAATAATCCGGAAGAGTTCGTCCCAGATCGCCGGCGTGGTTGCCAGATTCTTACCCCCCGGCCACTCATCATTGGTAAACCACATCGGACAGTTTTCGATTCCGATCTTTACATTATAGAGTTCAGCTTCACGGACAATGGCCGGCCAGTGTGCTGCAACCAGCTTCAGGTTGTCGGAAACGGACAGGGAGGGGTTACGCCCGATAAAGGTATTTACCACCGGAATATCCAGTGCAGCGGCCGTCCGGATGATTTTCCGGATGTGTTCGCGGTAGAATGCTGCTTTTTCCGGATCAGGATCCAGCGGATTAGGGTAATAGCCGAGTCCGGAGATGGTTACCGGCTGTGCGGCAAGGGTTTGTTTAAGCTGAGCGATATCGACAGTATCAACATCAATATGGGTTACGCCGGCATAGCGGCGTGTATCCGCATTGGATGCGGGCCAGCACATGACTTCCACGCACGAAAAGCGGTGTTCTGCCGCAAAGCGGAGGACATAATCCAGATCGTGGTCGGCCAGAATTGCGCTGACAAAGCCAAGGTTTAACATAAAGTGAAGCGTTTTTGGGTCGTATTGTAAACAGCGATCATTGCGGACAAAAGTACGACATGCCGGCGGATTACTGTTGCCGGCCGGTAAAACACAGGCGCATAGCAATACGTTACAATTTGTCAGAAAAATCTGACAAAGCAACGGTTATCCGGAATACTCGTTTGATTGCACTATTCTGATGGAACCAAATTCGCCTGAACTGTGACATCGCGGCCTGAAAGGCATCTGTCAACTAGTCGTCAGGGGGGCGATAGAAAAAAGATCGGATCACCATGAGCCTGTAAAGGGCTGTTAAATGGCTATTTGCGCGATTATTTCCTGTTTTGCCAAAAAATGAGTATATTTGTCTAAAGCGCCGTACCCTTCCGGTAGAGCGCGTATTATTGTATAATTTCGAGAATCTCCCCGCCGTTCCCGTTTGGGTATGAACGGACCGGCGTCCGGAGATAGTTCCTGTTTTATGGCAGAAGAAACCACAGGTATTGATTCCACCGGTCAGGATGCGACCGGACCGGGCAACATTATTCCCATTAACATCGAAGACGAAATGAGGGGTGCCTACATTGATTATTCAATGTCGGTTATCATTTCGCGTGCGCTTCCCGATGTGCGGGACGGGCTTAAGCCGGTACACCGCCGGGTACTCTTCGGAATGGCTGAACTGGGGGTCAATTATAATAAACCCCATAAAAAATCAGCCCGTATCGTAGGGGAGGTGCTGGGTAAGTACCACCCCCACGGTGACTCCTCGGTTTATGATACCATGGTACGGATGGCCCAGGACTGGTCATTACGGTATCCGCTGGTTGACGGACAGGGTAACTTCGGGTCAATTGACGGTGATTCGCCGGCGGCGATGCGGTATACCGAGGCACGGTTACGCCGGATTGCGGAGGAACTGCTGGGCGATATCTACAAGGAGACGGTTGATTTCCAGCCAAACTTTGATGACTCGCTGGAGGAGCCGTCGGTGATGCCGGCCAAACTGCCGAACCTGTTGCTGAACGGATCATCGGGGATTGCCGTAGGCATGGCTACCAACATGGCGCCGCACAACCTGACAGAGGTGGTGAACGGCATCATTGCCTTTCTCGACGATCCGGAGATTACGGTTGAGGGCTTGATGGAGCACGTGATTGCGCCGGACTTTCCGACCGGTGCAACGATCTACGGGATGGAAGGGGTGAAATCCGCATTCCGGACCGGCCGCGGGCGGGTTGTTCTGCGGGCCAACGCTACCATTGAAGAGAATAAGGGCAAAACCCAGATCATTGTGACGGACATTCCGTACATGGTCAACAAGGCCGTTATGCTCGAAAAAACGGCAGATCTCATTAATGAGAAGAAGATTGAAGGCATCACCGCCTTCCGGGATGAATCTGACCGCGACGGTCTTCGGATTGTGTATGACCTGCGGCGGGATGTTATTCCGAACGTTGTCTTAAACAACCTCTATAAACATACATCGCTGCAGTCCTCATTCGGGATCAATAACGTGGCGCTGGTCAAAGGCCGGCCCATGTTGCTGAACCTGCGGGATATGATCCGGTATTATGTTGATCACCGCTTCGAGGTGATTACCCGCCGGACGCAGTATGAACTCCGGGAAGCCGAGAAACGGGCGCATATTTTACAGGGCCTGCTGATTGCGCTCGACCACATTGACGAGGTAATTGCGCTGATTCGCGGGGCTAAGGATCCGGATCAGGCCAAGTCGGGTCTGATTGAGCGATTCGGTCTCAGTGAGGTACAGGCCAAGGCGATTCTGGACATGCGTCTGCAACGGCTGACGGGTCTGGAGCGGGATAAAATCCAGCAGGAGTATGATGAGCTGATGGCGCTGATTACAGACCTGAAGGATATTCTGGCGAATGATACCCGCAAGCGGCAGATTATTAAAGACGAATTGCTGGAAGTAAAAGCCCGCTACGGGGACCAGCGCCGGACGGCAATCAATGCCCTGGGCGACGGTAATATCAGTGATCTGTCCCTGATTGCCGACGAAGAGATGGTCATTACCATTTCACACGAAGGCTATGTCAAACGTACCCCGCTGACGGAATACAAAACCCAGGGACGGGGAGGGGTCGGCTCCCGTGCCGCCGCCACGAAAGACGATGACTTTACGGAGCATTTGTTTACGGCAACCATGCATAACTACCTGCTGATCTTTACCGAGCGCGGGCGGTTATACTGGAAGCGGGTGCACGAACTGCCGGAAGGCAGCCGGATTTCGAAAGGCCGGCCGGTGCAGAACCTGATCAACATCGAAGCCGATGACAAGGTACGTACGGTCATTAACGTGAAAAACCTGGACGATCCGGACTACATCAACAACAATTATCTGGTGATGTGTACCGAGCATGGAACGATTAAAAAGACCATGCTGGAGGCATTCTCCCGTCCGCGTCAGAGTGGTATTATTGCCATTACGATTGAAGAAGGAGATCAGCTGCTGAGCGTGTGTCTGACCAACGGTGATAACGATATTGTGGTGGCGTCGAGTTCGGGCAAGGCGGCGCGGTTCCACGAAAGCCGTGTGCGGCCGATGGGCCGTACGGCAGCGGGTGTGAAAGCGATTACTCTGGACGAAGAGAATCCGGATGACCGTGTTATCGGCATGGTCTGTATTGTGTCAACGGATGCGCAGTTGCTGGTTGTTTCAGAGAAAGGCTACGGAAAGCGGTCGGAGGTAGACGAATACCGGGTGACTAACCGTGGTGCCAAGGGGGTAGGTACCCTCAAGGTAACGGAAAAAGTCGGCCGTCTGGTGGCTATTCTGGATGTGACGGACAACGATGACCTGATGATTATTAACCGGTCCGGGATTGCGATCCGGATGGCGGTGAGCGAAATCCGGGTGGCCGGCCGAAATACGCAGGGGGTGAAGCTGATCCGTCTGAATGAAGGCGATGAAATTTCATCGGTAACAAAGATAAAGCAGGAGGAAGGCGAAGATTCTGAACCTCAGCCGGCTACAGACGAATAAAAAAGCAGGGGGGTGGGGAATTAAACCTCATCCCCTTTGTACAATCTAAAGCATAAAGATAACTTTTTGCATCTTTGTGCAGAAACGTTTTTAATTTAGCAATACCTATCAACCAATTACAACCCAGTACAATGAAAAAAGTCGTAGTTGCAACGGCGCTCAGCCTGACCTCGCTGGTGGCCGCAGCCCAGACCAGCGCCATTCTTAACTTTCAGAATGGGACGCTTGACAAAGCGAAAACAGAAATTGATAAGGCGGTGACCGATGCCAAACTGTCGGCGAAAGCGAAGACATGGTATACCAAAGGTCAGATTTACGAAGCGATTGCTATCGATCAGACCGGCGTATATGCCAAGCTGGACTCGAGTGCGGCACTGGCGGCCTATGAAGCGTATAAAAAAGCGCTGGAAGTAGAGCCGAACGGCGGTAAGATGAATAAAGAGATTACGGAGGCATTGGCCGGCCAGAAGCTGTATCAGGCATTAATGGGACAAGGTGCAGCCAAGTATCAGAATAAAAACTTTAAGGATGCCATCAAAATGATGTCGCTGGCAGGAGAGGTGATGCCGAAAGACACCCTGTCGCCATTATATACCGGTATTTCGGCCCAGCAGGCGCAGGATGCGACACTGGCAAAGTCACAGTTTGAAAAGTATATGACAAACGGTGGTAAGGATGCGAGTGTGATTTATTCCCTGGCAACCCTGTACCGGAATGATAAGGAAATCGATAAGGCACTGGCCACGATTGACAAAGGGTTGCAGGTGCTGCCGACGAATAAGGATCTGGCGGCTGAGAAAGTAAATATCATGCTGTCATCAGGCCGGATGGAAGAAGCGATTGCGGGAATGAAGCAATTGATCGAGAAAGATCCGACCAATGCTACAAATGCCCTGAACTTAGGTATCGTCTATACGCAGGGAGCTGATAAGCTGGGTGACGAACTAAAGAAACTGAACGACGATGCAAAGCGTGGCGGTGATCTGAAGAAGAAGGTGACAGCCGAAAAAGACGCTTTAGATGCGATTAACGGAGAGATTGCCCGGTTGAGTGCTGCGATCAAGAAAAACCCGAAGGCAGCTGATTTAAAGCGCCAGTTAGCGGATGTACAGAAGCGTCAGGGCGAAGCGGCTGCGAATGTGAAGCAGGCAGAAGAAGCGCTGAAAGCTGAAGAAGCAAAAGGTATCAATCCGGCCGCTAATGACCAGAAAATTGCTGAGACGCGTAAGAAGATGGAAGATCAGCGTAACATGGCAAAGGAATACTACGCAAAAGCGCTGTCAATCGATCCGAATAATTACGATGCCAACTTTAACATGGGCGTTGCTTTCTTTAACGAAGCGGCTGAACTGAACCGTCAGTTGAGCAACATGGATGTTAAGGAATATCAGGCAAAAGGTAAAGAGGTCGAAGGCCGTGTTTGTGGTAAATTCAAAAAAGCGTTACCATACTTCGAAAAGGCAAAAGCAGTAAAAGATGATACTGAAGTGCAGGAAGTACTGACATCGCTGCAGAATAACCTGAAGCAGATGGAAGAGAAGAAAGTAGTCTGCGTAGAATAAATGTAGGGGCGATCCCACGTGGTCGCCCTTTTAAAAGAACAATCTAGTTAACATAATATAAATTATAAAACAATTGGTATGGGTCTGTTAAAATAGATTAGTTTATATATATGTAAAAGGCAAATGTGTTATGTTGAAATACTACCACTCGGGATGTGTTAAGTGGAGAACATAAACATAATCGTATCGATCTTGCATAAAGTGATGGATTGATGGAAAGACCCAGGGATGTGGTTCGCAAAAAGTTTGATAGTATTTATAATTGTAAACGTACTGTGAATCGAAACTAATCCGAATTTCTGCTTCAAACAAAAAACTAAAACAGCGTCGAATGATAAATCAATACCAGTGATCAGAAACCGGTAATAGTTGTGACTCCATATTGACCGCAGAAACAGTTCAGCTTAAGCGTCACAAATTGTTGTCTGAATAGTTTTGCGGGTGAACGGTCCTTCCCTAACTGATTGCCGGAAATCAGATATTTTAGTATTGTACAAAACTTTCTTGATCACCCCCAATGCCTGTGAGGTGATTAATCTTTCCTGAACTGAATGCGACAAATTGTTAACAGGTATAGCGTTGATGTAGTTAACCGGGGAGTTTTTTAGCGCTTATAGTCTGGATTAGTCAGCATAACTTATACTTTACAGAAAGGTCAATTCACGTGAAACGTTAAAGTATTGCTTTACAGGATGTTACAAAAAAGGGCCAAAACATTGCGTTTTGGCCCTTTTTTGTATAAAGTCTATTTAGCCTATTAGGCCTATTATACAGATATATAATATAAAAAAGCGACGTTCCGTCGCGATAACATCCGTTATCCCTTACATCGGCGAGTATTCCTTGAACGTGCCGTCAGAGTAAAAAATAAGAATGCGCTCAACCGTTTTATTAATGTTTTTTTCTGGTTCAGGCAGTAGTTCATCAGCCGGATAAGCAGATGGCATTGGCGGAATTTCGGCGCGTTGAGAGCGTATCCCTGTGTTGTTATAGCCTGAACTCTGGTAATTTCCTCCACCCTGATTTGGGATCGCAATTGCCCGTTGTTGCTCTGTAAACCGATTTGGATTCCGGAACGTGGGCGTTGTTGGTACAGGTTCTTCTTCCAGAATCCAGTCGAATCCCAGGTCAGGAAACCGGCGGATTATTTTTTGAATGATGTCAAAACTCGGGCGGTTCCGACCAGACAGGATATGTGAAATACTGGATCGCTGTACACCAATTTCATCTGCGAAATGCGATGGTGACAGGTTTTTTTCAATCAATATCTGTTTAATCTTATCGTTGATGTTCATTGTCAATTGCAAGTTATACGCAAATATAATCACAAATATCAATTTACAGTAAATATATGCTAGTTACAATTGTTTTTTGTATATAAAAAAAATCTCACAATTTGTAAATTATACAATTGTGAGATTTATAAGTGTGATTTAATATTGTGTATTGTTAATTATCAAACCGATACATTATTTTCACGCAGTGCGTCATTCAGTGATGTCTTTAAATCGGTAGATGCTTTACGCTTCCCGATTATTAACGCGCACGGGACATCAAATGTCCCTGCTGGAAACTTTTTAGGATAGCTACCGGGAATCACGACCGCATCTTCAGGCACAAATCCTTTATATTCCACCGGTTGTTCACCGGTTACATCAATTATTTTTGATGAGCCGGTAATGGTAACGCCAGCACCAAGTACGGCGCGTTTACTAATTCTGGCTCCTTCAACAACGATACAGCGGGAACCAATGAAAGCACCGTCTTCTATAATAACAGGAGCTGCCTGTGGTGGTTCCAGCACTCCTCCGATTCCTACTCCCCCACTTAAGTGAACATCCTTCCCGATCTGTGCGCAGCTTCCGACAGTTGCCCATGTATCAACCATTGTACGTTCATCTACATAAGCGCCTATGTTAACATATGATGGCATTAGTATTACACCTGCAGCCTGATATGAGCCATAACGGGCAACCGCTGGCGGTACAGCACGGACGTTTGCGGCAGCAAAGTTAGATTTCAGCGGGATTTTGTCATGGAACGTAAAAATGCCAACTTCCTGTACACTCATTTTCTGGCTCACGAAATAAAGCAGTATGGCTTTTTTTACCCATTCATTTACCAGCCAGTCCCCTGTTTGCTGACCGGAGGGCTGTGCCACCCTCAGTGTACCTTTATCTAATTGGTCAATAACACTCAGAATGTTTTCTTTGGCAGATGGGTCCTGTAGTAACTCACGATTACTCCAGATTTGTTCAATAGATTCCTGAAGAGACATTGCAGATTAAAGTTGTAATTTAATATGTACTATGTAAACTGCTTATAAGCAGTCATATAAGCGTAGTTGCCAAATATTATTTTGGGCTTTATTTTGACGTAATAGCCGATTGATAAATTCATACTCAGCCCTACAAATGTAGGTCTTTGTTGTTAAAAATTTATTTTTATCTGTCAAAATCTCTATTCTCCTGTATAGGCTCTTACCGGTGATTGCCTGGTATATATTTTGACTCTAATCTTCAGTATGTAAAGAGTCTTACTTTCATGATTTATGGGAATGGATATTGATTCAAGAGTCTTATATTGTAACAAGCAATATACCATCTCAAACGCTTACATGTCTAAAGTCTATCTTTTAGTCAATCAGGGCGCTTTCAAAAGCGGACAAACAACAGGGGCTGTATCGGATCGGCCGATTGAGTGGATTTTCCCCTGCTGCTGACTAAACAGGTCTTCAAAGTCGGAGACTCTGAGCAAGGGGTGCTCAATCTGGTAACAAACGACTTGACGGCCGATACGGTCAGCATATAAGGTCAAACACAGTGTATGCCTGCTCTTCGGCTCACACAGTACGCCCGCAGATTTATCTATGTTGGCCTTCGTTAGGTTGGAAGTTCTGCGGTTGTCAAAAAATAATTTCTATTGACTAATGCTGCGTAACATCAGTTAGTAACAAAATACAGCATGCAACTTTTTGTAGTTTATTAAACCCTTCCGGAAGATTATCCCCACCCCCTATACACATATACAATTAAAATAAATTCTGAGATACTATAAACTGTTTATGTGTTGAAGAAAACCTTAGGATATTGTTATTTCTACTAACCTAAATAATTGTGTTAAAAAAGTAGAATAGATTCCTGCCACTATTTCCAATAGATATAAAACTAGCATTAGCAAATAGTAAAAAGCGACTATTTAGCAATACTTTTATTTAGTAAATACTAGTAGAACGCTAATTTATTAGTAATAAGTATAGTATTTAGCTAAATTTATACTATTAAAACCTAAATTGTCTTAATTGGATACTAATCGGATGCTAACGTGTTTATAGTGTACTAATATGATCCAAACCAATTATAGATTCCAGATTGAATTGGTTTGTGTATCTCCAAAATGACAAGAAAAGCCTTCATTTATTCGAAAAGGCATATATTTGAGCCGAAAATCAAACAATTAGTCAATTCAATGGGAAAAATTCGCGTAGCCATCAACGGTTTTGGTCGAATTGGACGGTTATCCTTCCGCAGACTGTTAGAAAAAGAGAATGTCGAAGTAGTTGGTATCAACGATTTGACAGACAATGCTACACTTGCGCACCTGCTGAAATACGATTCAGTACACGGCAAATTCAACGGAACTGTTACTTCTGACAGCGAAAGCCTCACTGTAAATGGTGTCCGGATCAATGCTTATGCAGAACGTGATCCAAAGCAGCTTCCTTGGAAAGAACTTAACGTAGATGTTGTTCTGGAATCAACAGGCCGCTTCGTTGACGAAGCCGGTGCTGGTCAACACCTGACAGCCGGTGCTAAAAAAGTAGTAATCTCTGCCCCTGCTAAAGGAAATATCCCTACAGTAGTATTAGGTGTAAATGAAGACACACTTACAGGTGACGAAACAATTGTTTCGAATGCTTCATGCACAACCAACTGTCTGGCCCCGATGGCCAAAGTGCTTGATGATGTTTTCGGTATCGAAAAAGGATACATGACAACCATCCACGCCTACACAGCGGATCAGAATCTGCAGGATGCGCCTCACTCCGATCTTCGCCGTGCCCGCGCAGCCGCCCTGTCAATTGTTCCTACATCTACAGGAGCCGCAAAAGCAGTTGGTCTGGTACTGCCGCAGCTGAAAGGTAAACTTGACGGAAACGCCATGCGCGTGCCGACGCCGGACGGATCACTTACGGACCTGACTGTAATACTGAAAAAAGAAGCTTCGGCTCAGGAAATTAATGATGCGCTGAAACAGGCATCGGAAACGTACCTGAAGGGTATTCTTGAATTCTGCACAGACGAAATCGTTTCTGCCGATATCGTTGGGAATCCTCACTCATGTATTTTCGATTCGAAGCTGACAACAGTTAACGGAAATCTGGCGAAAGTTGTAGGCTGGTACGATAACGAATTCGGTTATTCAAGCCGCGTGGCAGACTTAATTGAGCGCTTAATTAACTAAATTAAACGCTCAATCCGGGAATGCCTTTAAAAGGGTGTAAGCTTAATTGCTTGCACCCTTTTTACATTGTAAATAATTAATTAAAAATCCCTTCTCTGTGAATATACCTTCGTATTTCGTTTTAATGCCCAGATGAATCAGATTCATGGGCGATGTATACAGGTCTTTCGTCCATACCAGATCCGTAAAACCATGCTGTGGAAGGGTTTCCAGTGAGTAATCGAAGAACGGCAGATTATCCGTTTTTAAATGTAGTGTTCCGCCGGGCTTCAGAATCTGTTTATAGCGGTCAAGAAACCGCGGATGAGTCAACCGGTGCTTTTCCTGCTTATCTCTCGGCTGCGGGTCCGGAAACGTTATCCAGACCTCGTCTACCTCTAGGTCTTCAAAAAACTCCGTCAGGTATTGAATATCGGTTCGCAGAAAGGCAACGTTTTGCAGACCAAGATCTGAAGCCGCCCGGGATCCTCTGGCAATACGGTCTCCTTTTATATCAACCCCAATAAAATTTTTCTCCGGAAATGCCTGACCGAGCCCTACAGTGTACTCTCCTTTACCGCAGGCAAGCTCCAGTACAATCGAATTTACATTTCTAAAGTAATTCTCTCTCCATTTACCCTTGATAGTTTTGTAAACTTCCTTTCCAGCCTCAATTACATTTGTACTTAAGGCATTTTGCCTGAATCGCTCTAATTTTCGTCTAGTCACAATTATAAACAGTTTAACTCTGACACAATGTAATTACTTCCTACTGTGACAATTACATCATTTACATCTGTATTACCAATCGCTTCACTGATTGCCTCGTTGACATCAGTGAACACGCTTCCGTTGAGTCCAAATAGGGAGGCTTCCTTTTGTAAATCGGTTGATTTTAGTGAACGGGGACTATCCGCTTCACAAAAATAATAACGGGCCGTTCGAGGCAGCTCAGCCAGCATAGCCCCTGGATCCTTATCGGCAACCATCCCGAAAACGATATGCAGTTCCCGCTTCGGAATTGAATCCAGCGCGTTAAAAAAGGCCCGCAGCCCCGGCTTGTTATGCGCCGTATCAATGACTATCGTTGGTGATTGCTGAATAATCTGGAAACGTCCCTTCAATCCGGTACGCGGCACAACCGACGATAAGGCATCCGTAATCGCCGCCTCTCCTACCGGAAACTGATCCTGCAGTATGTCCGTAGCCAGTAACACGGCCGGAAGATTCAGTGCCTGATAATCGCCGGCCAGATCCAACTCCAGCTTTCTGGTTAATCCTGTTTTACGGGCTTCTGCAGCCACCTGTAGCCGACCGTTCAGATGACCTTCCACCGTTACGGAATAGTACTGGCCGGCGCTGAATAACGGAGCATCTTTCAGGGCGGCAGTCTGCGCAAAAACCGGTTCGGTTTCGGGCAGCAATTCACCAATAATTACCGGAATTTCCGGCTTGATTATACCTGCTTTTTCCGCCGCAATTTTGTCAAGTGTATCGCCCAGAATATCGGTATGATCAAACCCGATATTGGTAATAACCGATAATTGCGGAATAATAATATTGGTGGAATCCAGCCGGCCGCCAAGCCCTACTTCGATGATGGCAATGTCAACGGCATTCTGCGCAAAACAACCGAACGCCATAGCGACGGTTACCTCAAAAAAAGAAGGGGAAATCGCCTCGATTAATGCTTTATTCGTCTCCACAAAATCCGCCACTTCCTGCTCCGGAATTGGCTGGCCGTTGATACGGATTCGCTCGGTGAATGATTTTAAATGCGGCGAGGTATAAAGCCCTACCCGGTAACCGGCAGCCTGATAGATGGACGCGAGCATATGGGAGGTACTCCCCTTTCCATTGGTTCCGGCGACATGAATGCTTTTAAACTTCAGATGCGGATTACCGAGCGCTTCACACAGCCGCTCCGTATTCTGCAGACCGGGCTTAAAGGCTTTCGGCCCGATCCGGTGAAAGACGGGCAGCCGGCTGTACAGATAGTCGATTGCTTCCTGATACTGCATAAAAAGAAAAATGGCCGGCGCGTAGCCATGAAACCCTCAGAAAGGGCCCATAACCTTGCGCTGACCACTTATTTTGATTTAATAATAAATGTAATCGTTCCGGTAGAAACAGGCGGTGCAGAAGACGATTTCGGCACCAGCCGTAAACGCTGCACGGCCTTGCGGTATACTTCGACAACCGCCGGACTCACCGTGCTCTGTACCTGACGTACCGAGACAATATCCCCGCTGCTGTCTACTTTCAGCTGAAAAACAATCTTTCCCGTCTCGTCTGAATCATCATTTACATTCGGACGGCTCGCCAGGGACCAGCCCGATACGTCAAAGGAAACCCCGCTTCCGGTACCGCCCGGCTGGCCGTAAAACTGGCCGCGGTCAATTTTACCGTCCGGATGGCCCTTATCACCGACTCCGCTTGCATCATCACCGTTATTGTTACCGCCAACGCCGCTGCCGCGACCGACTGTTCCGTTCGACCCTGCACCACCCGACGAACGCTTATACAAGGCATTCGGGTCAACCGTCTCCACTTTTTTGGCCGGTTCGGTCCGCGGCGGGGCCGGTGTCGGCTTCGGAGCTTCGGTTTTCTTAGGCTCTGCCTTTTCCGGAACGGATACCGGACTTTCGGTTTTACTCGCAATCACCGGCTTTTCCGTAACTGTCTTGCCCGTTTTAACCTCTTCTACCTTAGGGACAGGCGTTACCGGTGTCTTCTCCACCCGCGGAGTTGTCGTTACTTTGGGATTCGGGCGGTCTTCGGCCTTCTTAACGTCTACGTCATTCTTTGAATCATTCGCCTTGTTATAGGTCTGTATCTTGCCGCTGCCGACCGCATCAGTTCCGAAATTCACTTCAACAAACTGAATCGGCGGCGGATCAGGAATGGATTGCCAGAGCCGGATATACACCAGAATAAAGATTAACAACAGATTGATGGCAAATGCACCGGCAAATGCCACAACCCGGACTTCTTTTTCATTTTCAAATGCCGTGCGAATCATGCGCGCCTTGGTTGATGTTTTGCGTACTAACGATGAAAAGGTGCAATTTGGTTTATGTTTGCTAAAAAACTGCTACTAATCCCTAACTTTCCTCGCTGTGATTTGCTAATCGCTTCATATTCTATAAGTATAATATGCTTTATATTTCAGATAGACTTATAAGAATCTGACAGCTGTGATCTATTGGGCGACCACGTGGGGTCGCCCCTACGGCAATGTTTCCGCTACGCTGTCCGAATACAGGAATATAAATAAAAAAAAAGGCAACCCATCCGGATTGCCTTTTCAACCTTGTGTTTTCAAGTGAATCAATTCCGCATTACCCACGCCGGAATCCCGGTTAGCTTGCTGAGACTATCGACACTTGCCACAGCCTCCGCTTTCTGCGGAAAACCAAGTGCGGCAACTTTGTATAACCGGGTCGACTGATCCGGTAGTATAATATATGCATCTGAATACCCTGCCTTCATTAACGATTTACGGAAACGAACCGCATTGGGGCGGCTGGCAAAACTACCGGCCACAACAATAAACGCAGGCCGGTCCTCACGCATCGCCGGTTGACCTGTTTCCTCTGTTGTTGCGGTGACGGTTTGTTCAGGCTGAGCAGGTGCGGCTTTTTCAACAGCGCGCAAAGGCTTTTGTGTTTCAGGCTTCGCGACGGCTGCAACAGCTGCAACGTCTTTTACCGTAGCAGGCGTCTTCACCACCGGTTCGGCCGGAACGGTTTCCGGCGCCGGCGTTGCAGCCGGCTCAACCGATGGCGGTGCCACAGGTACGGTCATTACCGGTAAGTGCTGCGGTTCGGTCAATACCGGAGCCGTCTGCTGCTGTACCGGCTTTTGAACCGGCGTTACCTGTGTCAGCCGGTTCCAAGTGCTCGTCAGGGCAGCCGGTATCTGAAAAACGGACGCGGGGTTAAAACTGCTTTGCAGCGGCTGCCCCGGCTGAATCACCGAGAAATAACTCAGCACCCCCAGGGTACCCACCACTACCGCAGCCGCTACCCAGCGGATATATACCCGCTGCGGACGATGCACGACCATAAACGGCGTCTGCTCTACCACCTCTTCCGCTAAAACCGGTCCCAGCGACACAACGGATGCCGTTTCGGCAACCACCTCTTCCGTCAGCCGGACCGCCGGAATGGCCGTCATTCCGAATACCTCTCCGTAAAAGTTATGACGCAGTTCAGGGTCAAACTGCAGGCTGCCTTCATCATTCAGGGTAAACAAGCCGATCCCCTCCAGAGCGAAACGGCCGGTTTCCTGCACCTGTAAACGAAGGCCGGTTACGAACTGACTGATTTTCCGCTGTGCCTCATCCCGTGTCAGCTGATCGTGCAGCATCACATAATTGAGTAACAGTCCGTCATCCAGCCGCAACGCTTCATTAAACCCTACCCGCTTCCGTGGTGGCAGAAACTGACCCGAACCAGCCACAAACGTAGCCGGTTGATAGTTCGTCAGAAAACCACCCAGCTCCGGTACAATCACACAGTCGTACTGGTACAGAAGCTTTCGCAGATAGGCGCCAACAGTAGTCATAACTTCGTTATTTATAGTTACTTCAGAAAGAATAACTGATTCCTCCCAGAAAGTTAAGTCCCTGAACCGGATAATACAAATAACGCTGGTAATTTTGGCCGGCGATGTTATTCAACGATACAAAAGCCGCAAACTGTTTACCAAGGAAGTAATCAATCTTCAGGTTTGCATCCCAGATTACCGGTAACTGATAGGTCGTATTCGTTACAAAGTTCTTTGCCTGAATCCCTTCATACATATACAGGTCGGCCGTAATAAACAACTTCCTGTTGAGGATAAACGAGTTTGTCCAGGTGGCTGTCGTCCGCGGCCGGTGGTAGGCAATCGCCATGCGGTCCAGACCGTAGCGATAGAACTCCCCTTTCAGCGTTGACCGGAATTTATCCTTCAGGGCGTAGCCCAGCTGCCCGCTGATGGTCAGTACCCGCGCTGTTCCGCCGTCGTAGAGCACAAAGAATTTTGAGGTATCCGGCCAGCTGTTGTTGAAAGCGTAAAAGTTCCGGTAGGTGGCATAGGACACTTTCCCTTCGTAGGTAAAACCACCGCCGATTTCGCCTTTTGACCCGCCGTAAAAATCGGCTGACTTGATAGTATTCGCCAGCAGTACGTTCGGAGCCAGCCAGCGGTTTTCTTTCAGCAGCGACCGCAGGGTGTTCCGCATGATGTCCCCGTCGATACCGGCAAAGAAGTGTATGTTCCCGGTCGGCACCGCATCCACGCTAACCACCGGAAACGCCTGCGTCCGGTTAATGCCCAACCGCTTGTCGGTTTCATTCACCGCATTGACCCCGACCGTAGCCGTAAACAGCGGCGAGGCATATTTAAAGGTCGGGGTAACCCGGAACAGATTCCGGTTATCGACCAGCTGATCGGTACGCTGGGTTACATAGGCATCGGCCGTCAGCAGGGCATACACCTGATCCGTGATGGCCATCGACGCATTAAAGTTTGTCCCCCAGTCAAGCTCTGAGGCACTGTAATAATCCTTTAATACAGTCACCCCGGTTTTCAGCGAATAATCGACGGCCGTTTCATTATCGGTATTTTCAAACCCCAGCTTAAAATTGAGCGTATTCAGCCGCTGGCGGATACTGTCCCGCGGCGGGGCTTCCGTCCGCGGACGATACCCGTAAAATCCGTATACATCGCGGTTATACCCCAGCTCGGCCGAAAACTTCAGGGCATTCAGGGCATAGTTCCCCGCCAGCCGGAACCGGTTTTCACTCTGTCCCGAATTGCGGCCGTCTTTGGGGCCCAGATTTGACGACAGATGCCGGAACGATCCCTCCCAACCCAGATTCGACGTATTAGGTGAGGCAACAAAGGCTTCCCCGAGAAAAGAGCTGTAGTTCCCCGCCCCAAGCTTGACATAGTTGTTGAACGGTACCTGCTGATCGGGTTGGGTAACCGACGGGGGCAGTACGTTCGGGGTTGTTTTCGGATCGGCTACCGTCAGCGGCCGGTCCTGAAACTCGTACGTAATCTTCCGCTGCTCTTCAGACGGCTTCAGTGAAGGTATTTTGTTGAAAAGCCGGTTTGCCTGCGGCAGCTCAATCTTCCGGCTTTTCTCAACGGTGATTTCCTGATTCTCGATTTCACCTTCTTTCTTTGGCGGACGGGGCTGCTGGTTCTGGGCCAGCAGCGGGCCCGTTGCCATCGAAAAGGCAAGGGCCATGATATATATCGGATGTTTTTTTAATACCAGCATATGTGTTTCCGGCAATAATGAATGTACAGGGCGTGATTAGTTTTTAGATTCCAGAGAGGCTAGTTTCTGTTTGGCTTCGTCAACAATAGCCGGTTCGGGGGAATTATCAATAATTGAGCGGAGCACACCTTTAGCCTGCACCAGTTCATTCATCGCCACGTTGTTTTCCGCAATCAGCAGGAAGGCTTTTCCTTTCCAGTATTCCAGATCGCTGAACTGCTCATTGAACTTTAACAGCGTCGCAATCGACTCCTTATATTTCTTCTGCCGGAACAGGATATCCCCGATCAGATAATTGGCCTCGGCCCCGTAGACATCCTTGGCGAGGGCAATGGTTTTTTCGAAATCGGCCTGCGCGGTCTTAAAATCGTTCTTGGCCAGCGCCACCTTACCGGCCATCAGCTGGGCGCGGTTCTGGGCACCCGGCACGACATTGCCGATGCTGAGAATTTCCCTGGCAAAATGGGCCGCCGAATCCAGCTTCGGATACTGATAATAGGTATCCATCAGCCCCAGCATCGCCGTTACCTGCTCATTTTTACCGTCGGTCAGACCAAGCACGTAGTAATAGTTCTTAACCGCCCGCGGATAGTTCTTCAGCTGGGTTTCCAGCTCGGCGGCCCGGACACCCGCCCGGACACTGAAATCCGATTTCGGCGAACCGGTTACCAGACTATAGTAGCGGAGCGCGTTCTGCCCATCCTTTGTCTGCCGGTACGCTTCGGCCAGGTAATAACGGGCTTCGCCGGTACTGCGGCTGCCCGGATATTCCTGCATGAACGACAGGAAGGATTTGATAGCCTGCTCGTACTTCTCGTTAAAGAAGATGTTTTTGGCATTTTCAAACTGCACCCGCTCCACTTCCGTGCTGTTCGGGTTCGCCGTCTTGTAATCACCCAGTACCTGCGAGAACTCCTCCGGCCGGCCGGCATCATTCAGGGTATTCTGCAGGCCCAGTAAAGCACTCTGGGCCTGGGTAGTACCCCCGAATTCGTTCAGGATCCGGCGGTAATCGGCAACGGCCTGATCATACTGTTCGAGGTTACTGTAGGCAATTGCCCGTTTCAGCAGGGCCGCCGGAATCAGGTAACTCTTCGGTTTCTGCTGGATCAGCCGCGAAAAGCCGCCGATGGCCACCTGATAGGCTCCCTTTTCAAAATCAACGTTGGCGGCCTGAAATTCGGCATCATCGGCAAAACGTGACCCCGGGTACTGGCGCTTGAGCTGATCAAACTGGGCCTTCGCCTCCTGATCACGGCCGACATAGGTCAGGATAATGCCTTTCTGATAGGTGGCATAATCACGGTCACCCCGTCCCTGCGAAATCACCATGTCGTAATACCGCATCGCTTCGTTATACTGCTTACCGGCCAGATACGCATCCGCCACGCGCACCAGCGCATCATCTGTGGCAGCCAGGTCGTTGGCCTGCGCACTTTTACTGAGGAAATCCCGGAAATAGGTCAGCGCGCGGCTATAATCCTTTTTATTATAGTAGGCATAGCCTAACCCGTACAGGCTTTTCGCTCCGGTCTCTCCGCCGGCCTTACTCAGCTGGTTATAGAGCGGAATGGCACTGTCATACTGCTTCTGGGCCGAAAAGGATTCTGCTTTCCAGAACCGGGCCAACTGCTGCAGACCGGCGTCGGTGGTAACGGTTAACGATTTGTCAAAATTACGGATGGCAGCCTCGTACCGCTCGGCATTGTAATCATTCACGCCCTGATTAAAGGTCAGCCGCTGGTAGGTGGCGTTAATCTTTGCCGTCCGGCGCTTTAAGCCTTCAATGTACGCAATGGCAACCGGATAGTTATTGGATGCGAAATAGGCCTCCGTGAGCAGTTCGTTTGCTTCGTTCTCAAAGGACCCGTTCGGGTATTTACGCAGGTACTCGTTTAATTCCTTCACGGCGTCAGCGCCGTTATTCATGTCAAGCTGTACCTTGGCGTGGTTAAAAAGGGCCTCTTCCTGAATCGGAGCGCTATACGATAACCGGCCGGCCTGATCAAAGGCGGTCAGGGCATACGACGGATTCTGGCTCTGCAGGTAACTGATGCCGAGGGTATAGGCCGCATACTGTGCCACCGTGTCCTTACCGGCTGCCAGCGGCTTGAGCTGGGTAATGGCATCGGCATAGGCCGCCGTCCGGAACAGCGACTGGCCGTAGCGGAACTTCACTGGTCCGGGCACCTTCGCCCCTCTGGCCGCCATATACTGTTTATAATACGGAATGGCGCGGGCGTACTGGCTTTGCTGGTAATATACCTCCGCCGTAACCAGGGCCACATCCCCGTACTGACCGCCCGTATTCCGGCGCAGCAGCGGTTCGGTATACCGCAGCAGGTCATCAAACCGCTGCTGCCGGTAATACGACTGGGCAATCCAGTTCGGTACATCCTGCTGGTAGAGCGGATTCTGCTCTACCCGTTTAAAATCGGCAACCGCTTCGTTGTAGCTGTTATTCCGGTAGTTAATTACCCCGGCATAATACGAGGCGGCCGGCGCGTCCTTCAGGCTGGCATCCGTCTTAATCTGATTCAGCAGCGGCAGGGCGCGGGCAAGATCCTGGGTATTGAAATACGAGATGGCCAGCTGGTATTTATACCCTGCCATCTGCGCATAACTCCCGTTTTGCTTTACCGCCTTTTCCAGAAAGCTGATGGCTTTGGTATAATCCTCTTTCCCGTAATAATAGGCACCGAGGTCACCATACAGCTGCCCGGCTTTCGGGTGCTGGCTGTGGTTCTTTACAAACCGGTCGACCTGCACTTCTGCCCCCGGCTCATCCATATACAGACTGCTCAGGGTAATGTAGTATTCAGCCTCGACGGTATTCGGGTCGGCGGCCGGCGTACCAACGGTATTCTGCGTCTGTTTACGCCGGTCGAGGTATTGCCGGAATTCAGCACGGGCCGCTGCGTAATTATTTTTTTCGAACAGCTCCACGCCGTTCCGGTAACTATAATCCGCTTCGGTATAGCTCAGCGTACGCTGGGCCACCACGCCGAAGGGGGTGACGATCGTACTGGTAACGACCAATGAAACACCGCAGATGCGGGAAAGGGAACGCTGCATAGATGCGCTGGGGTTGTGAATCCTGGGAAAGCGTTGTAGATTCGCTACATGTCAATTGATTACCCCGGACAGCCTGCACCGGGCTTTTCAGCCTCCGGACAGTCCGGTCGGGGAAACCGGCAACCGGCTGCCTTGCCAACGCTCCGCCGATGCGGACGGGTGCGGGGCAGCCTGATTGCTGAAAAAACGAATGTATTACGTTTTCCGTATGAAAAACAAGTTAGAGTATCTGTTTTTAACGATCATTCTGGTGTTTAGTAGCTACCGGCCCCTGCTGGCCGGTGACCCAAAGGCCGCTCCGTCTCCCGTTATCCGGTATACGGTAGCTATGCCGCAGCCTCAGACGCATTATGTTGAGGTGGACATGCAGCTGTCCGGTTTTGCGCAGGCGGTTAACCTGCAGAAGACCGGCTATATCGATCTGAAAATGCCGGTCTGGACCCCGGGGTCTTATCTGATCCGCGAATATGCCCGTCATGTGGAAGGATTTACCGCGCAGAGTAACAACCAGCCGGTGCGGGCCGAAAAAATCCGTAAAAATGCGTGGCGTATTTACACAACCACCGATCAGATAACTGTCCGCTACCGGGTTTATGCCTTTGAACTGAGCGTACGGACATCATTTGTCGACGAATCCCACGGGTATCTGAACGGAGCCAGCCTGTTTCTCTTCAACGACGCCCTGAAAGCATTACCCGCTCAGCTCACTGTCGTACCCTTCTCCGGCTGGAAAAAAGTTTCGGTTGCCCTGCCGCTGGTCCGTACCGCCAACGGTGCCTTTACCTATGACGTGGCCAATTTTGACCTTCTGGTCGATTCACCGGTCGAAACCGGTAACCACGCTACCTTTTCGTTTACGGCAGCCGGTGTGCCGCACACCGTAGCCCAGTACGGCGAGGTCGTCTATGATGAACGGCGGCTGGCCGCCGACTACCGGAAAATCTGCGAAACTGCAACCGGTATCTTCGGCGAACATCCGTGTAAAGACTATACCTTTATTGTCCACCACACAACGCTGGGCGGCGGCGGGCTGGAGCACCAGAACTCGACGACCTTACAGACCAACCGCGTTGCCTATGCAACCGAAACCAACTATAAAGGGTTTCTGACCCTGGTGGCGCATGAATATTTTCATCTCTGGAACGTCAAACGGCTGCGTCCCGTCGCCCTCGGTCCCTTCGACTACGAAAATGAAAACTATACCCGTTCGTTGTGGGAAGCAGAAGGATTTACCTCCTTTTACGAAGACTACATCCTTCGCCGGGCAGGTTTCCATACTCCTGAACATTACCTCAACGTAATCGCCGCGGACATTAACGGCATCGAAAACCTTCCCGGTAACCGGGAGCAGTCCGTCGCCGAATCCAGCTACGATGCCTGGATCAAGTATTACCGGCCGAACGAAAACTCGAACAACAGCACGGTATCCTATTATAATAAAGGGAGTGTGCTGGCGTCCCTACTGAACCTGAGTATCCTCAGCAGTACAAACGGTGAACGCAACCTCGACGATGTGATGCGGTTTATGTATAACGAGTACTACAAAAAACAAAAACGCGGCTTTACCGACGAGGAACTGAAACAGGCACTTGAACAGATTGGCGGCCGTAAACTCGACGATTTCTTCAGTAAATACGTATACGGTACCGAAACCATCGATTACAACGCTTTTTTTGCACCGGTAGGCCTACAGCTGGTCAACAACGCGGCACCGGTACAGGATGGCTTTCTGGGCGTTTCACCCGGTACGGCCGGGGGGCGGCTGACCATCGCCGGTGTCCGGCGCGATTCACCGGCCTGGCAACAGGGCCTGAACGTAGGCGATGAACTGCTGGCCATCGACAGTGTCCGGCTGGCGGGAACAGTTGACGATTTTAACAAACAGCTTGCCGGCCGGCCCAAAGGCCAGACCATCCGCGTACTGGTAAACCGGAACGGATTTGTGCAGGAGTTTCCGGTAATCCTCGGCCAGAACCCGCTGGTGGCTTACCGGCTTGAACCGGTCAACGCGCCAACCGACCGCCAGCGGATGCTTTTCCGCAAATGGCTTTACCTCAACTAAAGTATCTGACTCCTTCTTTCATAAGAAAAGCCCGGTCCTGCGACCGGGCTTTTCTTATATACCTCTTATTTTAATTTTCTTTTAATCCGGATTCCGTCTGCAGTACTGTACTTTTGGGGCAGAAAAAACAAAACCTCCCTTCAGTGAAGAGAGGCTGTCCCTTTCTAATCTTATCTTATCTTAAAAACAACCGGCTTCCGTAACCGGTTATTTTTACCAAAAGTAGAAAAAATAGCTGAACTAGGCACACCATAATAGACGATATTGCCATTTTTGCCGATTAAATATACGGTTTTCCCCGATAAAACTACTTAACACCTCTCCACTGCTTCTCTGATTCTTTATATAAGGTGTACCCTGTATAGCTATACAATCAGTCCATTTTTTGCACCATTTTTGCGGTAGCCTGTGCGGTCCAACCTATGCGGTCCAACCTGTGATCTAAGCTGCCTATGAGAAAGCTGTATTGTACTGTTTCTTTTTGCCTGTTATCAACAGTTGCGCCCGCCCAACTGCGCAAGCCTGTCCGGCTCATGGGGGAAGTGGGCACCTATTTTGCCACATCCGGAGAAATCCCCTTCTGGCTACGGGCAAATCAGTACGGTATCGTTCCGAGGGAGCACGCGCTGATGACCCTCCGCGCAGGCATTCAGGTAGATTACCACAAACCACCGAAAACCAGACTGGACAGCCTCAAGGCCCGAAACCGGTGGGCCGACTGGGGCTATGCCGTCAATGGTGTGGTCAACGCCGGGTATGATTATAAATTTGTCTTGCCGGAGGCGTACGTAAAGGTCCGGCTCGGCGTCTGGGAAATCTGGGCAGGCAGGCGGCGGGAAATCATCGGTCTGGCCGACTCGACCCTCGGCACCGGTTCCTATAGCTGGTCGGGCAACAGCCTGCCCATGCTCAAAATCCAGCTGGCCATTCCCGAATACTGGCCCAAAAACGGTGTCATTGCCATCAAAGGGCTGTTTGCCCACGGCTGGTTCGAAGAAAACCGGTTTGTTAAAAATACGCTGCTGCACCAGAAAGCCCTCTACGGCCGGATCGGCAAACCCGCGTGGCGCTTACAGTTGTTCGGCGGCTTTAACCACAACGTGCAATGGGGCGGCACAACCGACCGGCTACCGAACGGGCTTATCCGGAACGGGCAGCTGCCGAATTCATTCCGGGATTATATTGATGTCATAACCGGCACCAGTCTGGGTACCCGTTCACAGGTTGATACGAGCCGGATCAGTACCTTCGACCGGGAAAACCGGATCGGCAACCACCTGGGTACGATTGATGTGGGCATGACCTACCGGAGCCGCCGCCGTACCCTTTTTATTTACCGGCAAAGCATTTATGATGATGGTTCTCTATATTACCTCACCAATCTGAAAGACGGCCTGAACGGCATTTCCGTACGCAGTCATACGCCCGTTAATCCGGACGGCTTTCAGATCCGGCAGATTACCCTAGAATACCTGTCTACCTATAGCCAGGGAGGGAATGCCTTTATCGATAATGATCCGCTGCTGCGGGGCAAGGACAATTACTTTAATCATTCCCAGTACCGCGACGGCTGGTCAAGGCTCGGGCAAACAATCGGGACCCCGTTTATCACCCCGTCAGCCCAGCTCCGGAACGACCTGCCCAACTATCAATTCTCCAATAATAACCGGGTCGCGGTATGGCATATCGGGGTGGCCGGACAGGTCCTTGACTTCTTTTCGTTTAAAACCAAACTGTCGTACAGCCTGAATAAGGGCACGTATGAAAACCCCTTCCCCGTAACCGTTCCCCAGTTTTCCGGACTGTTTACGGTAAGCGCCCCAGTTGACTTATTTGGCGGTGTGACGGCTATGGCGTCCTTTGCCGCCGATTTCGGGAACCTCTTCAGCCGGAATGCCGGGTACTACTTCAGTCTGCGGAAGGAAAGCCGGAACCGGTAAAAACCCGCCAAAACTAATTTTATCTGTCACTACGCTTACCTTTCTGTAAATCCGTCACCCGTTTTTTTACGCAAATTCAAATTATCCTGTTTTTTTCTGGGCAATATCTGACACTTTGATTATACTTGTATGATATAAACAGTTGATTGTTCAGTCATTACCGCGAATGTAGCGGCCCTGGCAGACAGCAATCTGTTTGTAGCATACCTAAAGCACAATTATACCTTTACACCCATGAAAACCCGACTCAAAGATGAAGAGTTGGTGACGCAGTATTTGGTCACCAGCCAAAGTATGTATACCGAAATTCTCTATAGACGGTATGCCCAGAAAGTTTACAGGCGTTGTTTTTCATTAATTAAAGATCCGGTCCTGGCCGAAGACTTCACGCAGGAGATTTTTCTCAGGGTTCTGCACAACCTTCCCAATTTTAAGGAACGCTCCTCTTTTTCTACCTGGCTCTATGCCATTGCCTACAACTACTGCATGGACCAGATCCGGCATACCCACCGGCAATCGACCATTGGTATCGGTGAAGAATTAATACAGACGCTTACGGATGATGACAGTGATACCATTGACTTCCAGCTTTCCCAGCTGGCGCAGGTCCTGCAGTATCTACCGCCTGACGAGATCAACCTCCTGCGGTTAAAATACGAACAGGATCACGATATAAAGGCGCTGGCGCTCACGCTCAATATTAAGGACAGCGCCATCAAAATGCGGCTGAAACGCTCACGGGACAAAATCAGAAGACTTTACTATAACCTGGCCTGATTAATAATGTGTAATGAATAATGTTCAATGGATAATGAACGATCACCGGCAGGAACACGCTCTCGCTGCATTATTCATTATCCATTTTTCATTACTACTTATCCATTACTCATTCACTGACGCTGTCAGCCGGGTGTTCGGGCTGATGCGGGCTACGCGGATGCCCGAAAGCCGTTTGTTAGCCTGTACGTACTGAATTAACGGCTGGCGGGTCAGCATGACCATGCCGAAATCGGAGGAGGCATGTAACAGGTAGACCTTTCCGTTTTGCCAGACGGCGAAACCACAGTGTTTCATATCCAGACCGGTGCGGGCCGCCGTCAGCATGATAATATCACCGTCGCGCAGCTGGTTTTCGGCCTGCCGGAGGTTTTTCTTCGGAATAAAAGAGAAGGTTTGCTGGCTGATTTCATTCTCGGCCTGCGCGATCTGCTTATAGACCGCAGGATCCTGCATCGCCGGATATTTCCAAGTAGCGGCCGTCATGTAGGAAACAGGTTTGGAGACCTGCATGCTGCCTGTAATGTGCCGGGTAATATCCCGGATCAGCCCTTTGCGTTCATTATCAGCCAGCCACTCCGAGAAATAGTGCAGCCGGCTGGCATAGCCGTCCAGCTGCCCGTTCCGGTAGCGGATTTTTGTCAGGTACCGCCGGTAAATGTCGTCCAGGCTACCCTTCGTGGCTTTTAGCTGGGCATCGTGCCAGGCAAAGGACAACCCCATTACCGACTCGACAAAGGTAGTACAATCAAACTTCCGGAAATTGACGACCAGCTGCTCGGTCGGGTTTCCTTCAAGGGTATGGGCAACGTACGGTTTTCCGATAAACGACTTCCCGAAAACCAGCACCGACTCGCTGATGGTTTTACCACCCTGCACCTCAGGCAAGGCACTTTCAGTTACCGGCGCTTCCTGCGCGTATCCCATCCATCCACAAAAAAGCAGTATAAGCGTAGTAAAGGTTCTCCTCATAGGGGTTCCGGTCAGGTCTTTGTTGATCAATAGGCAAACAGCCGCTTTAGCTGATTTCCAGCACGAGAACACCGAGGGGCGGCAGCGAGATTGCCACATCATCCCCGGCCTGTGCTTCCAGCCGGGTTCCGGTCAGGAAAATATCCGTAAACCGGCGGGGGCGTTTACCATCCAGCCCGATCGTCTGCCAGGCATGGTCCGGAATATGCAGCCGTGTCTGGCAGTGCTGTGTTTTATCAAAGTTGCAGATGATCAGCAGCTTTTGTTTAGCGGTGTGGCGCAGATACGCATACTGACGGTCCTGATTATAGCCGGCGGTCTGGCCGTTTGCCCACTGCAGGTCGTAGAATTTACCGTTCTGAATGGCATCGCTGCCGTTCACCAGGTGATTCAGTTGCTGGTAAAACGCCCGGAGTTTCTTCTGATCATCTGTTAACCCGCCGCCGTCAAAGCGGCCGGCCGCTTTTCCTTTCCGGTTAAGCCAGCCCTGCCATTCCTTCACACCCCAGTAATCAAAGATGGTCGTACGGCCGTCGTCGCCGCTGAAACCTTCGCTGCCCTCAGCCCGCACCCCGACTTCCTGGCCGAAATAAATCATCACCGGTCCCGTATGCAGGGTTGCCGATAAGGTCATTGCCGGCACGGCTACCCATGGATCATTGGCAAAGAAACGGGAAGCAATCCGCTGCTCGTCGTGGTTTTCGAGAAACCGGAGCATATGCTCACTATAGTCTCCCGACTCCTGCTGCCATACCTTTGTAATGTCCCGGCAGGTGCCCTGGCCTTCCATCAGCCGGCGAAGGGCGTCATACAACCCTACCTTGTCGTAGAGGTAATCAAAACCGCCTTTAAAGATATACGGACGGTATTTATCAACTTCGTAGATTTCGGCAATGAAGATAATGCCCGGATGGACGGCTTTGACCCGCTGAATGGCCCACTCCCAGAACTCGACGGGCACCATCTGGGCCATGTCGCACCGGAAGCCGTCCACGCCTTTGGCTGCCCAGTAAAGCAGAATGTCCAGCATCTGCTGCCAGGTTGCCGGTACGGGGTCAAAGTAGGTTTTGCCCTGATCAAAGATATCCACGCCATAATTCAGCTTGACTGTCTCGTACCAGTCGTTGATCGACGGGCTGGCCGTTACGGCATCATTACCGGTCACCTTTGCCGGAAACTCCTTCAGTTTCGGGGCATGAACCGGTGTCCCGTCTGTAGTCACGACGCTGGCGGGAACCTGTAGCGCCTGCCCGACCAGGTAATAGAAATTATTATCCCGTTTAAAGCCAACGGTCTGATCATCCTGCTGGCCCAGATCCACCACACCGGCCGGCTTAACATCGGAATGATACTGGCGGGCAACGTGGTTGGGAATAAAATCAATAATGACTTTCAGCCGGTTGGCGTGTGTGCGGCGAACCAGCGCCTCAAACTCGGCCATACGGTTTGGCACCGCTACGGCAAGATCCGGGTTAATGTCGTAATAATCCTTGATGGCATAGGGCGAGCCGGCTTTCCCTTTCACCACGGCAGGATCATCGAGAGGAATGCCGTTTGCCGTATAATCCGTCTGAATGGCGTGCTCAATCACCCCCGTGTACCAGACGTGCGATACGCCGAACTGCTTTAATTCCTGCAACGCCTTATCCGTAATGTCGTTAAAGGTACCGACACCGTTTTCATCGCGGCTGCCCCAGGATTTATTAGTGGTATTATTATTCCCGAATAAACGGGTAAAAATCTGATAAATAACGAGTTTGTCCATCGTGGCTACGGGCGACGTTGTATTCATAACAGGTTAAAAAAGGCGTTACGGCTTCAGCAGGTAATCGATTCTCTACAAAACTACCCGCTTGGGGGGGAAAAACAAAGAGCGAAAGTGTGAAAGAGATAAAGAGTGCAGGATCATGCTGCGCTACTGTATCCCCGTCGCTCTTTCACTCTTTGTCTCTTTCGCTCTTTATTCTTTATCAGTTCTCCGCGTCTCTGGCGATTTTTTTGGCTTTTTTAGCAGCCTTTTTGGTTTCTTTCGCCATATCTTTCGCGGCGTCATTATCCATTTTATCGGCGTCCTTTTTCATGGCCTTAGCTTCTTTCTTAGCCATTTTCGCCGTTTGCTTTGCTTCCTTTTTGTTCACGTCCTGAGCCAACACTGCGCCGGATACCATCAGTACCGCAACAACAGCCATCATCATCTTTTTCATTGTGCTGAGTTTATGATTTTACTCTACAAACCCGACCTGATAAAAAATGTTTTCCGGCTTACACCTCGGCAGCGTTAAACTCCGACGTCAGGTGGAACTGAATATCCGGATTATTATCGCGGTTCATCCGCAGAATCCAGTCAGATTCGGCCAGAAACACCGGATGCTGGTCTTTGTCGTAGGCGATCTGGTTGCCTTTCAGCCGGATAAACTCACCGAGCTTCTGGGCATTGTCCGAGGTAATCCAGCAGGCTTTTGAGTAGTTCAGCGGTACCCAGCGGCATTTGGCGCCGTATTCATGCTCCAGACGGTACTGGATAACATCAAACTGGAGCTCGCCCACCGTACCGACAATCTTCCGGTTACCCGATACGAGGGTAAAGAGCTGGGCAACCCCTTCGTCGGTTAACTGCTCAATGCCTTTATCCAGCTGTTTGGCCTTCATCGGATCAAGGTTGATGAGCTCCTTAAAGATTTCCGGCGAAAAGCTCGGAATTCCCTGGAACTTCATGTCTTCGCCTTCGGTGAGCGTATCCCCGATTTTAAACGTACCGGTATCATACAAACCCACTACATCACCCGGAAAGCCTTCATCGAGAACGCTTTTGCTGTCGGCCATGAAGCTGAACGGGCTGCTGAAGCGGACGTTTTTGTCGAGCCGGGTATGGCGGTAGAATTTCCCCCGCTCAAAAACCCCTGAACATACCCGAAGGAACGCAATCCGGTCGCGGTGGCGGGGATCGAGGTTAGCGTGGATTTTAAAGATAAAGCCGCTGAATTTGTTTTCGTCCGGCTGCACCACCCGCGTATCGGTCGTCCGGCTGATGGGCTCCGGTGAAATCTGGCAGAAGGCATCCAGCAGTTCTTTCACCCCGAAGTTATTCACGGCCGAGCCGAAGAATACCGGAGCAATCTTACCGTCGAGGTACGCCTGCCGGTCAAAGTCGTCGTATACGCCTTCAATCAGCTCAACGTCTTCCCGCAGCTGATCGGCATCCCGCTGGCCGACTTTGGTGTCCAGCACCGGATCACCGATCTCAATCGGCAGCACGTCATCTTCCACCCGCGTTTTGTTCACCTTGAAGAAGTTCAGCTTTTTGTCGTACAGGCTGTATACCCCTTTAAAGTCCGATCCCATGTTCACCGGCCAGGCCAGCGGACGTACGCGGATGTTCAGTTTTTCTTCCAGTTCGTCAAGCAGGTCAAACGGGTTACGGCCTTCGCGGTCAAGCTTGTTGATGAAAATGATCACCGGCGTGTCGCGCATCCGGCAGACTTCCATCAGCCGCTCGGTTTGTTCCTCAACCCCTTTTACACAGTCGATCACCAGAATAACGCTGTCGACCGCCGTCAGCGTCCGGTAGGTATCCTCTGCAAAGTCCTTGTGACCGGGTGTATCGAGAATGTTGATTTTTAAATTATTGTATTCGAACGTCATTACCGACGTTGCGACCGAGATGCCCCGCTGCTTCTCGATTTCCATAAAGTCAGAGGTCGCTGACTTCTTGATTTTATTGGATTTTACCGCTCCTGCGGTCTGGATGGCCCCGCCGAAAAGCAGTAATTTTTCGGTGAGCGTGGTTTTACCGGCATCCGGGTGACTGATGATCGCGAACGTCCGCCGGCGTGCAATTTCCTGTTCTTTATTCATGTCAAACAAATACTGCCCGCGTGTCTGATGCACGTCTATCCGGCAGGGGTTTGTACTATTCTCAGAATGAAGCCACAAAGATACAACATTTTAGGCGCATCCCTATGGAAACGTTAATCGGGCGACCACGTGGGGTCGCCCCTACGATGGGGCGGCCCGATTCGTAAAATTTACACGGGCATGGTGATGCTTCGGGTAAAAAAGGCCATTTTACCAACTTTAACAGACGGTATCCGTTAACAGATAAACCATTCATCAGGCGGCAGGCTAACCCCGCCGGCCTGTTATACACGTACATTTATGCATCAATTCACCGACTGGCTTACTGATTTTCCGTGGTGGGGATGGGTATTGCTGGTACTCGTCATCGTTGCCCTCCGCGACATTCTGCAGCGCAAACATACTATCCGGCATAATTTTCCGGTCATCGGTAATTTCCGGTACATGATCGAAACCATCGGCCCTGAGCTGCGGCAGTACATCGTTGCCAATAACCGCGAAGAGCTGCCCTTTAACCGGCGGCAGCGCTCCTGGATTTATGCGTCGTCGAAAAAGGAAAACAATTTTCAGGGATTCGGTACGGATCAGGACATTCACAGTGCGGGCTACGTCTTTATCAAACCGGCCATGCTACCGCTGCGCCTGCCGAAAAATCACCCGACGGTAAAAGATCCCTATCACTGCCCGTCGGCCAAAGTCATCGGACAATTCCATAACCGTCGCAAACCCTATCATCCGGGCTCGGTCATCAACATCAGCGGCATGAGCTTCGGCTCGCTCTCGGCCTCTGCCATTCAGGCACTCAATCTGGGCGCCAAAGCCTTTGGCTGTTATCATAACACCGGCGAAGGCGGACTGTCGAACTACCATAAAAACGGGGCTGATGTGGTCTTCAACATCGGCACAGCCTACTTCGGCATCCGCGACGACGACGGTAATTTTGTGATGGACAAACTCGTCCGGCTGACCGAACAGTATCCCTTTATCCGGATGCTGGAGCTGAAGCTGTCACAGGGGGCCAAGCCGGGCAAGGGCGGGGTGTTGCCTGCCGCCAAGATCACGCAGGAGATCTCGGACATCCGGCACATTCCGGTGGGGAAAGACGTGATCTCCCCGGCCGCCCATTCGGCGTTTTCCAACATTCCGGAAATGGTCGCTTTCATCGAGGCCATGGCCGACAAAACCGGGCTGCCGGTCGGGATTAAATCGGCCGTCGGGAAACTGGAGATGTGGGAGGAGCTGGCCGACTACATGCAGGCCACCGGCAAAGGCCCCGACTTTATCGCCATCGACGGCGGCGAGGGCGGTACGGGAGCAGCCCCGCCGTCGTTCGCCGATCATGTGTCACTGCCCTTTGTCTACGGATTCAGCAAGGTCTACCAGATCTTTCAGAAACGGGGACTGACCAAACACCTGACCTTTATCGCGTCCGGCAAACTGGGTCTGCCCGATGCGGCGGTGATGGCCTTTGCGATGGGGGCCGATCTGGTGAACATCGCCCGCGAAGCCATGCTGTCGATCGGTTGTATTCAGGCGCAGATCTGCCATACCAACCGCTGCCCGTCGGGGGTGGCTACCCAGAATAAATGGCTGCAGGCCGGCATCGATCCGACGCTGAAAAGCGAGCGTTTTCAGAACTACATGAAGACGCTTACCAAGGAGGTCCTCGACATCTGCCACGCCCTCGGCTACGAGCACCCCTGCCAGTTTACGATGGACGACGTTGACGTGGCCATGGGCGATAACAACCATACGAAACCGCTCTCGGTCACCTACGGCTACGACAAGGATCCGGTGGCGTTCGGCGGGTTTGCTCCGCTGCTGGAAAGCCCCTATCTCGCCAAAAGACCGGCAGACGCCTGACCCGTCACCGCAGGTATAGCACAAGGCCGTTTGCCCGCTTCTGCCGGGCAAACGGCCTTTTTTTGACCGGTATTTTATCATCTAACACTGTTAAGTAGCCCTGAAATCCGGTTTTGGCAGGTATTCATCGAAAAACATCCGGTATATTTGCCGCATGGCTAAGCCCGTTTTAGTACTTAAATTTGGTACGGCATCGATCACCAAACCGAATGGTGAACCCAACGAGCCGGTTCTTGTTGACATTGCCCGTCAGATTGCTATCCTCCATCAGCAGTACCGGATTGTGCTGGTCTCGTCGGGGGCGGTCGGTGCCGGTAAGGCGTCCATCCGCGATTTCCGGGGGGACATTATCCAGCGCAAGGCTGCGGCGGCAGTCGGCAATCTGCTGCTCCTGAATATTTACAGCCGCTTCTTTGCCGTCTATGGCGTATCCATCGCCCAGAGCCTGTGCGAGCGCCATCACTTCGCCAACCGCGATCAGTTTTTACAGCTCAAACAAACCTACGAAGAGCTCTGGGAAAACGGGATTATTCCGATTGCCAACGAAAACGACGTAGTCAGTAACCGCGAGCTGAAGTTCTCCGACAACGACGAACTGGCCACGCTGATGGCTGTCGGGTTCGGAGCCGAAGCCATGCTGCTGTGCACGTCGGTGGGCGGGCTGCTCGACAACGAAGGGCAGATTATCCGCCACGTCCCCGCCCTGACCGAAGACGTGTTCGGGGTGGTCCGGACGGATAAGTCGGCACAGGGGCTCGGCGGGATGTCGTCGAAACTGACCTTTGCCAAGCTGGCGACCCGCATGGGGATTAAAGTGGTTATTTTCGGCATCAACCAGCCGGATGGTATCCTGCGTGCCCTGGCGGATGAGACCGGCACCCGGTTTGATCCGCAACCGGTATCGCTCTCGGCCCGTAACCGGTGGCTGGGCAGCGGCAGTCTGGCGGCCGGACAGCTGCGCGTAGATGCGGGTGCGGTCAAGGCCCTGTTGCGCCGGAGTAGTCTGCTGGCCGTCGGTGTACGCGAGGTTATCGGGGAATTCGAAGCCGGTGAGGTGGTGGAAATCGTCGATGAGGCCGACCAGTCGGTGGCCGTTGCCAAGGCCCGGATTTCATCGGCGGAACTGTCCGGTCAGTTGCAGCAACCCAATATTGAAGTGGCGAACGCCAGCGATATTGTGCTGTTATAAGTGCAAAACGGGCGACCATATATGCCACTAAGCTATACAAAATGGGCGACCACATATGCCATCAATCTATACAAATTGGGCGACCACGTGGATATGCAAAATGGGCGACCACGTGGGGTCGCCCGTACATCAATGCTGGAATGCTCTCAGAGGCGTTTCCAGTTAAGCCATTTCAGGGTTTTGCCCTGTAGCCGGACTTCAGTTTTATCCGAAATGGCAGGCTCAAAACCGGTTATGTCCGCACTCTGCAAATCAAAGCCGCTGGCGTCATAGACGTTCAGCTTCAGCGTCCCGTATTTTCCGCCCCCGAACTGCATAAAGCTTTCCTTCCGTAGATCAACGTTCAGCAACCGCGTCACATCGGTGTGATCAAGACTCATCCGCGTAAATGACCCGCCGACCGTTAACGAATCCAGGGAAAAGTCCTGCACGAATAGGTGCGCGCGGTCGCCTTGTATAGAACGGAGTTCAGGCGTACGCACAAGAACCCGTACCGGAAACGAGTGTGCGGTGATCTCCTTCGGCCGGATCGAATACCGGTCCGGCGCAATAGTGATAAATAACGTATCGGCTACCTGACGGCAGGTAATCCGCGCCGTATCCTCCGGATATACCAAGGCTTCTGTTTTATCACTATGCTGAATCAATACCTCCATGTAGGGCGAGCCGGTAACCACAACCGCCCGGATGGCCTGCACCGGTACCGGCTTATAGAACTGATAGGGGTTTGACCAGTCAATTTTCTCGGCCTCCCGTTTGAACAACAGGTTAAACGATGTCATGCCCGCTACAATCACGGCAAGGGCAGACAGGAAGAGTACACTACTGGTTTTCATTTTTTTCGTGGCTGGTGTGGTTAAAGTTCGATTCAATAAAGGCGGTATACCGGTTACCGATTTCATGCAGATCAATACCGAGCAGGTACATATTTCTGAACAGCTGCGGCAATTCGGCCTCCATGAACTGCTCACGGCGGAAGGCTTTAATCCGGTTTTCGGCATCGTCGGTAATGAAGTTTCCGATGCCGCGTTTATTGGTAATGATTTCTTTCTGGTTCAGGAAGTCAATGGTTCGCATGATGGTATTGGGATTAACGGCCAGTTCGGCAGCCAGGTCACGGACGGACGGTAACCGATCACCGGCCGGCCACCGGTTCAGCAGAATCTGCTCGCTGATGTATTCGGCAATCTGCAAATAGATCGCCTGCTTATCTCTGAACTCCATACCTATACCTCCCTTTCTTTAAACCTGAAATAAGCCGCCGCATACATAAACCCTACCGACAAAACTCCGGCAAGTGCTCTGATTATGTTGCTCAGACTTCCGGATACGATTAAATCACGGCTTCCTCTTACTTCTCTATTCGTACTATATACTGTCACAAGTGTTTCAAATGGATAATTAGCATGATATCCGGTAATTTGATAAAAGATCTGCCCGTTAAGCATAACACCTTCAGCCATTACCCCGACTACTAACAATAAACCAAGAATAAGGCTATATCGCCTGAAAAACAGCGTAGCGAACATCGACAACGGATTGATCAGGCATAAAAAAACCAACAAAGCGGCTCTGTTCATATCCTGCAAGGCAAACGCCCTGACGGGAAGTGTTTCGCCATATTGTTTTATCTGCCGCAATTCTTGCGGTGACCACGTTTTCTGATTTATATAATAGGTACCCAAACTATCGATCAACATGAAGCTCAAGGTGTACCACAGGGCAAACCCAAGTCCGGTAATAAACCAGAGCGACAGCACCTTTTCAAAAACCGAAGCAGGCAGCAACCAGGTCATCATACTTTTCTCCCGTTCATTGAGTTCGTTTACAATCTGCCAGGTAAAAATTCCCCACAACAAGACCCCCATAATCGCGAAAAGATTCGCCCTGATCGATTCCGTGTTCCCCGGCATTCCGCTATACAACACAGCAATACCGAATGCTGCCTGTATCAATGTAGTTACCAGAGCAGCCCCCAGCAGGGCAGCCCGCTGCTCCCTGACATTCTTCATCAGCAGGAGCCGGAAGCGTGAAAATGAAAAAAACTGGTTCATGCGTGTGTGAGGGTTTTGGTGTCAGAAAAAAGGGTGTGCATATAGTCGGGATGTGCCTGTACAGCATTGAATAACCACTCCAGATCGATCCGGCCTGACGCGGCCCGGCCTGACGCGGCCCGGCCGGCTACATTTGGCTGAGCCACAACCGCATAGCCTCCGACCGCCCGCTCGGCGTAAAAAATGGTTCCCTGAATGTCTTCCAGGCGCGGCACGAGGCCAAACCAGAGCCGTTCGCCGATGACTTCCATCGGAGCCTGAATGACCTGATGCCCTTCCGTCAGAATAATCACCGGATCAATCAGTGCCTCCAGATCGCGGACCTGATGCGTGGAAATCACCACAATCCGGTTTTCGTCGGTTGCTCCGGCTACTAACCGGCGAAACTGCGCTTTCGACGGAATATCCAGCCCGTTCGTAGGTTCATCCATCAGCAGCACGGCCGTATTCGTCGCCAGCCCAAACCCGATCAGGACTTTTTTCTTTTGTCCGTACGAAATCTCGTTCAGGCGTTCGTCTTCCGTCAGGCCGAATTCCGCCAGATAACCCGCAAACTGCCGGTGATCAAACCGCGGGTAGAACGGTGCATTCAGCGTCACATATTCCCGGATCCGCATGGCCGGTGTGTAGACTTCTTCGGGCAGCAGAAAGATATCCTGCAAAAAAGCCGGCCGTCGTTTGGCAGGATCGTGCCCTGCCACCTGAATTGTTCCCTGTTTGGGAAACAGCAGCCCCGCCATCAGGCGGAAAAGTGTGGATTTGCCGGCCCCGTTGGGCCCTAACAGTCCGTAGATCGAACCGGGGGATAAGGTCAGGTGCAGGCCGTCGTACAGCACCCGCCGCTTCCCGTACGCAAAGTGTAGATTGGTGATCTGGATCATCTTGTACTGTTTTAGTGTATTAGTTAAATAGTACACTGCAATAGTACGGGATATTTTTGATTCCGCAAGGGGGCATGCAAAAAAAAGTGGTGGCACGACCAGGCAGGCGAACCTGTCTCCGTCGTACCACCACTGCTGGTGATTTCGCTATATGGGCGCCCACATGGTGCATATGCATACATGGGACAACCACGTGGGCGTGGGGCATGGGCGACCACGTGGGGTCGCCCGTACGGTTATTTTTTGCCGACGGAAATCATGTTGGCAAACAGTCGGTAAGCTCCTTCGACGCCGGCCGGTAGCTCACGGAAGAACACCAGACCGGTATACATGAAGTGGCCTTTACCGTATTTTGCGTAAATCAGGCTGCCGTCTTTCGGGGCTTCGCCGGTATCGTTGGCCGCAAAAATAGGTTCGTAGTTTTTGTCTGCGTCCACGGCGAAATAAATTCCCCGCTCCTGAATCCAGCCGTCGAAATCGCGGTCAGTGATTTTGTTCGGGGTATTCAGCAACGGATGCTGCGGCTTCAGGAACGTCATTTTCGCATCTTCTTCCGTTACGCGGTCGCGGCCGACATTAAACGGATACGGCCCCATCTGCTTTACTTTCAGTGTATTACCAGGACCACCCGCCGTTACATACTGGACAATCATGGTGCCACCGTTTTTGACGTAGTCCATCAGCTTTTCCTGCTCATATTTCAGCCAGTCTTCGGTATTATACGCCCGGACACCGACCACAATGGCATCGAACTGACTCAGGTCCTTGTTCAGATCGGCCTGCGTCAGCATCGTTACCTTGCAGCCCATCTGCCGCAGGGCAATGTTTACCTCATCACCGGCACCCATGATGTAACCGATATTTTTCGCCGTCACCTTCACATCCAGTTTTACCAGCTTTGCCTCTGCCGCCGGAAAAACAGTCTGGGTCGGGATGTGTTTGTACTCCACTAAACGTAAGCCGGTCGAAAACGCCCCCGCAGCCGTTGTGGCAATGGCTTTCAACTTTCCGTCTTCTGCCCCGCTGCCGGGCGTTACGGTAAAGGTCACCCGAAGCTCCTGGCCTTTCTCTTTCAGGTCAAACGGAATATCAGCCGGCTGCACTTTCCAGCCCGACGGCACCGAAAGCGCCAGTTTACCCGACACACCAGCCCGGCCGGCTTTCACAATTACCTCCACCGGTTTGGCGACGTTGTCGCTGTAGACGTATACTTTTTCGGCAATGTTGGCCATCACCTCCGGCTGAATCACAAACGGACGGTAAATCTCGCCGTCCACCGGATCGGTCGTTTTGTAGATCCACGGACGGGTAAACGTAAACGGCTCCCCGTCGATGTCGAACGTAAAGGCGGCGGTCAGTGCCGGCGGATTTTCCGGCAAGCCGATCAGCTGCTGGTCATCAACCTGAAACAATCCTTTCTGTAATGGTTTTTCGAGCCAGTACGGCTGCGAAATCTTCTGCGCGGCCGGAATCCGCATCATCATCGGCAGCGTCACCTGGTCATACGGTTTCAGCGGCAGATTCAGCGTGGTATCCTTACCGGTCGAGAACCGCACATGCAGCAGCCTGACCGGCGCTTCGGTACGGGCAACCACCGTCGTATTCAGGCGTATGGTTTCGCCGGCCGTTGCGGCATAGTCAACAGGATTAGCCTCAAACCATAGCCCCAGACATTGCTGAATCAGGCTCTGCACTTCCTGGCGCTTGGTCTGCACCAGCAGATTAGTCGTATCCAGCTGGCTGATGGCGCGGTAGACCTGCACCAGCGCGGGCACTGATGCCGCCGGCCGATCCGCTTTAAAACCGGCAATGGCCTGATTGACCAGCTCCTGCACCCGCTCACTTTTTGCCACCCGCTTCCAGGACATGTCTACCCCGTCGAACGGATCTTTTTCGGCCGGCTCACCCGCTTTCAGCAGCAGGTAATCCATCCGCACGTTCCGGCTGCCGGCTACACCAAACCCCTGGCTTTTGTGCTGACTGCGGCTCTCGGCCGCGATTTCGCCGTAGGAACGGCCGATCATCGGATTGTAGACACCGGTTTCGATTCCGATCAGGTTACCGGCTTCGTTTGGTTTGGCATTGCTGCCGAACGCGTTGGGGATAAACACATTCCACATAATCCGCTTTGCCTGCCACGGCTTCACGTACCGGAGCTGTTCCGGAAATTTCGTCGGGTCAGCCGCAATTTTAAACGCCTCTTCGGCCAGAAAACCGGATGCGCTGTGGTGGCCGTGACCGGCACGCGGGTCGGGCGGGAACCGGGTGATGATCACATCCGGCTGGAATTTACGGATCCGCCACACCACATCGGCCAGCACCTGATCGCGACCCCATGTTTTCACGGCCTCGTCCGTTGATTTTGAAAAGCCGAAATCATAGGCACGGCTGAAATATTGTTCCGGTCCGTCGACGCGGCGGGCGGCCAGAAGCTCCTGCGTCCGGATCACCCCGATGTATTCGCCCTGTTCGGTCCCGATCAGATTCTGCCCGCCGTCGCCGCGGGTCAGGGCCATGTAGGCCGTACGGGCGAGCCGCTCCCTGGCCATATACGCCAGCAGCAGCGTATTTTCATCGTCGGGGTGAGCCGCCACGTACAGGACGGACCCCAGGACATTCAGTTTTTTCAGATTCAGCAGAATTTCGCCCGACGACGGGTTTTTGGCCGTCCCATAGGGCACTTGTGCCTGTAACGGCTGATACAACAGGGCGCTCATGGCCCAGGCAAGATACAATCCGGGTTTTCTCACAGTGTAACGTAGTGGTTGTACCGACAACGCGGTTGATGCTTTTTAACAAAAATAGCGAAAGAGAGAGAGAGTGAAAGAGCGAAATCCGGTATGTTAACAATCTTAACAGGCTTTCCGGTGGTAAACCGCTTGGTAACCGGTGAACAAAAAGACATTTTTCTCTGTTATCCGGACAAATTTCCTATTTTTGCTGACATGGTAATTCAGGATCGTACAACGCTTGTTTTATTGGCGCTTAAGGGTGTTCCGGCAAAGTTGTTCTTCGACATTGCCGACCTGACCGGCTATCGTCGTGAGCAGCTGGCAGAAATTTTTGACACGTCGCTCAAAACCTTTCAGCGGTACGAGCGCGAACAGAAAAAGCTCAATCCGCAGGACAGTGAGAAAGTGCTGAAAATAACGGCGCTGTTTCAGAAGGGTGAACAGGTCTTCAACTCAGTCGATGCGTTCCGGCGGTGGATGGACAAACCTGCCTATGGCCTTGGCTACCAGATACCGTTTGAGCTATTACACACATCCGGCGGCATTGACCTCATCATGGACGAGCTGATCCGGATTGAATACGGCGATCTGGCATAATGGAGGTTTTCCGCATTACGAAAACGCAGTATGCCGACCGGCTCGTTGCGTCGGGTGGGGCTGCCCGCTGGAATGCGCGGGGCCGGTTCGTGATTTACACCGCTGCCACACGGGCCCTTGCCTGCCTCGAAAACGTGGTTCACCGCTCCGGCGAGGGCTTGCAGGACAGTTTCCGGGTCATGGTCATCCAGATACCCGATACCATCCGTATCACCACGATTCACCCCGACAGCCTGCCGACCGACTGGTTTGCCTTTACGAATTACGCGCAAAGCCAGCTCCTCGGCGAAAACTGGCTGCTCAGTGGCCAAACGGCGGTATTACGCGTTCCCTCCGCCATTGTCACTCAGGAATGGAATTACCTGCTCAATCCCGTACACCCGGATTTTTCAAAAATCCGGCTCATCCGGACCGAACCCTTTATCTTTGACCCGCGTATTAAAGAGTGATTGGGTGATTGAGCGATTGAGTGGTTTGCTCATTCGCACAATCACCCAATCACTCACTCGCAATTAAACTATGTCTAAAAAAGTAAATATCGGTTTAGTGCAGATGGCGTGCTCGGCAGATGTCGACGCAAACGTGCAGAAAGCCATCGACGGCATTCGTGAGGCTGCGGCAAAAGGCGCGCAGATCGTTTGCCTGCAGGAGTTGTTTACGTCGCTTTATTTTTGCGATGTTGAAGATCACCATAATTTCAGCCTTGCTGAGCCCATCCCCGGTCCGACGACCGACCGGATGAGTGAGGTGGCCAAAGAATGCGGGGTTGTCATCATTGCGTCGCTGTTCGAAAAACGGGCGCAGGGACTGTATCATAATACCACCGCCGTGATCGACGCCGATGGCACCTATCTGGGGAAATACCGGAAAATGCACATCCCGGACGATCCGGGGTATTACGAAAAGTTCTACTTCACTCCCGGCGATCTGGGCTATATGGTCTTTGATACCAGATTTGCCCGCATTGGTGTGCTGATCTGCTGGGATCAGTGGTATCCGGAAGCAGCCCGTATCACGGCGCTGATGGGTGCGGAGGTGCTCTTCTACCCAACGGCCATCGGCTGGGATACGACCGAAACCGATCCTGCCGTTAATCAGGAGCAATACAATGCGTGGCAGACCATTCAGCGGAGCCATGCGATTGCCAACGGCGTACACGTCGTGTCGGTCAACCGCGTAGGCAGGGAAGCGGATCAGCAGTTCTGGGGCGGCTCGTTTGTGGCCAATCCGTTCGGATCGCTGCTGTATCTGGCCCCGCATGAAGGCGAAACGGTTCACGTACAGGAGATTGATCTGGCCTTGTCGGACCGTTACCGGACAACGTGGCCGTATTTCCGCGACCGCCGCATCGACTCCTATCAGCCGATCACCAAACGATACATTGACTAACTCCTGTCACTAAAGGTTGCTGCGTTCCGGGTTCTGTGCCGGTAACGCAGCAACCCCGAAACCGTATATGTTCCGCATCCTTATTCCATCCCTGCTCCTCATCGGTGCATTGTATGCCGCTACCCGCACGCCGGAATCCGGTAACACACAACCCGCCGGCCGGCAACCCGTGGCCAGCGTCCGGCAACTGCCGCTGACCGCGCTGACTCCTACACCCCGTACGTCGTTCCGCCCGTCGAACCGGAAAGGCTACTGGAATATTGATGTGGTGGATGACTTTACGCTGCCGGCGAATAAAACGCTGATTTTCTGCGGGGCGGGCCGGAACCTGCACGTTGACAAGGACTGGAGCAAACTATTCCGGCGGGGCTTTTCGGCCATCGACATGAGCCGGATGGTGTTGGGTCAGGAATATGCCAATGATCCGAATGCGATTCCGAAGGGCTGGAAAAGCCGGCTGAAACAAAGCCAGCGGGCTCAGTGGCTCACACAAGGCTATTTTGCCGAAGACCCCTTCCGGCTGGGCTGGGCTGCCAACAGTGAACTGGCCGAAGAAACCTATTATAAGCGGCCGCAAAGCGACCCCAACTGGCGGCAATCGCTTTTTCAGGCCTCGATGGAACTCTGCGGTTCCTGCGTCGGCTACGGCGACTGCCCCCCGGGCCTGATGAAAAACACCAATGGTTTTGTTATTCTGGATATTGAAAATGAAGGCGTCAGTATGTTCAAACAACAGGAACAGGCCAATCTGTATGCCTATATGATGAAAACCATCAAGGAAAACGCCAGTCCGGCGACCCAGATCGGATCGATTGCACCGGTACCACATAACAGCTACGGCGCTTCACGGGCCTCCGATTACCGGGCGGGGCTGGAATGGCTATGGAAGAAGCCCGCACAGCATACACGGACAAGCCGTCAGCGGGGTATGTCCGATGATATTATCGGCAAATCGTATGCCGACTATGCTGATTTTCAGATGCCCGGTACGTATTACGTCTATCCGGATTTTGACTATTCGATTGATCACAGCGCTGACAACGGCCGCCACTGGCTGGCGTCGTTGCTGGGCGAGCAGGAAGTAAATAAAGTTCTCTCACCGAAAAAGCGGATCGCCTGGCAGTGGTTATATAATACCCAAAGCTCCGACTTTCCGAACAGTGGAAAGGCGTCAAACGCCGCGCCGCCGGCCATTGCGGAGGGAATGGGTGTCTTTTACTGGTTTACGGGCGCCTACGGGGCCATTTTCTGGGATGATCACAACGCCCTTACCCCCGATCAGCCAACGCCGACGGAAGGAGCCCGCATCGGTCTGGGCAACGACCGCAATTATGCCTGCTACGAACACTATATCCACGGCTTGTGGCGTCTGTTTAAACACCACGGTGATCTGTTTAACGGGCGGGAGAAATACCTGAATCAGGCGACCGAGTGTTCATTCGACGGCGGGCAGACCTGGCAGACCCTCAACGCGAATCAGTTAAAAACCAGAAAACTCCCCTATGCCCGTGCCATTGTCAACGGGAACCAGATCCTGATTACCGCCACGATGCCGTATGCCCGGCCGGATCAGCAAACCTCCGTATGGGTACGCTACCTGAAGGATGGTTATTCATTCTATACCGAGATAAAACTCAAAGGCGATGAAATCTATCTGGGGCGTGCTGCCATGCCAACAGCTTAGTTACGCATAGGCCTCTGACTCCGACCAGGTCAGAATCTGTTTTTTAAGTTTTGCCCGCGACCGGTTCAGCCGCATTTTTATGGCGCTGATACTGATAGCGAGTTGCCGGCTGATTTCCGAAAACGCAAGCCCCTCGTAATAACGCATTACCAGTAACCGGGCCTCTTCGCTGGACAGAACACTCAGCGCTTTGGGTAACAGAAACAATTTAGGGTCAACACCTCCCTCGCCATATTCATCGGCAATGGACTCCAGCCCGTCGAGCGAAATGCTTTTGGCCCCATCATGGGTCCGCAAACGGGTCAGGACAAAATTGCGGGTCAGTGCATATAACCAGGTTGAAAACGAAGACCGGCCCTCGAAATGGTTTATTTTCTGCAGCAGGTGCATGAATACATCATGTGCATAATCCTGCGCCAGATACTCGTCTTTCGTAATCTGCAGACATTTCTGATAAACACGTCGGTTGTAGCGGTGGTAAATTACCTCAAAATAGCGTTGTGAGCCTGTTGCCGAAAACAACCTGACCAGTTCCTCATCCGTAATAGTTTTCAATGCTGTCGGTTTCATAGCGTTATGATGGTTTTCACAGCATAAAAACTACTTTCGTGCCACCGTCAGGCACCGTTACTACTCCCCCGGCACAGGAACGCTGTTCAAGCTGTCTTACAGGCATTTATCGTAAAGACCAGCGGCTGATTTCAGAGCGAACGGTAATAGATCCGGCCAATAGGAAAACCACTTTTTTCTTCAAAATAGATTCTGTTCCATTATATGGAATTTACTTTATTCTGGAACATATCTTCTAACTAACTGACTTGCTGGCAGTTTACCGGAGGCTCTCAGGGTTTTCTAAGATTTGGTTAAGGAGTCTCTAAGAAGTAGTACCGACCTTTGCAGGCTGACACTGAGCGCTCAGCTGCGCACAAACCACATGACCAATGCAAAGAACCCGTACAATCGTCTGCTCATCGTTGCCAACCGCCTGCCATTCTCCGTTAAACAGACCAGTGAAGGAACCGAACTGATTCAAAGTGCAGGCGGGCTGGTTTCGGCCGTTCTGTCCATGGCGGAACAAATGGGTCAGTCCGGCGACGAACAGACGCCTAAAATTCACTGGGTAGGTTATGCCGATGCTGCTGTCCGTGACCTGGAGACTACCGCACTGGAAAACGACAATTTTGTAGCGCACCCCGTGTACATCGATGACGCTACCTATAAAGACTACTACGAAGGCTTCTGCAACGATCTTATCTGGCCCCTTTTCCACTATTTCCCGTCTTTCGCTTCCTTTCAGGATGTTCATTTTGAGCGGTATCAGCAGGCGAACGCCCGGTTTGCCGATAAGGTACGGGAAATTGCCCGGCCCGGCGATCTGATCTGGGTACACGACTTTCAGCTGATGCTTCTGCCGGGCATGATCCGGCAGGCGATACCGGAGGTTACGATCGGCTATTTCTTCCATATACCGTTTCCGACCTACGAAATCGTGAAACTCCTGCCCCGCACCTGGCGGCAGGCCTTGCTCAACGGCCTGACCGGAGCCAATGTCATCGGGTTTCACACGGCCGATTATGTTCAGCATTTTATGCAGAGCGTCACGGAAGTACTGGGTTTACCTATTCTCGGCAACCGGATTGTGCTGCCTGACCGGTCTGTCATCGCCGGTGATTTTCCGATCAGTATTGACTTCAATAAATTCAACATGGGTGCGCAGACCAGTGCCGTGCTGGATACCAAAACCCGTTTCAGGGAAGAACTCAGGACACAGAAAGTGATCTTTTCGGTCGACCGGCTCGATTATGCCAAAGGTATTACCTACCGCCTGCAGGGCTATGAACGCTTTCTGACACAAAACCCCGAATGGCACAACAAGATCACCTTTGTGATGACCGTTGTCCCCTCCCGTGATCAGATTCCGCATTATCAGGAAATCAAACGGGAGATTGAAGAAACCATCGGCCGGCTGAACGGACTATTCGGGACAATCGGCTGGCGGCCCATTGTCTATTCCTACATGTCGCTTTCGTTTACGGAACTTCTTGCCCTGTACACCGCCTGTGACATTGCCCTGATTACCCCGATCCGCGACGGCATGAATCTGGTCTGCAAGGAATTTATCGCCAGCCGTTCGGATGATCAGGGAGTCCTTATCCTGAGCGAATTTGCAGGAGCGGCACAAGAGCTCACCGACGCCCTGCTGATTAATCCGACCGATACACAGGAGGTTGCCGACGCGATTCAGCAGGCGATCAGTATGCCGGCCGACGAACAGGCCGCACGCATGCATACCATGCGCCGGCACATACAGAATCATAACGTTTTCCGGTGGAGTCACCAGTTCCTAACAGTGTTAGATGAATCTATAACCTTGAAGACCAGCATTGAGACAAACTTACCACTGGTATCCTTCTGCAATGCCTTCGAAGGGGCTTCGCGGCGTTTATTGCTCTTTGATTTTGACGGAACCCTGTCGGCGCTCGTCGATAATCCGGCAGATGCCCGCCTGTCGGACGGCACCGCCGCCGCCTTACAGCGTCTGTCAGAGACCTGCGAACTGGTCGTCATCAGCGGCCGGAACCGGGCCTTTCTCGAGAACACCTTCCGGCACCTGCCCGTCCATTTAGTGGCCGAGCACGGCGCTTTTCTGAAGCAGCCGGAGCAGGACTGGCAGCGGCTTGACCTGACGAGCGGGAACTGGATTGATTCCGTAAAGTCGATCATGCAGCCTTATGTTGATCAGTTCCCCGGCTCGTTTATCGAATCAAAGGAAACAACCATTGCCTGGCACTACCGGATGGTACAGCAGGACGACAGCGAACTTAACGCGGTTGAACTTGCCAGCCAGCTCCGGAACCTGCCCATATCCGTTCCGCTGACCGTCATCCAGGGCAACAAGGTTATTGAAGTAAAACCCGCCCACCACAGTAAAGGCACCGTTGCCCAGCTGATTGTGGAACAAACCCCGTTTGACTTTATCGTCAGCATCGGCGATGACACCACTGATGAGGACATGTTCCGGCAATTGCCGAACTGGGCCTATACCATCAAGGTCGGTCCGGGCCATTCATTTGCCCGCTATCGGCTGGCCCGTCAGATAGATGTTGACGAGCTGCTGGCACAAATGAGCAAAATTCCCGTAGTCTTGTAAAATGGCAGCCGGAAAAACGTCATTCTATCATACTGTACTGGACTATCTGGACAGGCGGCTTTTTCACCGCATCTATTCAGACAGCGTCCGTAAACTTGTACTCCAGTCAATTCCCTTCTGGGTGGCCTCGGTACTGACCGGGCTGATTGCGGTTGGCTACGAACGGATCTTCAGCTGGGCGGAGGCCACCTGCCGCCGCTGGATTGTCTATACCCCCACATGGGCGTTCGTAATTACCCCGCTCAGCTTTCTGGCGGCCTGGGGCTGCGTGTACCTGCTGGCTCCGGCCGCCCGTGGCAGCGGTATTCCACAGCTGATGGCCGCCATTGACCTGGCGACCCCCTCGCAGCACCGGCGTATCCGCTATTTACTTGGCCTGCGGGTGGCTTTCGTTAAAATTGTCAGCAGTGCCGTATTACTGCTGGGCGGCGGGGCCATCGGCCGCGAAGGACCGACGATTCAGATTGCCGGCTCGCTGTTTCAGGTTATCAACCGGCTGCAGCCCAAAGGCTGGCCGCAGCTATCCCGTAAAATTGCGTTGATTACCGGTGGGGCCGCCGGTCTGGCAGCAGCCTTTAACACGCCGCTCGGGGGGATTGTATTTGTGGTTGAAGAACTTACGCAGACGCACATTACCCGGTTCCGGACCGCCATTTTTACGGCCGTAATCATTGCTGGCATGACGGCTCAGGCCATTCTGGGGCCCTACCTCTATCTTGGTTACCCGCCGGTTCCGGCAACCGGCTGGACGTTTCTGGGTGTTGCCTTTATGACAGCGCTTATCTGCGGATCGGCCGGCGCCTTGTTCGGCAAACTTCTGCTCTGGCTTAACAGACAGCGTAAACGGTGGAATAGCGTACCGCAACAGGTTGTTTGGGTCGCCGGATGCGGTCTGCTGCTGGCAACCCTTATTTACAGTGCGGGTGAGTATGCGGCGGGGACCGGAAAACCACTGATCAACCACCTGCTGTTCCGGCATCCGGAAGCCATTCCCTGGTATGTTTTTCCGGCCCGGATTGCAGCCATGGCCTTAAGTTACAGCAGTGGTGCAGCCGGCGGCGTGTTTGCCACCTCGCTGAGTGCCGGGGCCATTCTGGGCAACCTGACGGCAGAACTGGCCAATATCACCCCGCAGGACACTACTGTTGTCGTGTTAGTTGGTATGGTTAGTTTTTTAACGGGTGTTGTCCGCTCCCCGTTTACGGCAGCGATTCTCGTACTGGAAATGACCGACCGGCATTCAGCCATTTTTCCGTTACTGCTGGGTGGGCTTACCGCACAGATGGTGGCTACCATTGTAGATCCGCACTCCCTCTACGAGCATCTGAAGCTTGTTTTCTATCAGGAAGCTCTGGACGCGACACAAGAGCCGCATCCGGAGCCCCTAAAATCAATCCGGTAATACGTTAAGGCGACAGCCGGGCAATCTGCCACGAATTGTCTGCTGTTTTTGTAAACTGTATCCGGTCATGCAGCCGGCTTGGCCGGCCCTGCCAGAACTCAATGACGGTTGGGATCACCCGGTAACCACCCCAGTGTGGCGGACGGGGAATAGCCTGGTCCGCAAACTGCGCTTCCAGCTCGCGCTGGCGCTGCTCCAGAACCTCACGGCCGGCAATTGCATCACTCTGATGCGACACCCAGGCCCCGATCTGACTCCCGCGGGGGCGAACGGCAAAATAAGCATCCGATTCTTCGGCACTTACCTTTTCAACGGTCCCTTCGATCCGGATCTGCCGCTCCAGTTCTACGTAAAAAAACGTCAGGGCCGCAACCGGATGTGCGGCCAGTTCGTGACCTTTACGGCTTTCATAATTTGTATAGAAAACAAACCCGGTTTCGTCTGCTTCTTTTAGCAGTACGATCCGGCCGGCCGGTTTTCCTGCCGCATCGACCGTAGCCAGGTGCATGGCATTTGGTTCGGGCAGCCCTGCCGTACGGGCATCGTCAAACCACCGGTGAAACTGCCGGACCGGATCCGGCAGCACATCGGTAATATCTAATCCGGCAAGGGTATAATCCCGCCGCATACCGGCAATTACAGTTGACATATTTTTAAAAAGTTAAAGACTGCGCCTGTGGCGTCTGAAATCACCGTAAAATGAGTAAATTTCTCGCTTTCAGCTACTGATAAAAATCACCCTGCTGTCCGAAACAGGACCCGTTCCCGAAAAAAAAGGGGGAATTAAGTTGGCATATGACGCCAAATCCCATATTTCCGCTTTTTCTTTGTACTTTTGCAAAAGTAATCGGTACGCTCCCAACATGGCAAACGAAGAAAAAGAAATCAAAGATCAAGAGGATTTGACCAGTAAGTCAGCCGGTATGTTGGAACTGGATGTAACAGAAGACGCTGCTGCCCGCTCTGCGGATCAGGATGTAACAGAAGACGCTGCTGCTCAGTTCAACCAAACCGAAACAGCAGAATCCGCTGAACCTACAGTCCCTGAACCCGCAGCATTAGCCGCTGCTGAAGAAACACCCGAAGAGTCGGTTACCGCCGAAGTGAGTAACGAAGCCCCTGCAGAAGAAACGGCTCCCGCCGCGGAAGCTGCTGCTGATGTTACAGAAACGGCTCCCGAAGCGACGGCTCCCGAAGCTTCTGTTCCTGAAGAGCTTGTTGCCCAATATGCAGACATTCCCGACCTGGGCGATGATGCAGCGGCAACGGCTGTAGCTGACTACAGCCAGTTCTCGAAACAGGACTTTGTTGATTTGCTGGATAAGCAGCTGACAACCCTGAAGGCCGAAACGGTCTCACCCGGCGATTTTAAGCGGGCTGACGACGTGCTCAAGGAAGTTAAGCCGCTGTTCGATCAGATCAAGCAGGGAGAGCGTTCGGCTGCACTGCAGAAATATGTTCAGGAAAACGAGTCAGAAGAAGGATTCAGCTTCAGGTTTGATGGCACTGCCACTCAGTTCGATGACCTGTACAAGCAGATCAAGAACCTGAAAAACACGTTCTTCCAGAACTTAGACAAAGCTAAAGACGCCAATTTCGCCAGTAAAACCGAGCTGCTCCGTCAGCTTCGCGAACTGGTTGAAAATGACGAGAATAACGCCGGTGATCCGAAAACCAGCTGGAATGAATTCAAACGGATTCAGGACGAATGGAAGGCTGCCGGTAATATCAACTCGCCGCATAACGCTACGCTGTGGGCTACGTACCACGCGCTGGTTGACCGGTATTACAGCAACCGGAACATCTACTTCGAACTGAAAGAACTCGACCGCAAGCGGAATTCATCGCTGAAAATCGAGGTGATCGAAAAAGTAGAAACACTGGCAAAAGATGCGGCCGGTAAATCAGTAACCCGTCAGGTAATTGACGAAGCCAACTCGCTGTTTGAAGAATACAAGCACATTGGCCCTGCTCCTAAAGCTGAGCAGGAGCTGTTGTGGCAGCGTATGAAAGCCGCTCTGGACGCGTTGTATGAAAAACGCCGCGAACAGACGGAAGAACAGCGTAAGGAAGCCGCTCAGCTTTACGAAGCAAAATCGACCATTTACGAAACACTGATTCCGTTTACCTCATTCACCTCATCGTCAATCAATGAGTGGAATGATAAAACGAAAGAGGTGATGGCGATCCAGGAGCAATGGAATGCCATTAAAGGCTCTATGCCGCGTGAAGAAGGGAAAGAGCTGAGTAAAAAATTCTGGTCATCGCTGAAAACGTTCTTCCACAACAAGGGCGAGTTCTTTAAAGAGCTGGAAAGCAAGCGCGAGCAGAACCTGAAACTCAAAACCAGCCTTTGCGAGCAGGTAGAAGGCATTCTTGAATCCGGCGATGACACCCCTGAAGCAACGCAGACAGTTATCGAACTGCAGCGTCAGTGGAAATCAATCGGTCAGGTTCCGGAGAAACACAAGAATACGATTTTCGACCGCTTCAAGCAGGCCTGTGATTCGTTCTTTAACCGGAAACGCAATAAGAATCAGGAAGTTGAGCGCGAGTTTGAAGAGAATCTTGCCAAGAAAATCGCCCTGATCGAACGAATTGAAGCAACGGCTAAAGAAGGTGGTGACCTGTCTCAGCTGAATGCCTTCAAGAAAGAATGGTCAGGCATCGGTTTCGTACCGAAGAAAGATATGCAGAGTACGCAGAAACGGTATATCAACGCGATCAACTCACTCGTTGGAGCAACAGGCAAACTTTCGTCGAAAGAGAAAGAGCGTGTGATGCAGGAAAACGAAGCCGAGTTCTCACGTGATCGCGGTGACCGTGACGGTGGCTCGCGGGGTGGTAATTTCAACCGTGGAGAAGGTGATATCCGTCGCCGCATCTCTACCCTGGAAAACGACATCGCTACGTACCGGAATAATATCGAGTTCTTCGCCCGCTCTAAAAACGCGGACAAACTGAAAGCAGATATCGAAAAGAAAATCGCTTCAGCTCAGACCCAGCTGAATGACCTTCGCCAACAGCTGAAGGCATCGCAGGGGTAAGCAAACCGATATATACCTAAAAAATAAGAGACTGGCCTGAGGTCAGTCTCTTATTTTTTAGGCTTTACTTCAACACCGGACAAATGCTGAAGCCAGCGTCAGGCACGAGTCTGGCAAACGGTATAACCCTGTTCAGTTTTCTGAATATCCCGGACGTTGGTTTATAACGACATGCTCCGAAGTCATTTTCAAAACTTTTGCCACCGGAGTTAATATAGAGAATATTTTTTGCTTTTTTTCAACCAAATAAGCGTCTATTTTTCAGGATAGTACGTTAATTTGGGATTTATTTAAGGCTTTTTTTTCAAAACAGGTATTGCGTCATATCATAAAACGCACTACTTTTGTGCCACAATTAAGGAAAACGATCCGGTAACGGACAAACCTTAAACGTAAAGCCTCCATAGCTCAGCTGGTAGAGCAACTGACTTGTAATCAGTAGGTCGTTGGTTCGATCCCGACTGGGGGCTCTAAATCAGAAATGATTTAGCAATTCAGGGTCACATATCGTTAATCGCCCGTTAACATTGCCTCCATAGCTCAGCTGGTAGAGCAACTGACTTGTAAT
>NZ_JBYFCJ010000004.1:56325-265406 GCF_057652235.1 Arsenicibacter sp. R0_47 | reverse complement strand
TTGCCTCCATAGCTCAGCTGGTAGAGCAACTGACTTGTAATCAGTAGGTCGTTGGTTCGATCCCGACTGGGGGCTCTCTTCAAAGCACGCAGCATAAGCTACGTGCTTTTTTGTTATTCTTCTCCCCCGCCCAGCGGCTTCAGTTTTCCCAGATCCAGCGATTTGGTTAGTTTAGCTTTAAATACCAGTTTCCGGAACGTTAGTTTATCGACGGTCTCCTCCCGCCTGAACGTCTCATTCATGTCGCCAACCAATGTCATTCTGATCACGCCTTCAATCTCGCGGTTAACGGCATCATAGCGCGTAATCCTTATCCAGTTGTTTCGTCTGGCTTCTCTGTAATAAGCCCGCACTACGCCACTATTTGTTCTAGGCAGCAAATATGCGAAATAGGAATGCTTACGCTTACCGGTGTAGCAAACATCCAGTTTGTGAAACTTATGTTTCCCTTTCTTCAGCGGAATAAAATCAATGAGTAGTGACTGCGTTTTTGAACAGTCCCCCAGGCAGCCCGTTGGCTTTTCGAAACGATTACGGTATACATCGGAACGATACGGTAAATCGGTATAGGCATAGAGCAAAAACTTGTCTTGCGTACAGGGGTCAGCCGGATCGGACCGGATCTGAACCGCCTGCACGTTGCCATACCATCGCTCCTTATTCACTTCAGCAATAATCGGATAGAGTGATGAGGCAGGCAGGCGTGGGCTGGAACAACCCGTTAATACAGCAAACCCTGCCACAACAAACAGCCGGGCAGCACAGAAATCGGGTGTGTTGATCATGAATGTGGGGATTAATCGTTCAGGCCAGAATATAAGCGATTCAGGTCAGAAATTGCCGGGAAACGGCTTTTTTGTTTTTAAATCCCGCAATTGGAATGAATCAATGGTTCCGACACCGGCAAACTGAACCTTAACCCCATAAAGCTCATGAAGCGGTTTAGTATACCGCACCTGATAAACCTGCCGGCCATTGATCGACAAACGGGCAGTTTTATCGGCTACCCGCAATGTCAGCCGCCCGCCATTCCGCAGGTCAGCCCCAAGAAAACTAAGATCATCGTGCTGGCCGCTCTTTTGCAGCTCAGATAACTGCAGGTCAATCCAGTGAACACAGCCGGGGCGCATCACATCAAATGCATGAAACGATGATTCGCCGAAAACGGTAATGCCAACCTCCGAACACCGTACTCCTGCCCGTTCCGGAGATGTTTTCACCGTGGCTGTCAGTCCCCTATCTGATTGGTTTTTATGATAAACGGAGTCTGGAATTATCACACTCATCCGGCGAACCGGTAACGTTTACCCTGGAGGCGGACCCTGTAGGAACCGGTGTCTGGATGCCTTACCGAACACTGACGGTTGCTCCGGGACAAACCAGCCAATTTACCTTTCCGGCTGATTTTCAAGCTCGTTGGATCCGGTTTAAAGCCGGCAAGCCTTGTCAGGCGACAGCCAGGTTAATTTATCAGTAGCGTTGATTTAGTCCGGAACGATCTTCCGGACTAAATTTTTATGGTGCATTTATAGGTATTTCTTCAATCACGCGATGCGTGGATAATTAAGAATAAATTACCTGACCATTCCACGGTAAATTCATTCTTTCGGATGCTTTTGATAATGTATGTTGATGGCTTGTCCTTTTTACAACCGGCACTAACACATAGTTTAACTGTCCTAATTACCTTACACGGATGACCCAGTTTTCGTTAACCCCGTCGCAGATCCGGCAATACCATCAGGATGGGTACCTCATCGTCCCCGGCTTTTTAACCGCTGACGAAACGGCCCGGTTGTATTCAGTCGCTATTGATGATCAAGCAGCCAGCAGACATGCCATTAACGTCAATGACAGTACCGGTAAGCGCAGCAAACTGTCGCTGTGGTACAAGCCCGGCAACGACATTTACGGGCTGCTCACCCGTAGCCGCCGGTTGGTTGAATCGGTTGATGCCTTGCTGGACGGAGAAGCGCCTGTGTGTCATTTTCACTCGAAACTAATGCAGAAGGAACCGCGTGTCGGCGGGGCCTGGGAATGGCATCAGGACTATGGTTACTGGTATAAAAACGAGTTCCTGTTTCCCAACCAGATGATGTCGGTCATGATTGCCATTACCGATGCTAACCGCGAAAACGGTTGTTTGCAGGTAATACCGGGCACACACAACATGGGTCGGGTTGAGCATGGGTTTGCCGGTGAACAGGTGGGTGCCTCGCAACGGTACGTTGATCTGGCGCTGCAAACAACGCCGCTTGTCTATGTGGAGCTGAAGGCCGGCGATGCCTTGTTTTTTCACAGCAACATCCTGCACCGGTCAGAGGCCAATCTGTCGGACCGCCCCCGCTGGTCACTGATCTCCTGCTACAATCGTCAGTCAAACCCGGGCTACAATGAAGTTGCCTCCGCAGGGGCTTGCATTACCCCGATTGAGGTTGTCCCTGACGATGCTTTATTATCCCGCGAAGCAACCGGTCTGACTGAAGCAGAGGCTAATTTTCTGGCCAAAGAAGATGATTTAGCGCTGAAATAGGCGGATCAGCCTATTGACCGGTATTTCTTATACGTTACCAGCCACCTTTACGTACATACCTTATGAAACTCCTTTTTTTCTGTCCCAGATGGGGTCAGGAGCACATCCCGTGGCCTGTTTTTGCCCAACGGGTAGCCGATGCCGGTTATCACGGTGTAGAAGTAGGCATTCCGGCATCGGCCCAGGAACTGGACACGATGCTGAATGCCCTGGAAGCCTGCAACCTGCAGCTGATCGGCCAGCACTGGGAAACAAAAGCACCGGATTTTGACCGCCACTACGCGGAGTATGACCGGCGGATCCGGGCCCTGGCGGCGGTAAAACCCTTGTTTATCAATACCCAGACAGGTAAGGATTACTATACTTTTGAGCAAAATGCCCGGTTGATTTCCCTGGCCGACAGCATTGCCGCTGAGACCGGTATTCCGGTTATTCATGAAACGCACCGCGGCAAATTCAGCTTTGCGGCCCATATAACCCGTACGTACCTCGAGCGGCTGCCATCACTCAGAATCACCCTCGACATATCACACTGGTTTACCACGGCCGAAACTTACCTGGACGATCAGCAGGAAGCGGTTTCGCTGGCCATCAGCCGTACCGATCACATTCACAGCCGGGTTGGCTATATTGAGGGACCCCAGATTGTCGATCCCCGGGCCCCCGAGTGGCAGGAGGTCGTCGGCCATCATCTCGCGTGCTGGGATCAGGTGATAGCACAGCGCGCGGCGGCCGGTCACACGGTTACGACCATTACGCCGGAATTCGGTGCCCCCCCCTACTTGTTTTTGTTGCCCTACACCCGGCAGCCCGTTGTCGATCAGTGGGAAGTCAATCACTACATGATGACGATGTTGCAGGAGCGGTATCAGTAACAAGACCAACCTTACTTAAAAGGCCCTGTCAATCGCGGCAGGGCCTTTTAAGTATTTTCACTTTATGCCTATACGTTTCTGATATACCACGCGCGCGGTGCACCTATATGCAGTAAAAATAAATCTTATGCGTTTTGATTAGCTGACGTCTTGCTGTTGCAGACCGTTTAATAACTTCCCGCCGTTTTTAATAAAAACCGGTCATGTATTTTTACCGGGCACACGCCATTAATTAATGGCATTCTGCTTTTTTATATTGGGTAGTTTTCTATATTTGCCGGTGAGGGGGTTCGCTTTGCTGATGCCATAAATCAGGCCTAAAGCCTTTTTTTCAGCAATAACACACTGGTTGTCAGAGAGTGGTGTAAAATAAAAAAAGAGTCATCAGTTGATGACTCTTTAGTAGCGGGGAGCAGGATCGAACTGCCGACCTTAGGGTTATGAATCCTACGCTCTAACCAGCTGAGCTACCCCGCCTTGTTTCGTAGTGCAAAAGTACACAAAATATTTATTCGCGCAACTTATATCATTGAGTTTCGCATTAAAATTCTTTTACCTTTGCTTACAGGCGTTTGCCGATTCAGGTTCCTTAACCGGTTATTCCGGCTGGTTATTAACAAGATAGGCAGATAGCCCGTGTAGCAAGCTGGTACATAAAAAATTATTCAGGTATGGAAAAATTTAAATTTGTAACCGAATACGAGTTCCGGGCATCCCCGAAAATGCTCTTCCCCTACATCAGTACTGCTTCCGGCTTGTCTCAATGGTTTGCTTCGAAAGTAAATACCCTTTCCGACCATAAATACGATTTTCAGTGGGACAACGAAAGCCATATTGCCCGGCAGGTTTCCCTCCGGCAGAATAAAAGTGTCCGCTTTGAGTTTCTGGACACCAGTGAGTCCGGACATGATAACAACTATGTGGATTTCCGCATCGATCAAAGTGAGCTGACACAATCAACATTCCTGCGCATAACGGACTATTCAACGAATCTCGACGAAGAAGAACTCAATGACCTTTGGGATGGTTTACTGGATAAACTAAAGGAAATTGTCGGCAGTTAACCGACGTGAATAATGCATACTGTCTTTGTTAACGTTTTTTAAGCATGCTGCCCGTTACACTGTACACTATCCATTATACATTTACGCATGAAACGAATTGATAAGCTGATTTTAACCTCGTTCTGGGGGCCGTTTGTCCTGACCCTGTGTGTGGTCATCTTTATTTTCCTCACGCGGCTCCTGATGTTTTACATTGACGACTTTGTTTCTAAAGACATTACGCTGGCCACGTTTGGCCGCCTGTTATTTTTCTTCTCACTATTAACCATTCCAACTGCTCTCCCGCTGGCCACGCTGCTTTCTTCGCTGATGACCTATGGTAATCTGGGTGAGTTTTTTGAGCTGACTGCCATGAAAAGCGCGGGCATATCCCTGACCCGCGCCATGCGCCCCCTCCTGATTGTGGCGGTACTGATCAGCGTCTTCTCGTTCTGGTTTAACAACTATGTTTCGCCCTGGGCTAACCTGAAGGGTTACAGCCTGCTGTATGATATCCGGACGGCCAAAGCTACCCTCAACCTGAAGGAAGGTATTTTTTATAATGACCTGCCGGGCTATAGCATCAAGGTCGATAAGAAAGCAAAAGACGGCGTATCGCTTAAAGGGCTGGTTATCTACAAGCATTCTACATCCGGTATGGAGACCGGCAACCGTGAAGTGATCCTGGCCGATTCGGGCAAAATGTATACCGCACAGGATAACTCCTATCTTGTCTTCGAGCTATACCACGGCAATGATTATCAGGAATATACGGACGGAAGAAGCGTTTCGTATACGGGTACCGGAAATAAACCGACACAGTTTATCCGGAATGGTTTCAACCATTACAAACTGATTATCGGTCTTGAGTCTTTCGGCCTGAAACGTACTGACGAGCAGCAGTTTGAGTATCATGAGTTCATGAAAAACCTCGGTGAGCTTACGTACACAACTGATTCACTGAAAAAGGACCTGAAGAGCACAAGCCAAAGCGTATCAACGACCTCCCGACAGTATTATAATTATCAGTTTAAGCCTAATTCAGCCGTCATGCCTGGTAAAGAACCGCTGAAAGGCGGTAAATGGGTAGATTCACTGCTTGCCAGAAACAGGCCGGTTTCCTATGATCTGGCCCAGGCGGCGCTTACCCAGGCCCAGAGTGTGCTGGGGTATGCTACGTCGAACATCACGTATCTGAATGAAAAGCAAAAGACTGTTTATAAATACGAGCTGGAGAGTCACCATAAATTTACGCAGGCCCTCTCCTGTTTTGTGCTGTTTCTGATCGGAGCACCACTGGGTGCCATCATCAAAAAGGGCGGTTTTGGTTTGCCTGTACTGGTGTCCATTGTGTTTTTCGTACTGCTTTACGTGCTCACGATCAATGGCGATAAGCTGGCTAAAGACGGTGTAGTGTGGGTGCCCTTCGGTGCCTGGCTGCCAAACGCGCTGCTGCTCCCGGTAGGGCTTTACTTTATGCGGCAGGCCCGCCATGACTCGCGCATCTTTGATAAGGATGTCTATATTATCGCATGGGAACGGTTCAGGAAGCGTTTTGCAGCCTGGCGTACAAAAGATAAACCTCAAATAGCCTGACAGCCAGTACCTGTTAGCATAACCCTGTTAATTAATTAGCGGCTATTGTATCATTTTAATCATTTTTTCCTTACCTTTGCGTTTTCTAAATTTTTTCAGTAAACTTAACGCTGTCTGACGATGTATTTAACGAACGACAAAAAGCAGGAAATTTTTGCTAACCAGGGTTTCAAGAAAAGTCCGGAAGATACTGGTTCGGCGGAATCTCAGATCGCGCTGTTTACATACCGGATTGCTCACCTGACAGAACACCTGAAAGTGCACAAGCACGATTACGGTACTCGCCAGGGGCTGCTTAAACTGGTAGGTAAGCGTCGCCATCTGCTCGATTACCTCGCTAAAAAAGACATTACTCGCTACCGGGCTATTATTGCTCAACTGGGCATCCGGAAGTAAGTATACATAATCAGGGAATTTACCGATGGTAGATTCCCTGATTTTTTGCTTTTACATAAGTAAGTCAATACCAATCCGGTAGTACTTCACTTAGTTATTCCATTTAATAATATTTAAGCGGTAAAGCGGCCGGAGAAGTCATTTTAGAGGTTTTAAAGCTGTTGTAGCGCGTTTCTACGTATATGTTTCAAATCACCACCCAGTCTGTCCCGCTTCCCGACGGACGTGAAATTACCATCGAAACCGGCAAATTAGCCCGTCAAGCTGATGGCGCCGTTGTTGTCCGTCTGGGCGATACTATGCTGCTTGCCACCGTAGTATCCAGCAAAGAAGCTAAAGAGGGCGTTGACTTTCTGCCGTTATCGGTTGATTATCAGGAGAAATTTGCGTCGGCCGGCCGGATTCCGGGCAGCTTTCAGCGTCGCGAAGGTAAACTATCTGACCATGAAGTGCTGATCAGCCGTCTGGTAGACCGTGTGCTCCGCCCGATCTTCCCTGAGGACTATCACGCCGACACGCAGGTAATGATTACCCTGATCTCTGCGGATCCACAGGTGTTGCCTGATGCCCTGGCGGCACTGGCAGCCTCAGCGGCACTGGCCGTTTCTGACATTCCGTTCAACGGCCCGATCTCAGAAGTACGGGTTGCCAAAATTGACGGTGAATACAAAATCAACCCGCTGATTTCGGAACTGGAACGCGCTTCACTTGACCTGATTGTCGGCGCTACGGAGCAGGACATCTGTATGGTTGAGGGCGAAATGAATGAGTGCTCTGAAGCTGAGGTACTCGAAGCCCTGAAGGTAGCCCACGAGGTTATTAAATTACAGTGCCAGGCCCAGAAAGAGCTGGAAGCAAAAACAGGCAAAACAGAAAAACGTACCTACAGCCACGAAACGCATGATGAAGAGCTGCGTACGGCCGTTCGTGCTTACTGTTACGATAAAATTTACGACGCAGCCCGTCAGAAGCAGACGGTGAAAAAGATGCGCAGCGATGCGTTTAAAGCGATTCTGAACGAATACCTTGAAACGTTTGCGGACGATGCGGAAGTAAATAAAACACTGGTCAAAACGTATTTCAATGATCTGGTCTGGGAAGCGTCACGCCGCTTAGTGCTCGATGAGCGCTATCGCCTCGATGGCCGTGTGCTGGATCAGATCCGTCCGATTGTCTGCGAACCCGATATCCTTCCGCGTGCGCATGGTTCATCCCTGTTCACCCGTGGTGAAACCCAGTCGTTGACAACCGTTACGCTGGGTACGAAAATGGACGAGCAGATTGTGGATCAGGCTATGTTCCAGGGCTATTCTAAGTTCCTGTTACACTATAACTTCCCTGGTTTCTCAACCGGTGAGGTGAAGCCAAACCGCGGTCCGGGTCGTCGTGAAGTAGGTCACGGTAACCTGGCGCACCGTGCGCTGAAAAAGGTGTTACCTCCTGATGCAGACAACCCATACACAATCCGTATCGTATCTGACATTCTCGAATCAAACGGTTCGTCATCAATGGCGACAGTTTGTGCCGGAACGATGGCTCTGATGGATGCGGGTGTGAAAATTAAAGCACCGGTAGCCGGTATTGCCATGGGTCTGATTACCGACTCGGAAAAATATGCCGTTCTGTCGGACATCCTGGGTGACGAAGACCATTTAGGTGATATGGACTTCAAAGTAACCGGAACGGAGCAAGGCATTACCGCCTGCCAGATGGACATGAAGGTAAACGGTCTGTCGTATGAGGTGCTGGCACAGGCACTGGAACAGGCGCGTGCCGGTCGTCTCCACATTCTGGGCGAAATGAAGAAGGCCATCAGCGAAGTTCGTGACGACCTGAAGCCACATGCACCACGGGCGCACGTGATCAAGATTGAGCAAAGCCAGATTGGTGCCGTTATCGGGCCAGGCGGTAAAGTGGTACAGGAGATTCAGAAGGAATCAGGTACGACGATTGTTATTGAAGAAAAAGACAATGCCGGTTATGTAAGTATCTTCGCGACCAATAAAGAAGGTATGGACAAGGCCATTTCCCGCGTGAAAGGTATTGTGGCTATTCCGGAAATCGGTGAAATCTACGACGGTAAAGTGAAAACGATTATGCCGTTCGGAGCGTTTGTCGAATTCCTGCCGAACAAAGACGGTTTATTGCACATTTCCGAGATTAAGTGGGAACGTCTGGAAGCCATGGAAGGCGTACTGGAAGTTGGAGAAGAAGTACGGGTTAAGTTGATTGACATTGATAAAAAGACAGGTAAATACCGCCTATCACGTAAGGTCCTCTTACCGAAGCCGGCGAACAAAAATCCATAGGGATTTGTTACTTTTTCGTGTAATCAAACGTCTAAATTTAACGTTATCTACCCATAACACCCGAATTCTCGTACCATGAGGCAGCTAAAAATATCAAAGCAGATTACCAACCGTGAGAGCCAGTCGCTTGACAAGTACTTGCAGGAGATTGGTAAGGTAGATCTGCTCACTCCTGACGAGGAGGTGATTCTGGCACAGAAAATCCGTGAGGGAGACCAACTGTCACTTGAGCGGTTAACGAAAGCCAACCTTCGCTTCGTTGTCTCGGTGGCTAAACAATATCAAAACCAGGGTTTATCGCTGGGTGATTTGATCAACGAGGGCAACCTCGGTCTGATCAAGGCTGCACAGCGTTTTGATGAAACCCGTGGTTTTAAATTTATCTCATACGCCGTTTGGTGGATTCGTCAGTCCATTCTTCAGGCACTAGCCGAGCAGTCGCGTATTGTTCGTCTGCCGCTTAACCGTGTCGGTTCACTGAATAAGATCTCAAAGACCTTCTCTGATCTGGAGCAGAAATTTGAGCGAGAGCCTTCACCGGAAGAACTGGCTGCTGTACTGGACATTACCCCAGCGGAAGTGGTTGACACCCTGAAAATCTCAGGTCGTCACGTATCGATGGATGCTCCGTTTGTGCAGGGTGAAGAAAACAGCCTGCTCGACGTACTCGAAAACGACGGTGAAGACAAACCGGACTCCGGTCTGATCAATGACTCGCTGCGGAAAGAAGTACAGCGGGCCCTGTCGACGCTGACGCAGCGCGAAGCCGATGTGATTACGTTATACTTCGGTCTGAACGGTGAGCATGCGATGACACTGGAAGAGATTGGCGAGAAATTTAACCTGACCCGCGAGCGCGTTCGTCAGATTAAGGAGAAAGCTATCCGCCGCCTGCGTCATACGTCCCGCTCAAAAGCGTTGAAAACGTATCTGGGCTAGTTAGTACGCCTGACAAACAGAGAAGCCTCCGGCACGTTGCCGGAGGCTTTTTTTATCACGTATGAAGCTCAACTAGTTTACTTTCTGTGTGAGTTTATCTCAATCTGCTTTAATCGCTCTTCCCACTTTAACCGATCACTCTTAAATTTCCATGATGCCCAGACATCTACTACCATAATTGTCAGGACAAGCAGAACTATTGTATATTTCACAGCCGGCAAAGCAGGAGGATTATTTTTTTCTTTATCAGAAAAATATAAAAAAGTTGCTCCCCCCATTACCACTAAAATGAGCATATTAGGTAGTGACATTTTAAGAATTTCCCAAAGCATTGTGCTATTTATTAGTATGAGTATAGTAGCGCGTTAAAGTAGAGTTAATCAAAACTGTTTAAACGTCTTGTAGACGCTAGAGATATAACTCCCATAACCAAACCAGATACCCACCTCCCAAAAAGGCGCCGGCAATAATTCTGGCAGCTAAAGGCCTGATTGTACAAAGCGTTAACAGGTAAACCATATAATACCAGCCACATATAAAAATTGCTGTTTGCAATACAGATAAAACAATTAACATCACGTTAAGAGGTATAGCCCCCGATTTAGCTAACGGAGACATAAAGGCCATCATTAACATTAAGAGTACTAATAGTTTTAACGCTTTCATATCAATCATCTTTGGCGGCAGACAATCAATAGTATAAATATGAACATTTTATTTTTTCATTCCACACTCAACGCCTCAATAATCGCTGAAATCTCATCTACTACTTTTGTCGGGTTTCCTTCATAGCCTAGGGACCGGTAGCGGATATTACCTTGCTGGTCAATAATAAACTTCATCGGAATTCCCTGCACGCCAAACGCGGAAGACATTCGGTTGCCAGGGTCCAGTGGCACCGTAAAATTATAGGATTTATTCTGCATGAAGGCCTGTGCTTTCCGGGCCATCGTACCCGCATCGGCATTCCCTTCACGGCTATTCACAAACAGAAATTTCACATTTGGGTTCGCTTTCTGCGCAGCCTGTGCCCGGTTCATGGCCGGGAATAAGGCGACACACGGTCCACACCAGGTCGCCCAGAAATCAACGACCACAATTTTCCCTTTCAGGCTGGCCAGCGAAAACACATTGCCCCTCGCATCCCGAACGGAGAACGACGGTGCCGGTATGTTAATCAGCGTATTACGTAATAGCTCACGCTGTTTTTTCTTAAAAGGGGCTTCCAACTCGGTCCAGTAAGTGGCAAAGCCTGCCTCCGATTTATTGGTTTGCATGTAAAAATCACGCAGAGCCGTTTTGATCAGCGGGGTAGCAGTACCGGTCTGCACCGCAGACTCCCCTGCCTGACGGGCTTCATCCAGCCGGGCCGTTTTCAGCGCACAACGCACCAACACTTCATTGGCTACCGGATCGGTCTGAAACGGATTTTGCACATCAATAGCCTCCTTACTCAGTGCATACGCTTCGTCAAACCGCTGCTGATCAGCAACAATAGCGGCATATGTCGTTATGCACTGCCGGTAGAGCATCTGCCGGTTGGCTTCCCAGTCGCCGGTGAAACGGGTCGGTTTAGGTTGCGTCTTTGCCAGTTGGGTGGCCTGCTTTGCCAACCACTCAGCCGGTGGTAATCCATTGGGAAAAGCTTTAACCTGATTCGCCAGATCATCAAGTTCCGCCGGATCAGTGAATAATTTTGGGCGCTGACCTACAAAATCGGCAATCGCCTTGCCATCCCGTGCTTCCCGAAGACCGTCAATCACCACATCGGCCGCCCGCCGGAGCATGGCCGATGCCGGGAAATCCTTCTCAAACGCCAGATACTGTTGTTGTTTTTCGGCAAGCCCCTTCGTTTTCTGCAACGCATCCAGCCGCTGGACCTGTGCCGGAACGCCCTTGGTATCAGCAGCCAGCAACCGATCTTTGCATCGTTTGCTATCAGCAGCTACGCCCAGCTGATCGTACAGCTGGCAGGCTTTGGTAAGTTCATCAATCGATCCGCCGCCTGGCCGTGACGCCAGATACGACTCAATTCCAGTTTTTACCCGTTGGGCAAATCCCGGCTTTTTTTGTTTCAGAATCGCTGTCAACTGGTCCGCCCAGTAGACCGGACGGGTATCCGGATAGCAATCCATCTCCTGCTCATACAGCGCAATCGTATATACCGGATCGGCTTTGGCGCCGGCATCGTACAGGAAACCGGTACGGGTCTGCACTGTAGCCAGTCCACCGACAGCATGCCGTACCGGACTACCACTAACCGGATCATGGACCGGCACCGTAAAGAGCCTGTTCCGATTGTGATCGACAGCGGCCGTATTTTGCTTTCCCTTGAAAGCCAGCACAATACCAGTAGTAAGTACACTGTCCCGACCATGACTTGCCGGTATTTCGCCGACAAACACATCTCCCTGCCGAAGCATCGGAATTGTTTTTGCCCGGCTGGAATACATAAAATTTGGCTGACCATACCGCAAAAACGAAGCCGTAATGTCTGTTTCCTTTTCCAGTAAAGTGCCTTTAGGCGTGTAAGTTATTGAAACGGGTTGGCCGGCAACCGGCTTTTCAGGCGAAAACTGAACCTGCGCCTGTACAGGAACGGTTACCGATCCTGCCAGCAACGCCGCCAGCCACTGGCCGTATGGTTTCACCCGTAATTTATTAAATGGCATCATTGACGTAACTTAAGTCCTCCTGTCTGGTGTTATATATCAAGAATATGACCGACAGTTTATCACGACAAACTACTCAAACTTTTCCGTCTACCCAAGTTAATCCGACTGAACATGTGTTATCATTATGCCCTTGCCGTGCAGGCCGCTCAACTGGAAGAAAAGTATAAGGCAAAAATTAAAGAGCCCGATACGCAGAATGAGTTACCCCGTTATCATATCAACGCCTATCAGTTTACGCCTTGCCCGGTCATCACCCGTCAGCAGCCGGACCTGATCCGTTTTTTCCACTGGGGTTTGATCCCGAAGTGGGTAAAAAGCAAAACAGATGCGGAGTCCATCCGGGCGAAAACTATAAATGCCCGATCAGAAAGTATTTTTGAAAAACCATCCTTCCGCGGTGCTATCCAGTCAGGTAAGCGTTGCCTGATTCCGGCAACCGGTTTCTACGAATGGTATACGCTCGGTAAGCATAAATTTCCGTTTTATATCAGCTCAAAAGAGCAGCCGGTCTTTTCGTTTGCCGGAATCTGGGATGAGTGGGTTGATACTGAAACCGGTGAAGTGATTAACACCTACAGTATGCTGACAACAGCTGCCAATCCATTATTGGCGGCTATTCATAACTCAAAAGAACGGATGCCTTGTATCCTGACACCGGAAGAGGAACAAATCTGGATTCACGAAAACCTCACCGAATCAGACTGTCTTTCGTTGTTAGCAAGGCAGTACCCGGCTCAAAAAATGCATTCACATAGCATCAGCAAACGGATTACTTCGCGTAGCGAACCAACGGATGTTCCGGATATAATGACTCCTGCCAGCTATCCTGAGCTATCGGCAAAAACTGAACTTTTTCAGGAATAAACGAATCAGGCACCCTATTCGCCGGGACATTCCGGCAGTACGTCGATTATAGAGGCTACGGGGCCAACCTTCCTGCCGTAACTGCGTTAATAAGGTATACCATAATCAGACACATATAAAAATTCTGTAAGCAGCAGGCCTATGGTCGTCATGAAGAATACCTTATTTTTTTTACTGCTCAGTTCAGGTACTGTAGCTTTTGCGCAGTTTCCATCCGGTGGACAACCTCAACCCGTGCCCGTTATTCCGGGAACGTCGTCTGACAATGCGCCGAAGGGGAATGCTAAAATTTCCGGAATTGTCATTGATTCAACAACCAACAAACCCGTTGAGTTTGCAAGTATTGCCCTTATTGATCCGGCTACGAATCGTCCTATAGACGGAACGATCTGCGACGAGAAAGGGCAGTTCACAATGAACAAAGTTCCCACGGGAACCTTCCGTGTGTTGGTTTCATTTGTCGGATACAAAAACAAAGCTATTCCATCAGTTACGGTTGATGGCCGGCGTCAGGATATTAATCTGGGGAAAATTCTGGTATCACCGGAAGTACGTACTTTAAATGAGGTAACTGTTACCGGACAGGCCGCTCTGGTCGAAGAAAAAGTTGACCGGTTGGTTTATAACGCCGACAAAGACATTACCAGTAAGGGCGGCGACGCCACAGATGTCATGCGGAAAGTACCGATGCTCTCGGTTGATCTCGACGGCAACGTCAGCCTGCGGGGTAGTTCAAACGTACGGGTGCTGATCAACAACAAACCATCGACCATCGTGGCGAGCAGTGTCGCCGATGCCCTTAAGCAAATTCCAGCCGATATGATTAAAACGGTAGAGGTCATTACCAGTCCGTCGGCAAAATACGACGCTGAGGGCTCTGCCGGGATCATCAATATTGTGACCAAGAAAAACACCTTGCAGGGCTTTACCCTGAACACAGATGCAGGCGTTGGGAATCGCGGAGCTAACCTCGGCTTGAACGGAAACCTGCGTACCGGTAAGATGGGCTTCTCGCTCAGCGGCTATGGTCGCGGGAATTACAACGTTGTCGGCTCTTACCAAAATGATCAGACGGTCCGGAACAGCAGCGGCTCAACGTCGCGGACGGTGCAATCTGCCGACACACGCAGTAATGGGATGTTTGGTCAGTATCAGTTAGGCTGGGACTATGACCTGAATAAAAATACGGCTATCACGGCGAGTGTACGGTACGGACTCCGCAATAACAACTCATTTCAGGATAAATTAACGACTCGCACATTTCTGCCAGGCGGAGCCACAGGAACGTTGGGTATCCGTGATGTTAATGTGCAGGACTACTCAGGTACAGTTGACGTAAACGTAGATTTTACCAAGACATTCAGTAAGCCACAGCAGGAGTTCAGCATCCTCACCCAGTATAGCCGGAATAATCGGACTAACAACTTCATTGCCAACATTTTAAATAATGTGGATATGGAGACAATTACGAGCCGGGAAAAAAATGAGAACCTGAGCTATAATCAGGAGACAACCGTTCAGGCTGATTACCAGACGCCGGTCAAAGAAAACCAAATGCTCGAATTTGGCGGAAAAGGGATCTTTCGTCAGGTAAACAGTGATTTTAAGTACTATTCGGCGACCGGAGCTAACGGTGGATTCAATCCGATTAACAGCGACGTGCGTCCCGCGAACACGCTTAACTACGATCAGAACGTTGCAGCAACGTATCTCTCTTACACTTATTCAACAAAGAACAAATACACCATTAAAGCTGGCGCGCGTTATGAATACACATTCATTAACGCCGACTTCACGTCAAGGACTTCAACAAGTCAGCCGACGGTGAATGTGCCGGATTACGGGAACCTTGTTCCAAGCATTAATATTTCAAAAGCGTTGAAAGGTGGTAAGACGATCAAGCTGGCGTATAACCGCCGGTTGCAGCGTCCGGGTATTCAGTTTCTGAACCCGAACGTGAACGCCTCGAACCCGACTAATATTACTCAGGGGAACCCAAACCTGCGTCCGGAGTTAACCGACAATTTTGAATTCAGTACCAGCACCTACATCAAAAGTGTTTACCTGAATGGTTCCCTGTTTGCGCGGTTTACCGGCAACTCCATTGAAAGTGTCCGGACCACAGACAGTATCAGAACCGGCGATGTTGTTAATCCGGTATTGCAACAGGTTATCCGGACTACCTATTACAACATCGGGCAGCAGGAATCGTACGGCCTTAACCTGTTCGGAAATGCCACAATTTTATCGAAGTGGCAGATCGGCGGTGGCTTTGACGCCTACTACACATTCCTGACCAACAACAGCCCGAATCCATCGTTGAAATCAAGCAATTCCGGTTTTGTCATTTCAGGACGACTTTTCACGAACGTAACACTGAAAAATGGCTGGGGTATTCAGGGCTTTGGGTTCGCGCGTGGCCGGCAGGTTCAACTTCAGGGAACACAGGGTAGTTTTGCCTTCTACAGCCTGGGCGTCAAAAAAGAATTTGCCAACAAGCGGGGCAGCATCGGACTGGCAGGAGAGAACTTTTTCAACCATCCGTTCAAAGTACGCACGGAACTGGCGTCAGCAACATTTACCCAATCCAGCCTGACCAGTTTTTATAATGCCGGCGTTCGCGTCAACTTTAGCTACCGTTTTGGTAAGATGAGTATGGACGGACAAGGTTTCGGAGGCCGCAGAAAGAAATCGGTTAACAACGACGACGTCAAAGGAGATGGCGGCGGTGATAACAATGGCGGCGGTCAGCAACAAGGCCAGGGCAACACAGGTGGCCAGGGCAGCGGCCGGCCACGCAACCGATAATAGCTACGTATAAAAAAGGCCCGGACTGTTAGTCCGGGCCTTTTTTTATGGACCAGAATCTAGGCTACTTTACACGCCACACCATCCAGTGACTCCAGGCCACGGAGCAGGGAGTTGTTCGGGGCAACCTTCACCGTCCGCGAAAGCATACTCACCTCCATCCGCTCGTCGGGATCAGTAACGTTCAGTAACAGGGTGCAGTTTCCGGGATGCGCTGTAATCAAGGCATTGATCTCACTGATCAATTGAGCCGTAACTGCTTCTAGGGACAGCGAGACCCGGACTTCCTTGCACAGTTTGTCGCGGAGTTCAGAGAGCAAGCGTATGTTTGCCGGCTTGAATTCCAGCTGATCGGAGTTCCAGCGGTTCTGGGTTTTTCCCGTAATATGCAGGAACCGGCCCACTTCGATATACTGCCCCATTTTTACGTAGTCTTCACCGAACAGTGTCATTTCAACCGACCCGTTGTAATCTTCCAGCTTAAAAATCAGGAACGGGTTGCCGTTTCGGGCAATCTTGTTGATAACTGACGATACAATCCCGCCGATCTTAATCTCGGGCGTTTTAATTTCATATATCTGATCGGTCGTGCAGTTACAAAAGCCATCCAGCTCCAGTTTGAATTCGTCCAGCGGGTGACCGGTTATATAGAAACCAACGACATCTTTTTCAAATTTCAGTTTTTCAATCTGGTTCCACTCTGTCACGACCGGTGCTTTCGGCCGGGCAATCATCATATCATCCCCTCCCATCATGGCACCGAACAGCGAACTCTGCGCAGCGGCTTTATCGGCATGATAGTTATTGGCGTACTTGATAAGCTTTTCCAGAAAGGTACTGGTGTCGGTCGGCAGCATATCAAAATACTGTGCCCGGTGGTATTCATCCAGCGCGTCGAAGGCTCCGGCATAGGCGAGGGCTTCGAGCGTTTTCTTATTGACCGTCCGCAGGTTGACACGGGTAATGAAATCGAAAATGTCTTTGTACTCTCCGTTCTCCATCCGCTCGGCAATCAGGGCTTCAACGGCGGCATCACCCGCCCCTTTGATACCAGCCAGACCAAACCGGATTTCACCTTTGCCGTTCACCCCGAATACCCGCTCCGATTCATTTACATCAGGGCCCAATACAGGGATGCCCAGATTTTTACATTCTTCAAGGAAGAACGTAATCTTTTCAATGTTCCCCAGACAGGAGGTCAGAACGGCTGCCATGTATTCGGCCTGATAGTATGTTTTCAGGTAAGCCGTCTGATACGCAACAAATGCATAACAGGTTGAGTGTGACTTGTTAAAGGCATACGATGCGAAGGCTTCCCAGTCGGTCCAGACCTTATCGCAGGCTTTCAGGTTCAGGCCGTTCTTTTCACAACCATCCATGAATTTGCCCTTCATCTTATCGATAATGTCCTTCTGCTTTTTCCCCATCGCTTTCCGGAGCACATCGGCATCACCCTTCGTAAAGCCGGCCAGTTTCTGAGAGAGCAGCATTACCTGTTCCTGATACACGTTAATACCGTAGGTCTCAGCCAGGTACTCCTCCATTTCCGGAAGGTCATATTTTACCTCTTCACGGCCATGCTTCCGGTTAATAAATGTCGGGATGTACGCCAGCGGGCCCGGACGGTACAAAGCGTTCATCGCAATCAGGTCCTCAAATCGGTCAGGCTTGAGGTCCTTCATGTACTTCTTCATCCCGTCGGATTCAAACTGGAAGATCGCATTGGTCTCTCCACGCTGGAAAAGCTTATACGGTTCCGGGTCATCGAGCGGAATGTTATCAATCTCGATATCTTTATGGTAGTTCTGCCGGATCAGGCGGAGGCATTCCTTAATAATGGTCAGGTTCCGCAGCCCCAGAAAGTCCATTTTGATTACCCCCGCGTCCTCAATGACTTTCCCTTCGTACTGCGTGATAATCAGGTTAGTATCTTTTGAGGTTGAGACCGGCACAATATTTGACAGGTCATCGGGGGCAATGATAATTCCCGCCGCGTGCAGGCCGGTGTTACGGACGGTTCCCTCAAGTTTACGGGCCTGCCGCAAAACCTGTGAAATCTTTTCGGAGTCCGAAAGCAGTTTGAGTTCCCTTACCGTGCGGTCGTCCCCCTGTTCGAGTTGCCGCATCCGCTTAACATTCTCAACTTCCTCGGGGGCCACAACGTTAGTCAGACCACCGGGACCATCAATCGGATCTTCGAAAATCCGGCGCAGGTTCATGTTATAGGTCGGCTTGTCCGGCACCAGTTTTGCCAGGGCATTGGAATCGGAAAGCGGCAGCTCCATCACCCGCGCCACGTCCTTAATGGCAGATTTGGCCGCCATTGTACCATACGTAACAATCTGGGCAACCTGCTGTTTTCCATACTTCTGCACTACATAATCAATCACCCGCTGACGGCCTTCGTCGTCGAAATCGGTATCAATATCGGGCATTGATTTACGATCCGGATTCAGGAAACGCTCGAACAGCAAATTGTACTTTATCGGGTCGATGTTCGTAATGCCAACGCAGTAGGCCACTGCCGAACCGGCCGCCGAACCACGCCCTGGTCCCACCATTACGCCCAGATCACGGCCGGCCTGGATAAAGTCGGATACAATCAGAAAGTATCCGGCAAAACCCATCGTCTTAATCGTAAACAGCTCGAAATCGAGGCGTTCCTGCACGTGTGATTCAATCTCGCCGTACCGTTTGCGCGCCCCTTCAAAGGTCAGGTGTTTCAGGTACTCCCATTGGTTGAGCACATCATCCTCATGAACCTGAAACTCTTTGGGAATCGGGAAGTTAGGGAGCATAATATCCCGTTTCAGCTTCAGTGTATCCACCTTATCCACGATCTCATTGGTATTGTCAATGGCCTGTGGCATATCGCTGAAGAGGGTACTCATCTCCTGCGTATTCTTAAAGTAGAACTGGTCGCTGAAGAACGCAAAGCGTGTCCCTTTTTTAGGCCCCTCCTCGTCGTTGAATTCCTTCTCAGAGGGGGTACTCATCTTTTCGTTGGTATTGACACAAAGCAGGATATCGTGTGCCACCCAATCATCGCGGTCAACATAGTGGGAGTCGTTCGATGCGATGATCTTCACATTGTACTTTACCGCGAATTTGACGAGGATCTCATTTGCTTTAATCTGGTCCGGAATTTCGTGGCGCTGCAGCTCAACGTAATAGTCTTCACCAAAGCGGTCGAGCCACCATCTGAACTCTTTTTCGGCGGCTTCTTCGCCTTTTTTCAGAATGGTTTTCGGAACAATGGCACCAATGCAACAGGTTGTAGCGATCAGCCCTTCCTTGTATTTATCAATCAGTTCCTTCGTGATACGGGGGTACTTTCCGTAGAGCCCTTCCATGTAACCAAGGGAGCAGAGTTTAACCAGATTTTTATAGCCGGTCGCATTCTTAGCCAGCAGCAGCTGGTGATAGCGAACGTCTTTCTGCTCTTTCGTAAACTGCTTTTTGGTGTGATCCTCAACCACATAGAACTCGCATCCTACAATGGGTTTGATACCTTGTTTGGCTGCTTCCGCCACAAATTCAAAGACGCCGAACATATTACCGTGGTCGGTAATGGCTACCGCCGGCATATTGTCGGCTTTCGCTTTTTTGATCAGCTTCTTAATATCAGCCTGCCCGTCGAGCAAGGAATATTGGGTGTGACAGTGAAGGTGAGAAAACTGCATAATAATCTACGATTGGGCAATAGTAATTAACTATACCAAATTTAACAGGTTCCGGCATCAACCGGAAACGCTTTTTTGGTACGCGGCGCTAAACCGCTGACTCTAATCCGGATAGCCTCCTGAATTTTATGTTTAGTGTCCGGTTGCGTCCGGTTTTGTCTCACCGTGCGGGGTGTGCAGAAAACTTTTCCCTGCTGTTTTTACCTTCAGCAACGAACGGATCATGCGGAACACCAGCTTTGGAAACGTGGTCAGATCCCGTACAGACAGTTGCTTCCACAGGTAGCCGGGAATGGAGATAACCATCGCAAACACTAATACGCCCAGCATCCAGCCTGTCCATGACCAAAGCGGTTTAAAACCGGTCAGAATACCAAGGAGACAACTGGTAAACAGTAACGCCAGTAAAAGTGTGCGGGGAATGATGAGAAATTTTAAAACGGCGTTGGCTGCGTGGTAATTTCCCTTGAACAGTTCACGCATACCGAGGGAGAAGTAGGTTTTCACAAAATGCACCTGTGCAGCAATCCATCGGGTACGCTGGCGTTCAAAGACTTCCAGGTTCTGCACTTTTTCATCGTAGATGTAAGCATCATCCAGATACCCAATATGAATACCTTCAGCCAGCAAACTGATTTCCAGCTCTTTGTCATAGCCACCCATTGTTTTCAGCTGACTCATTCCGCGTTTCATGGCCGCTGGCTCAAATGCCATACCTGACCCGATTAACTGGGCAGATAGCCCTAAAGCCCGTTGCCCCATGCGGTAAATGTGGTTACTCACTTCCTCATTCATCGCATCAAAAATGGCCACGCTGGTGTTGGTATTTTTTGCCACGCGGTGCCCCTGAACGGCCCGCCAGCCACCGTCGAATGCCAGATTGATCCGGTGGAGAAAATCAGGTGCCATGTGGTTGTCGGCGTCCGAAATAACGACGATATCGTACTCATTTTCGCCGAGCGAAGCCAGTGCTGCATTCAGCGATTTCTGCACGGTTGACTGCTCGAAACTTACCTCCAGTACACGAACCGGTTCTTTACTCAGCGCTTGTATTGTCTCTGCCCTGAACGAATCGGCAATCACCAGCAGGTCGAAGCGGTCAGCAGGGTACTGTTGCTTCAGGTTAGCAGCCACTGAGTCCAGAATAACCTTGTCTTCCTTGTAGGCCGGAATCAGCACGACGATTTTCCGGAAAACCGCCGGTTGTTTCTGGACAGGCACATCATCGCTGTCACCGAACCAGCCTGCAACCGCCGACAGACATAAATATAAAACATTGGCCATCAGGTAGATAGCCACAGGAAAGGCGATGATTGAAAAAAAAGTTTCAAATGTCATGTTACAAATCCATGTTTAGGCTCATAAACGTATATAGACCACTAAGTTTAGTCACGCCCCTCCCTGTCAACTATCATAGCACCATTCTTTGATTAGTAGAAAATCAGTATAAAATTACCCTTTTGGCCGAATCCTGTACATTTTATTTCATAAATATTGAATTATGAAGCATTTTATACTCACTTTTTTGTCACTTGTAACTATTATAACAGTAAATGCCCAGACGTCACCACGCATTTATTTTTCTTCAATAACAGCAAGTGAAAATACCGGACAGGATTATACTTCATGGCTGACCGATGACCTGAACACCCTGGTGCCGAATGCATGGGAGAACAACTTCAAATACGTTGATGTTACCCTCAAACTTACAGGCAAATCCTATATCAACCGTATTTCACTGTATGATTATGAGGGAATTTTCACCGATAAGCCGGCACTAATTTATGCGCTGAACGGAAATGAAAAAATATTTCTGGGTAGTTTCGACGGCCCCGGCTACATGAGCTGGGTCAACTGGCAGTTGCCAACCCCTGTTCTGGCCGATGCCATCTGTATCCATAAGTACTCGAATAACATTCCTCAGAAGGTGCAGGTATTCGGTCAGCAGGCCGCTGCATTGACAAACCTGCAGCCTGTTCCCGGCAAAATCGAAGCCGAAAGTTACGTTACCATGCAAGGCGTTCAGACTGAGGCGACTTCCGATGAAGGCGGCGGACTGAATGTAGGCTGGATCAATGACGGCGACTGGATGGATTACAATGTGTCTGTAGCTCAGAGCGGCTTATATACTCTTACGTTCCGGACAGCCAACGGCTACGGAAACGGCATTATTCAGGTCCGTTCCGAAAACGGCACTGTACTGCAAAGCACGTCGGTCCCGCTTTCAGGCGGCTGGCAGGGCTGGACCAGTGTCCGGACGACAATTAAGCTGGCACAAGGCGATCAGACGCTACGTATTCATGCCATCAACGGTGATTTTAACTTTAACTGGTTTTCGTTTACCCCCGCCACCAACATCCCCGGGGTGATTCAGGCAGAAAACCATTCCGGCATGTACGGCATTCAGACAGAAACCACATCCGATGAAGGCGGCGGACTGAATGTAGGCTGGATTAACGACGGCGACTGGCTGGATTATGCCATAAACGTTCCTGCTGCCGGTTCTTATACCGCTTCGTTCCGGGTATCAAACTCGTGGGGGAGTGGTATGATTCAGGTAAAAAATGCCGCTGACAGTGTACTGGCAACCCTTGCTGTACCGCAAACCGGTGGCTGGCAAAGCTGGACAACCCTTACCACTAACGTTACGCTACCTGCCGGTGGTCAGAAATTACGGGTATATGCACAGGTTGGCGACTGGAACTTTAACTGGCTCAGCTTCAGCAGTAACGGCACCGTTACACCACCAACCCCGCCGGCATCGTCAACGGCCGTTAAAATCGCGGTGGACCCAAAACGCTGGTATCAGTTGAACAACGTCAGTAATGGACTGGAGGGGTTATTCGACGGAAATACGCAAACGCAGGTAAATACCGGCTGGGGGAAAGTACTGGCTAATTATGATGCTTACTACCCGCTGAAACCCGGCGAAACCATGCGCATCGAAAAGATAAAGTTCTTTGACGGTGAGGGCTCTATGAAGGATAATCCAATGACATTGTCGGTCATCACCGATCAGTGGCAGCGTATCCCGATTGCGACCTTTACCGGCGAAGAATACAATGGCTGGGTCGGTCCGTATCCTGATCGGCAGTTATCCGGCGAAGCTAAGTTCATGCTGGACGTGCCGATCACGAATGCCCGTTATCTGGTCATCAATGCGTGGTGGGGCTATCCGACGGAAATTGAACTGTATGGCAGTTATACCCCGCCTACGGCAACAACAACCGCCGTTCCTCGAAAATCACCGAAATTTAAGGACATGGTTGGCGTAAATGCATTTGAGTGGGACTTTGAGGACGGACAGAACCCAACCGTTATCAACGAAACAAAAATGCAGGCGGTAAAAACCTTCGCGGGTATCCGCCATTACATGGACTGGGAAAAGCTGGAATCTACCGAGGGAGGCTATACCTATAACCCGACCCACAGCGGTGGCTGGAATTACGATGTGATTTATGAGCGCTGCAAAGCGGATGGTATCGAGGTGCTGGCCTGCCTGAAAACGCTGCCAAACTGGATGCTGAACACCTATCCGTCTTCGGATCGCGATACGGAAAATGTGCCGGTACGCTATGGCAAGGATTTTGCTGATCCCCTCTCCTATCTTGAACAGGCCAAAGTAGCCTTCCAGTATATTGCCCGCTACGGTAGTAATACATCGGTCGATCCATTCCTGCTGCATGTTAACAGTTCACAACGCTGGACCGGTGATGGCATCAATACGGTTAAAATCGGCCTGGGCGTGATTAAATACATCGAATGCGATAACGAGCGTGATAAGTGGTGGAAAGGCCGTAAAGGCTACCAGACTGCCCGCGAATATGCCGCGAACCTATCGGCGTTCTACGATGGCCATAAAAACACAATGGGCGCCGGTGTTGGCGTTAAAAATGCGGATCCCTCAGTTCAGGTGGTTATTGGCGGGATGGCATCGGTATATGCCGGTGACGATTACCTGCGGGGTATGATCGACTGGTGCCGCCAATACCGTGGCTACCGGCCGGACGGCTCCGTTAATGTCTGCTGGGATGTTATCAATTATCACCTTTACCCCGACAATGCCAATTCATCACAGAGCGGGCAGAGCACGCGCGGGGCAGCGCCTGAGAAATCATCTGCGGGCCTTGTTGCCAGCCAGATTCTGCAAACAGCTCACGACCAGTTAAATGACATGCCGGTCTGGATTACCGAAACCGGCTACGACGTTAATCAGGGTAGCCCGCTGAAAGCCATTGCGATTGGCGCTAAATCGGTTCTGCAAACCCAGGCAGACTGGATTCTGCGCACCTCGCTGTTTTACGCACGCAACGGTATCGACAAGGTATTTTTCTATCAACTCTACGACGATAATATCAACAATCCGATTCAGTTTGGCTCATCTGGCCTCGTTAATCCGGATCAGAGCCGTAAACCAGCCGCCGACTTCCTGTTACAGACTAAAAACCTGCTTGGCGACTATCAGTATAAACAAACACTGCATGCCGACCCGATTGTTGACCGGTACGAAAAAAACGGTAAATCAATCTATGCCCTGGTTGTTCCGGATGAAGTTGGCCGTACGGCCAATTATTCGCTGAATCTGGGCAATACTAATATTGCCAAAGCTCTGATATTCACGCCGCAGGCTGGTGCTTCGGCTATGCACATCGACACTGTTGCCGTGAATCAGGGCGTTCTTACACTGACCGTCACCGAAACCCCGGTATTTGTAAAGGCCCTGGAGATTTCCGGCGCCCGTGTAGCCATTACGCCGGAAGCAGTTGAAACGCTGGCAACTACGATAAAGGTCTTTCCTAATCCGACCAGTGATTATGTACAGGTGAGTCTGCCTAATCCGTCATTGCAGCCGGTTAGTATTGTCCTGTTCGATGCACAGGCGGGTACGCTGCACCGGCAGATTGAGGTGTCGCAGGCCGGCAACGCCGTCAACGAGCGTATTGACCTCAGCCGGTTAGCGCCGGGCGCCTATGTGATCGACGTAAAACGTGGTAATGAGCGTGCTTTCCGGAAGGTCATCAAAGTAAACTAGGACACATGATTTGTGTGATTCAATGATTGGCGTGATTTTTTAGCTGACGCATATCCTTCTTTTGGTAGCTTTTATGGTGGCACGACTCGAAGTCGTGCCACCACTTTTCTAGGTTAATCGCCCAATCATTTAATCCTTCAATCATTATAATCATAGTAGGTCGTAGTTGTATTTGAGTTGCCGGTAGACATAGCGGGCAACGGCAATAAAGGGGTTCCGGCTCTGCTGACGCCAGTTATCGCGTGTTACGGTACTTGGCTCGTCAGATGAATTTACCTGATCAAATAACCCCTTGAAGTCCTCATAAAACAAGGCTTTGGGCTTGTGCTGTAGTACGGATACACACATCAGATACTCAGCTTTGTCGGACTTGATACCTTCTGCATACTTGCCAAACCGCTCGTTAAAACTGCTCCGGCGCAGGTGCGGATGATCGCTGTAGAGGTAAATCTTGTGGTAGTCGGTATACCAGAGCTTATAAAGCATTTCCGAAAATCCGGCGCGGTAAGGCTTCAGGTACGGATAGCGCAGATACGCGTAAAAACGAACAAAGTCCCAGACCGGCTCTGCTTCCATCATCGAAACCGCTTCCTTACACTTCTCAATGAAAGCCGGCTTCGGAATAAAATCCTCCTGCACATACAAGGTCAGCGGCGTTTTCACCGCTTCCTGCCCTTTATTCAGATTATTCGCCAGCCCTTTGTTCACCGGCGTAGTCACCAGCCGGAAATTATACACGTTCTGAAGGGTGGCCAGCACCTGCTGATGTTCCGGTTTACTGGCATCGTCTGACACCACAATCTCGCCAAACACAAACCCAAGCATCCGAAACGATTCCAGCAACCGCTCCAGTGAACGGCTTCGGTTGTAGTGGGTAATCAGCAGGGTAACAGAAGGAAAATAATGAGGCATATGGAATTAGTTTGTACGTGCCAGTTCAATCTGATTTTTCATTAACCGCAGAACGAGGTACATCCGCCGTACCGCCAGGAACACGGGCGATTTATTTTGCCGCCAGTCAGCCCGGCCGATCGTACTCGGTTCGTCAGACGAATTCACCTGATCAAAAACCGCCGTAAAGTCATTGAAAAATAACCCCTTAGCGCCTCGCTTCAGAAACGACAGGCACATCTGAAATTCCGTTTTGTCGGATTTAATTCCCTCTGCATACCGGCCGAACTTCGAAAAGAAATTACTCCGCCGTAGGTGCGGGTGGTCGCTGTAAAAATAAAACTTCAGGTGATCGGGTGTCCAGAAACTATACATCATCTCTGAAAAGCCTTTGCCGAATGGCTTTAGTTTCGGATAAGGGAAATAGGCATAAAACCGGATAATGTCCCAGGCCGGGTCCTGATTCATGATCGCCAGGGCGTCCGTAAAATGGGAAACAAAGGCCGGCTTCGGCACAAAATCTTCCTGAACATACAACGTCAGCGGCGTTTCAACAGCATCCTGTCCTTTATTGATGTTGTTGCCCAGGCCACGGTTTTGCGGGGTTGTTATCAGCCGGAACGAATGGGTCTGCGCCAGTTGCCGGATAGCATCAAGGTGTTCGGGCTTACTGCCGTCATCCGAAACCACAATAGCATCAAACCGGCAATTGAGGGCATCAAACGCCTTCAGCAGCCGTTCCAGCGATGAACTACGGTTATAATGGGTGATCAGCAGGGTTACACCCGGAAAGTTGTAGGTCGGGGTAGTCATAGTCAACGTAATAGTAGTACACGTCCTGTGCGCTTAAACCGGCTTTGCGCCGATAAGCCTTCGTATGTTAATAGCCAGGTATAGGCCCCTTCTGCGCAGGGTTCTCCTTTATAGGTACCGTCCCAGCGCATGAGTGGCTCTTGTGAGGAAAATACCACACTGCCCCAGCGGTCATAAATAGTCATCAGAAATGTGCCGGTTTTGCCGCTGTAGACCTCAAGCACGTCATTCAGACCGTCGCCGTTCGGGGTAAAAGCATCCGGCACAAACACCGACGAAAAAAAACAGTCGCTGCACTGGGTCAGGGTCAGATCGTCCATGACAAAATCATTGCCGCATCCTCCTTTTTCTTTGTCAACCAGCCGGATAACCACCGAGCTGCTGTCTGAGGTTGCGCCGGGGATCGTAAACGAAAAACCGAATTGCCGCCATTGCAGGCTGGTGGTCCGGTCGATCACGCCGGTACTGACCGAATCAATCAGACTCCCATCGGGCCGTTGCGCAATGATGGTTATATCCGGGTTATGCGGAATCAGAATATCACAGGTCATCGGCGGCACAATGATGTTCAGGTTAGCAATCCAGAACGAATAGACGTACGTCGTACCGTTACAGAGCCCGTTGACGGTTTGCCGGTAAAACTCGCCCGGATAAGGGGCATTCACGACCAGCATATTACCGTTTCCGGAACGATCTGATGGCGCGCCATGCCAGGTAGCGGTATAACAGGTATCGCTGACTGACCGGGCAATGGTATACTGGCCATCGTTCGGGCATTTAACGGTCACGTATGTAAACGGTATCCGTCCGGCCGGCAACGGTTCAGACGGCCCTGTCCCGAATGTTTCCTGTGTAACGATCAATCCTTTACCTGACGGGCATTGCGCAAACAGCAACCGGCTCATTAACAGGCATATCCAACAAAGGCCGGGCTGCCGCAGGGCCTTCATATCAGGACGGGGTCGTTTTTGACGAAGACAGGTAAAAACCCATCTCCTGCAGACTTTTGCGCACCCGCCGCGTAAATGCCTGTGCCAGACTGCCATCGGCAACCAGCCGCCGGTCACTGGTCCAGACCCGTACAGCCGGTCGGGCAATCCGCAGGATACGTCCTTTCTTTTGTTCTTCCAGGGCCATAGCCATTAAGCCATCTTCACATCGCCCCGAATCAGGCGGTGCTTCCCCTCCGGCAATCAGTTCGGCCACCGAGCCTTCGCGTCCGGAATTCAGCTCAAAGCCGCCCACTGCCAGGGCATCGGCACGGCGGAAGGCAAAATTAAACCCGTATACATTCAGATATGCCCGGTTGCGGTTCCGGATGGCATTCACCAGATGGGCCGCCTTTTCGTAAGCCATCAAAGCCAGACGCGATGAATGACCGCTTGGCAGAAATGAATAAAGCCCGTACGTACAGGCAACATCCGGCTTTTCGAGCGGTCGGATCATGGCCTCCACCCAACCGGCGGGATAAATACAGTCTGCATCCGCGTTAGCCATAAACCGGCCCCTTGCTGCTTCCAGGCCCGCCTGACGGGCATAGGCCACGCCAGGGCGCTTTTCCAGTACAGACCGTACGCCGCAGCGGTCAAGAATCTCCTGTGTCCGGTCAACGGAGTTGTTATTGACAACCAGCAGTTCAACCGAATACGTCGTTTGCTGACTTGCCAGCGACGAGAGCGTATGTAACAGATTAGCCTCTTCGTTGTAAGCCGGCACCACAATCGATACATCGGGCTGGCCGGTCTGCTGTTCCGTTATTTTTTTGCGTATGGCCTCGATCCGGTCCTGCGGCAGATTGGCAGGATTATACGGATACAGGTGCTTCCTGAGCCAGTCGGGTAGTCCTTTAAACGTCATTTCAATATGGTGATAGGTCCACTCTGAAACTTTGTAAATCAGGTAGTAATTCAAAAATACTAAATAAACATACGCCGATGGCGGCAATTTCAGGATACGGATAAAGACAATATTAAACAGGCTCAGAATAAGCGTGTGGGTCATGTAAATCGAGTAGCTGTACATCCCGACTTTCGACAAAATAACCGGCTTTTTCAGCAATGCCGATACAAACCCTTTTTCAAAGGAGAAGATATAAATCGCCGCGACAAATACCAGATCATAGACCAGTCCGGTTTCTTTTAACTGCTCCCCGTTTACAATCATGTAGAGAATAACAGCGAGTATAACCGGTTCCAGTAAATCAAACAAATAGCGGGATAGCTTGTGTATATTCCCGTACGTAATCTGAAAAATAATCAGACTGAAGGCGCCGGAAAAGAAACCGGCAATACCGCGCAGAAAACCATAATCAAAGCTATAATTCAAGCGGTAGGTTCCGGTAAGGCTTATTAAACTAAACGCAGCCAGACCGGCCACTGCGAGAAAGATAAACCCTTTGGCTTTTTGCAGCTTCAGCGTATATATAAGCATCAGAACACCTGCAAATACAATGTAGGCTACCATCTCGGCACTGATCGACCAGCTGGGGATATTCCAGCTTACATCCTGAATGCCGGGCAGCTTAATTGAATTAATTAACAGGAGTGATGAGATAAATGAAGATACATCATTACTCTTCACCGAATTATTAACATGAATGTAGGCCGCTAATGAGTTTTTGGAAAGCTCTACAACCAGAAACGCCAGCAGCATAATCAGGTGCAGCGGATAAATCCGCCAGAGCCGTTTTGACAGAAAGTTTTTTGCTTCGCCCGACGACCGTATTTCACCATAATTATAGGCAATAACAAAGCCGCTCAGCACGAAAAAAAAGTCTACAAACATGTCGCCGTTGTCAACCAGCGGATTGTTCAGCAGCGGTGTATCGGCAAAAGGCGACAGGTGAAACAAGACCACCATCGACGCAAAGATGCCCCTGAAAATGTCGAGAACCTCAAAACGATGCTTCGTTTTCATATTACATCTGTTGTCTGAACGCTTTTATCTCAGCAAGCGACAATTTAAAGCGGAGTGTCAGAGCGCCGAAAATGAGTCCGCCGATGGCAATTTCCACCAATGTGTGTACCGGACCGGCATACCCTACGCCCACTTTATATAGATATATGCCGGCGATCATTAGTAACGCGAACAAGAGCGGTTTTTGAATATTTCGCAGGAATTTGCCGAAAAACGACCCGATCAGTGAATGGGCAATGCCAAAATTGACAACCAGATTAAAGAAGGTTGCCGACACAAACGCCATGGCAATGCCAGTCACGCCCCAGTATTTGCCTAAAAGCAGCAAGAGCGGAATTTTGACGACCAATGTAGCCAGGTTGAGGTAAAAGAGCAGATTCGGTTTCCCCTTCGTAAACGCAAGCGTAAACAGCGGATGCGCCAGACAGCTGAAAAAGCTCTGCAAGACAAAAATCTGAATGAGCGGAATGGTCTCCTCCCACCCATCGCCATACAGGAGCGGCACCACGCTTTCGGCCGTGATAAACAGCCCGGCCAGGAGAGGAATATTGAGGTAACTGATCAGGTCGAGAATTTTGATGTAGGATTGTTTTAATTCATCGGCGTTTTCTTTCATTTTCGCCAGAATCGGATAGGCTACCTGCAGAATAATCGGATTTAGTTTATTGATCGGAAAGACCGCCAGCTGATAGGCAATTGTGTAAAACCCTAACGCTTTTACGCCCAGTAAACCACCGACAATGATGTTATCGGAATTACCCTGAACAAAGCCCAGAAGCCCGTCCCCGACATTAAAAATGCCAAATTTAATGTGCTCTTTTACCAGACCGATATTGAAATAAAACGAAGGAAAAAACAGCTTGATTCCGAACATTATCTGAATGGCAGTCCGGACAACGTGCATCGCCAGCTGCCCGTAGATCAGGGATAATTCTTCAAAACCGCTATACGCCAGTCCGATGGCTACGCCGGTGCCGACAAAAGCTCCCAGAATTTCCATAATGGCAATGGATTTAAACCGGAGTTCTTTCTGGAGAATAAAGAGGTATAACTGCCCGAAATAGATAATCAGAAAATAGAGGGAAGCCAGCCGGATCACCCGGTCCAGTTTAGGCTCTTTATAATACGCAACTACCAGCGGAGCACTGAAATAAACAACTATAAAGATCAGCACGCCCATCAGCAGGCTTACGTAATAAAGCGTTGATAACACCCGTTGGTCGCTTTCCTGTTTGTAAATGATGGAATTGGAAAATCCTAAATTGCTGAAAATGTAGAAAAAGTTGATAATGAGCGTACTGACACTGACTACCCCGAACACCGCAGGGTCTAAGAGCCGCGCCAGAATCGACACCTGGGCAAATTGAAACACAGTGGATATGACCGTAGAAATGGTAATCCATTTCCCGCCGTCAATCGCATTCCGGGTAGTACTCATACGTTATTTATGGGTCAGTATTTCGGCATTAACGCCCTTCATTCAGGTGGTCGGGCTGAATCCGGACCATGCGGGCTTCTTCCACGCTCGGCGCTTCGGTATATTCGCCGTCTACCTTATTCAGGACAAGCAACATGTGATGATTCGCCACCTTCAGGTACAGATCAAGCAGGTTTTTTTCTACCCGCCCCCATACACTGTTGGCATCCGCCACCATCACCGCGACCGTGGTTTGATTTACCAAATAAACCGGAATCGGACTGTTAATAAAAGCCGGAAGCTCCAGAATTATTTTGTCGAAATCTGTCGGATTGAACGGGTAATCGCGGCGAATGAGTTCATCAACCGACATGGTATTCATAAAGCCCGGCAACACGCGGTACGGGAAAAACGTCACATTCTCCTGCTCAAAGCCGTGGTCTTCGTCGCTTTGGCGCGGGAAACAGTACGCAATCCGCTGATCCGATTCGGCATACAGCCGGGCCAGCCCGTGAGCAACCCAGGTCTTGCCCTGTTTCGCCCGCATGCTGATGAGGGTTATGACCGGCGGGTGTATTTTACTGGTCGAGCGCGCAATGTCAACGTTTATCGCATTACACAGCTGTTCATACATACTGAGGGCGATGCGGCTCTTGCGGGCATCCAGGGAGAAACGTTTGATAACCGGAAAAATAGCCGAAACAGGCCGGCCGATCAGCGACTCTGCCTGATCCGGTGAGCTGATGCGGCGGTCGAGCAGGAAGCGCATTACAACCACCAGCAACGCGAGGAATAACCCTACGCCGATACCACCGCCAATAAACACAATCCGGCTTGTTTTTTTCTGCGATGCCGGATAATTCGGCTGGTCCAGAATTTTCAGTTCTCCGTCAATCGAAACATCCTGCCGGTGAATCCGTGCCTCGTTGAGGCTTTGGAGTAACGTCAGGTATTCCTTCTCTGCTACGCTCAGATCGCGGTTCAGTTCGCGGAGATCGGACCCGAGGGGACTGTATTCCTTTGTTTTGGCCTGATACTCGCCAAGGCGTTTTTTATAGACGCCGATCCGGGCGGCCGACTCTTCAAATTCGATAACTTTTGCCAGCCACTCATCAATCAGTTTTTCCTGCGGAATCGACTCCGGCGAGTCACCGGCGGCATAATACCGGCGGGCAATCGTGCGGAGCTCTTCCGAAATCCGGGCCACTGTTTCCTGCAGTTTGGTTTTATCCTGGTTGTTGGCCATCGCCGTCACCAGTTGCAGCTCAGCATCAGAAAGCTCTTGTTGCTTTTTGACCATATCGCTGTTGATGGCCAGCAAATTACCACGCTGGCCCATCCGGCGTATCAGAGCATCCATGGCAGCTTTAGCGGCATTATTCCGCATCAGTTCCAGATTGTACTGATTCTCAAACGTCTCCCGCGAAAAGGCCATATTTTTGGCTTCTTCGTCGAAGTTCAGGACTTCATGCTGCACGTTGAACGACCGCAGCCGGGCTTCGGCTTCATCCAGCCTCCGTTTGGCTTCTTTCGATTTGTCTTCGTAATAGGTAACTACCGGATTGCTGTCCGCACTTTTCAGGGCAGTATAACGGGCGTTCAGAATACCGATGGCGTATTGCAGGGTTTGCTGAGCCACTGCCGCATCGTCGGCTTCATAGCTCATTTCCAGCATATCACTGGAGCTTTTCCGGTTAGCAATCAGCTTTTTGGCAATCTGATTTACCGAATAATATGTCTCCGAACGAAATAGCAGTGCCTTAACAGGGTTCTCTTTTTCGGAGCGTGACAGGCTATCTATCCGGGCATAGATCAGGGCCGGCGAACCGGCCGACAGCATCTCACGGCGTAACGGATCCGGTATCGCCTGTTTTAGTTTATCGAAGCCCGGCACGGCCAGTACGAGTGTATCCGGCTGCGAAACCTGCAGATGTTTTGCCAGCAGGCTAACGGCAATCTGGTGTAGTGTTTCCTTGGAGTTTAAGGCAGTCAGGAGATTATCAAACGCATTACTGACGCCGGAATAGTCGAACGACGCGTTGTTTTTGTTGGCATTCAGTGAGTAGCCGGATGCCAGACCGGTATAGATCGTTGCCTGAGATAAGTACGTTTTCTTTTGATTTTGAGTCAATAAAGCCACTGTCCCTGCCGTAATCAACGGTAACAGCACGAACAAATAAGCATATTGTTTCAGTATCCGCAGAAATAGTTTTGAAATCATATCGTATCATAAACCGGTCAGACCGGTATAGCTGCCTATAAATCCTTGATCTGCCTTCCGGCAAATTTACTTCCGCCTCAACTGCTGCATCGGTGCGCCGACCAACGCTTCCAGCTGATAAAAGCTCTTTAATAACTGGCCTTTTACCTCCTCCGTCGACGATTTAACGATCGAGTAGCGGTTACTCACATTGGCCAGCGTATTGGGATCCAGCTTGCGCTGCTGCATTTCTATTTCAGCAATCCGCAGCGCAGTCAGTGAGTTTTCTTCATCCAGCATCTTCACCAGTAAAATCCGCTGGGCCGTCAGCAAGTCCTGATACAGGTTAATCAGCTCACGGCGGATTTGCTGCTCAATTGCCTCGCGGCGGTAAACGGCTGCCTGCTGGTTCGACTGCGCCATCCGGACTTCATGTTTCCGGCCGAACAACTCAAACAAACTTAGCTGCAAGGTCACCCCCGCACGGTACCCGTTGGCGATCTGCCCGATGGCATCGTTGCCGGTAGGCGTTGTCGACAGGATCGCCTGATTACCGGTTGAGTAATTGACAAAGCCGGACGCATTCGTAAATTTCTGTGATTTAGCCAGTCTCACAGCTTCCCCCTGACTGATGGTCACCTGATGCTCATATTTCACCAGAGGGGAAGCAGCCACAGCCATATCACTCAATTCTTTTAGCGGCAATAATTGGGCCGAAATGTCTTTCCGGAAATCAAAATAGAGCGTATCGTTGATTACGATGCCCACTCCGGCGGGAGGCGCAGCCGCTACCGGTGGAGCCGACTGCCCGGCGACCGGTGATAATCCGGTCATTACAATCCCACATACAAGGGCATATGGCTTAATTTGTCGTTTTATCCTTTGTATATACCTGCGTGTCCCCATAGCGTGTTGCGATCCGGATTTACCTGCGAAAACCCGTTTTCAGCTGCATTAATCACCAGCAAAAGTTGTACGGGAATCGCTCTTTTTTTAAAATTAATGACAATATTTGGCTTTTCAGGTCAATATGATCGCTTTACGATTTGAGTTAACAATGAAACTTATTTCGTTTGTTAATATCGCTCAAATTAAAAAAGTAACACATATTCGCCCAAAGCGGTAACTTTTTTTTCATTCAACCCATCCCACGGGCATGAACTTCGTTATCACCTCCCGGCAACCCTGGGAAGAAAAAAATCTGGGCAGCAACATCCGTGACATGGCCCGCTGTTTAGCCCGGAATCATTCCGTTCTGTTTGTCAACGATCCGATGGACTGGACCACCGTTTATAAAGATCCGGCCGGTCGCGGTAAGGCCCGTCAACAGTTTCTGGACCAGCACCAGGGTCAGCGCCTGTTCGAAGACGAGCCAAACCTGTGGGTACTGAATCCGGCCTCCGTCCTCGCCTCCATCAATTTTCTGCCCGACGGTCCGTTGTTCGACTGGCTGAACCGCCGCAACGGTCAGGCTGTGGCGCATGAAATCGCGGCGTCTATCAAAAAACTTGGCTGGCCATCGTTTGTCCTGATCAATGATAATGACATGATCCAGGGGTTTTACCACAAAGAACTCCTCCGGCCGGCGGCCTCCGTTTATTACCTGCGCGACAATTTTCTGGCGGTCGATTACTGGAAAAAACATGGTCTCCGGCTTGAACCGCTGCTCATGGCGAACGCAGATCTGGTAGCGAGTAATTCGCTCTACCTTGCCAACCAGGCCGCCCGGTATAATCCGAACGCTATTGACATCGGTCAGGGCTGCGATTTAACGCTCTTTGATCCGACCGCTGCACCACCCGTTCCTGCCGATCTGGCGGCATTACCCGGACCGCGTATCGGCTATGCCGGAGCACTGACCGGCCTCCGCCTTGACGTTGACCTGATTGAGGCCGTTGCCCGTCAGCGCCCGGACTGGCAGGTTGTGCTGATTGGCCACACCGACGATTCGATCCGGAAAGACCGGCTCAGTGCCCAGCCCAATATCACGTTTCTCGGTTCTAAACCGGCTCATGAAATTCCGGCTTACCTCGCCCACCTCGACGTCCTGATTAATCCCCAGATCGTCAACGAGGTTACGATCGGTAACTACCCGCGTAAGATCGACGAGTACCTGGCAATGGGAAAACCGGTCGTGGCCGTCAAAACCGAGACGATGGGTATTTTCACCGACCACGTTTACCTTGCCCGCGATGCCGGTGAATTTGTCCGGTACGTTGACGAGGCACTTCAGGGTCACTTCCCGTCATCGGCCGAAGCCGGTATTGCCTTTGCCCGCGAGCACACCTGGGAAAACTCCATGCAAAAACTCATTGATGCTGTCAGCAAACTGACTGTCATTTAATCTGTTATGTCTCTTAAATCATATCTCGACAGCCGCCCTGCGGTAAAAAAACTGGTCCACTGGATGCTGATACCGACAGGGCAGGCACGGCCCCGATTATGGGTTAAATGGTTTGTCAATCCGTTTATGCACCAGCGCCACCGCCGCTCGTCCGTCCGGTCATCGGCCCGCATGGATGTCCTGCCGTTTAATGGGTTTTCGATGGGTGCCAACAGCGCCATCGAAGATTTCTGCGTCGTCAACAACGGGGTCGGTGACGTTTCCATCGGCGACAATTCACTGGTGGGCATCGGTTCAGTAGTGATCGGCCCCGTGGTGATCGGCGCCGATGTGATCATTGCCCAGCATGTAGTCATGTCCGGCCTGAATCACGAATATGAAGACATCCATACCCCCATTCATCGCCAACCCGTTACGACCAGACGCATCACCATCGAACCCGAATGCTGGATCGGTGCCAATGCTGTTATCACGGCCGGGGTCACCGTTGGCCACCACTCCGTCGTGGCAGGCGGTAGTGTGGTCACCAAAGACGTACCGCCCTACTCCGTTGTCGGTGGTAATCCGGCCCGCCTGCTGAAACAGTACGACGCTGCGCAAAAAGCCTGGATCAGGCCGGTCTCTTAGCCGGTGTATCCCAGCGGTTGCAGGTCGTAAAGGCCAGTGAAGTCAGGTACAGCATGGTGCTGGTCGGGAACTGACCTAACACGGGATTCGAATACCCCATGACGGCGATTCCGACGAATTCGGCAATGAACATGCCCATGATCTTGCTCAGCCAGGGATCATTGAGATGCCAGATGCGATAAACCCCGACCCCAACGATAGCCAGCAACATGGCCACGTATAAATACACGCCGACGACACCGGTTTCGATCCATAGTTCAACATACCAGCTATCAGGCGGAATCTGGGCTGCAAAATGCCCGGGCGAAAACCGCGCTCCTGCGTCGGCCGCCGTACCGATACCTGCTCCGAATGGCAGATAGCGCAGGTAGTTAGCGAGTTTAGCCTGATTTTCCAGTCGCACCAGAAACGAGGGGTCTTCCATCGGTTTCAGGGCCGTGCGGATCCGGTACACCTGATAGTTCTGATTACCAATGTCGGTGTATAACAACATCAGTAACACCGGTATTGCTACACTCAGCCCAAGAGCGATCTTCGTAAAATCACGTTTCAGCAATAGATAAAAGCCGTAGCCTGCAATAAAGACAAACAAGGCACTCCGCGTACCGGAAACGGCATATCCCCAGAAATAGACAAAGGCCAAACCCAGATAGCTTAGCCGGACAAGCCACTTATCCTCCTCAAAAAAGAAAATCAGACAGATCAGGGCCAAACCCGCCATTTCAGCCCCGAACTGAGAGGCATCGGTATAGTACGACCAGCTCCGGAGGTGCCCGAAAAGCAGGTGCGTTTTCCCGCCCGCCGAGTTAAGCCATTCCAGTTCCGACTGTGTTAATCCGAGATACTGCTGCTTGAAAGCCCAGATAGCCGCAAAAACCGACCAGATCAGCCACGTACGCAACAGCAACAGGATGTCTGATCGCTTGATGGGCGTTACCAGCACAATGATCGTGACAAAAAACCAGTGCATCGAAAACGCGCGCACATGGAAAAACCAGGCCGGTTTATACGGAGCCTCCGGATTAGCCAGCTCCATTACGTTATACAAAAACCAGGTTCCGACCAGAAAAAACGTCGGATTCTTCAGATTAGCCCAGTTTAACCGGCGGCCGTTGAACAGCAGGCTCAGCAGAATCAGAGCCAGTAAGCCATCCACTACCAGCCCGAACGGTGCACTAACCGGTAGAAAGCGGGCGAGAATATTCACCAGAAAGCTATACTGCAAATACACCAGTAGCCCGAAACGCGGCGACATCAGGATGCCCGTTACGAGCCCGATACCAACCGGAGCAACCACGCACAGGCCAATACCGGCAATGCCTAACGTAGCAATCAGAATGCCACACACGAACGCAGCGGCAGTACCTGCTACACTGTAAAGCCAGTTTTTATTTTCCAGATGGGAACGACTTAACACGCTATTGATTTGCATGGACAATCCGTTGGCCGGGGAGCCCTTTCACGAAACTGCCACCCGCTACTTTTGAATGACAGCCTCGTTTGCCCGGCGAACTTTCTCCCAGGCCCCTGACTGGTTCCCCCGCAAGTATCGGACCAGACCTTTCAGCGCAGACACATTCATGAAGGTAAAATAAAAAGGGACAAAGGCGGCTTTCCAGCGTAGCTGCCGTTTTTCGAGCAAATAGCCCAGCCAGGCGACGGCATAAAAGAAAACCTGCCCCGCCATCAGCACTACCCAGACCAGAAACAACGGGGACAGTTCCGCTTCCGGCTGGACAATAAGCAGGGCATTCAGCAACAGAATAGCGACCAGACAAACCGGTGCTACGGCCCAGCGGGAGACACGGTGCGACACATATTCAAACGTCAGTATGCCATATCTGAACGGATTCAGCAGGTACGCAAGCCGGACAATAGACTGAAAACCACCGGCTGAGATTCGTATTTTACGCTTTTCTTCGTCCAGAATTGAAAACGATGGATGTTCGAGCGCATAGGCATCCGGTTCATACCCGACCCGGTAACCACGGCCGGCAATGCGCAGGGAGATCATGAAGTCATCGAGGATCGTATCCGTTTCAACAGGCTCGTACAGTTCAGTCCGGACAGCAAACAACTCGCCGGCAGCACCGACAATGCTGTACAGTTCGGCATCCCATTTTTTCAGCTGTGATTCATATTTCCAGTAAAGCCCTTCTCCCGCTCCGGCTGCCGATTCACTATCGGCGGTAAGAATCCGTTTTTCGCCCGCTACCGCACCGGTTTTGGGATCGCGGAACTGCTCGACAATCAGCCGTACGGCCTGTTTGTTGAGTTGGGTATTCGCATCGGTGAAGATGGCAATCGGGGTCTTTACCAGCAGCATGGCCTCGTTCATAGCCGCCACTTTGCCCCGCCGCCGGCTCCCCCCCAATACAGCAATCCGGTCACCATGGGTTGCGTGCAGGTATTCCTCCGAACCGTCGGTGGAACCTTCTGTGACAAATAAAATCCGCAGCTTATCGGCCGGATATTCCTGCGCCAGTGAGTTGGCAACCTTTTCCGGCAGACAGGCCATTTCATTGTATGCCGGAACAATAAGGGTAACTTCCGGATCAAACGGACCGGCTATACGATCCGTTGCTTTGTAGGGGCCGCGGATTTTGATGAGCAGCCAGACTACGAGTCCGTACCCGACATAGGTATACAGCACCAGTAGTATGGCAATAACCAGTAGTATTTCTAGCATAAACGTCAGGATTTTCAGTAAGTATGGTATAGACTAGGCAGGCCTGTGCGTCAGGTTCCAGCCGATGGCCCGGCCTACTGCTTTCAGTGATGTCCATTCACCACGGAGCAGGTAACCGAATGCCGCTTTCGGAACGGCTAACAGAAAGTAATATACACAGAATATCCATAACGGTACCCCCGTTACATTGCGGCGCATAAACCAAAGCCGGTTCCGGATGTGATAGTAGACTTTCAGGGCGCTCTGTTTGCCGACACTCATTGACTCGCGGTGATAAATCAGGGCCGATGGTTCGTAGTAGATCACAAAGCCGGCTTTCCGGATCCGCGCCGACCAGTCCAGCTCTTCGTAATACAGAAAAAAGCTGTCGTCCAGTGAACCCGCCGCTTCAAGTACCTTCCGGCTGACCATCATGGCCGCCCCGTGCGCAAAAAACGTTGGGCCACCCTGATTATACTGTCCTTTATCCTCTTCCATAAGCCCAACGGCCCAGGTCCGGCCGGTAAAACGGCTTAACGGATGATAACCGGCATACTGCAGTATCCCGGGCTGATCGTAAAACCGGATTTTAGGACAGGTCACGCCCACTGAGGGATTCTTCAGAAACGGCCCCAGCAGGTTGGTAATCAGGTCCGGTGTTACAATGGTATCGTTGTTCAGCAGAAAAAGATACTCTCCCTTTGCATGGCTGATTCCCAGATTATTACCCCCTGAAAACCCAAGGTTCTCCGGACTCATAATAACCGTCACGTTCGGATAGTTGCCCTGTTCGATCAATGGCCGCGGATCGTCACGGGAACCGTTATCGACCACAATTACTTCAAACGCCGGATAGGTCAGAACGCGGGTAGAGGCCAGCATATCGCAGGTCACCTGCGCCTGATTATAATTGATCGTAATCAGCGAAACGATTGGTGTTGCCATCAGACGTTTTCTTTCTGGAATAAGGCTTTCACCGTCCGGATCATGATAATCAGGTCCGTTTTAAAGGAGTATTTTTTGGCATAGAGCACATCCAGCTGTATCCGTTCCAGATCCGATACGCCTGCCTTACCGCGTTTGGTTACCTGCCAGAGCCCTGTCAGGCCAGCCGGCGCAGCAAACCGCCGGGCATATCCCGCCACGGTGAGTTTTTCGGCTTCGTAAGGCGGTAACGGCCGGTTGCCGACAAACGACATATCGCCCTTGAAAATATTAATCAGCTGCGGCAGTTCGTCAATACTGGAGTTACGGAGAAATTTACCCAACCCCGTAATCCGCGGATCTTCCTTAAATTTCATAAACGTAGCCTTTGCCTTCTGCTTCCGGTGATAGAGTTTTTCACAAACCTGCTCATTATCCAGGAACAGCGGCCGCTGACACGATGTACCGGCCAGCACACACTCGTCACACAAATCCATTTCCGGCTCTTCGATTACCTTGTTGTACATATTCTGGGAAGCCATGCCCGAAATGAGCTTATCCGCTCCGGTTTTCATGGTCCGGAATTTATACATGTCGAAAATTTTGTAGCCCGTACCAACCCGCTTCGATTTGTAGAAAATCGGTCCTTTGGAATCCAGCCGGATCAGGATGGCCACCACAATCAGCAGCGGAGACAGCATAAGCAGCATCACCGAAGAAACCAGAATATCGAACGCCCGCTTTCCGGCCGGCATCCGGATCGGGGCCGGCTTATACTGTGGCTTGTCTGCCTCCTGATACTGCTTTTTCTGGATGAAATACTGAATCCGCCGGCCGAGCGTTTCGCTTTTATAGGCTTTCGGAAACACATCTACAATATACTTCCGGTAAGGTGCTGCTTCCTGCTTAACACCGGTATCGGAGCTCAGCAGAATAACACGGGTATCGTCAAAAAAGTGACTGTCGGCGATGCCGCGCAGGAATGTCAGGTACCCAAGTTCATCATTGAAAATAACCAGATCAACCGGATTTCCTAACTCAACATACAACAAGGCATCGGCTCCGTCGGGCTCAGCCGAGACCTGTACCATGTCGCCGAAACTGGTTTTAAACGCCTGAATACGCGAGGGATCAGCTTCTACCAGAAGAAGCCGGAATGTAACTTTCTTTTCTTCCTGTTGTTCCATGGGGCAATGCTGATTGCAGATGGTCCGGTAACGATCGTTATGACGGTACTTTTGTTGTCGGATAGGGCTTAATCAGCAGCACCGGCAGACGATGGCTTTACCCGGTGTTCAGTCCGGCGTAATACGGCCATGATTTTGGCTTTCACCTCCATTGGGTTAAACGGCTTGATCATGTAGTCATCAGCTCCCTCTTCCAGACAGGCAATCCGGGTCGCACTATCATCAAAAGTTGATAAAATGATAATCGGCGTCTTTCCGAACAATGCGCTGGCACGAATTGTGCGGATGAACTCCTGGCCATTCATAAACGGCATTTTCAGGTCTGTCAGAATGATGTCAACAGGATTTCCCTTCTCCAGCCAGTCCATGGCTTCAAACGCATTAATATGCGAAATCACCTCAAAATCCTGATGTAAACTTTGCCGGAGCACTTTGCGGATAAACGCATCGTCTTCAACAATCATCACATTGTATCTTTTTTCCATAATCCGGATAACTATTTTAATAAATATGTAGCTTTATTCAAGAATTAATGCACATTTTTGCTCCTCTCCTGCCCGTTATTCCCTTAATATCGGCAGACACAAAAAAGTAACCGATACTTAAAAATTTTATCACTTTAAGTTACGATTACAATTTTGAGAAAACAATCATATCCCCATTCTTACCAATTGGTACTGGCAATTTTCACCTTTTTTAATGAAAAAAAAATGGCTGTTCATTTTCGCCAGTCAAATGAAAACAGGCTTCCTGTATCCGGGCTGGACTTGAGTTTAATCTGCCCGCCCTGCTCCTCGACAATCAGTTTCAGAATCGACAGGCCGACTCCCGTACTTGAATCGGTCCCCGATTGATTTACCGACGTCTGAAACAACCGGAAAATAGTCTGCTGATCTTCCATAGGGATACCAGGCCCGTTATCCTGCACATAATAGGTCACAAATTCACCGTTATCCCGGCAGCTTACCTCCACAAAACCATCCTGTTTATCATGGTATTTTACGGCATTGCTCAGCAGGTTCTGAAAGACCTGCTGCAGCTTCATCCGGTTTGCTTTCACAACCGGCAGTGTACCTTTGATCTCGATCCGGATACCGCGCGGCGGGAACAGCAGTTTCGCAATCTGCCCGACCAGTTCCTGGGTATCAACGTCTTCGATAGTCTGCTGGGTGATGCTTTTCCGTGAATAATCCAGTAAGGCGTTAATCATATCTGATAGATAAGTCGACGCTTCTTTCGAATGTTTAATGTACTCGTTCACATCTTCCTGATCCAGACCGAACGCTTCGCGCTGTTCGAGCAGGGTAAGGGCACCGATCATTCCGGTCAGCGGTGATTTCAGATCATGGGCAACGATGTAAACAAATTTTTCGAGCTGTTTATTGATTTTCTCTACTTCGCTGACCGTTTCCTTCAGGCCACGCTGGTATTGATACAGCCGCTCAAAGACATTTACCTTAGCCTTGGTTACATTAATGTCCAGCGGTTTCTGGAGATAGTCAACCGCTCCTTCGTCAAATCCTTTCAGAATATACTGCTCTTCCTTGCTGATGGCAGTAACGAAAATAATGGAAATATCCCTTGTTTTCGGGTTTGTTTTAAGCAGCCTGGCTACCTCAAAGCCATCCATACCGGGCATCTGCACATCCAGCATAATCAACCCGATCCGGTCGTTTTTCAGTGCATGGCGTAATGCCTCATTTCCGGACGTAGCTTTGATAAATTCACGCCCTTCCTGCTCCAGCATGTCTTCCAGAGCCAGTAAATTTTCCTCCCGGTCATCAACCAATAAGATGGTGAACGGTCTTTTTAGTAACGTTGATGTCATAAACGAGTGTTTACCCCATTGAGCTCTTCAGAAACTCAATCAGTTCATCTGGTTGCAATACAATTGCATCATCATTATGCCGGATTGCGGCCTGTGGCATGGATTGATAGGCAGCGGTGTGGGGTGCCTGAATCAGGGCTGTCCCGCCCCTATCCAGTATTCTTCTGATCCCTTTTGAACCGTCTTCGTTGGCGCCGCTCAGTAAAATAGCCACGGCGCCCGGACCAAATACCTGTGCAACGCTGTCGAATGTCACGTCAATAGACGGGCGGCTGAACAGCACGGGTTCCGAATAATCGAGACAGAACGTCAGATCGGTCTCGATCAGCAGGTGGTAGTTCTGGGGGGCCAGATACACGCCCTGTGGTGACAGCGGCATCTTATCATCCGGCTCAATTACCTGCAGGGTACCTAACCCTTCCGAAAGTAATAAAGAAAGTTCGCTATGAACGTTTTTTAATCTGTGAATGACAATAAGTATAGTATACGGGATCGGGGGCGATAAGGATTTAAGCAAACTGATTAAAACCGGTATACTGCCGGCGGATCCGCCGATTGCCAGTATCTCGACCTGTTTCCCTGTCATCAAGCTCATTTTCTGCGGCGATAAATGCGTAACCCTGCGCTTATTTCCTCAAAATTCGGACTAACGTTCGTAAAAAGGAGCGACTCCTTCATTCCGGTCATCAGATACCCCAGCGGGGACAGACTATCATAGAACAATGTAGTAACCCGGTTTTGCAGCACTTTGTCAAAATAAATCATCACATTCCGGCAAATAATCAGCTGAAATTCGTTAAAAACCTGATCACTAACCAGATTGTGCTGGGCAAAAATTATGTCTTTCCGCAATTCAGGTTTAAACTCAGCGCCTTCGTTAAAGAACGAAAAGTAACCGGCAAATTCCCGTTTCCCGCCCGACTGCCGGTAATTATGGGCATATTCCTTCATCGGGTGCACGGGGATGACCCCTTTGCGGGCCTGCTCAAGATTCGCCGGGTTGATATCGGTGGCATAGAGCCGGGCACGGTTCAGCAGGCCGGCCTCGTGCAGCAGAATAGCCATCGAAAATACTTCTTCCCCTGTAGCACAGCCCGCATGCCACACCTTAATAACCGGATAGGATGCCAGTTTAGGCAGCACCTTTTCCCGCAGCTCACGGTACACCATCGGATCGCGGAACATTTCCGTCACGTTCACCGTCAGTGTCTGCAGAAACCAGTAAAAAAAATTCGGGTCGTTGGTCAGGTGGTATCTAAGCTCGTACCCGTTCCGGAATCCGGCATTCAGCATACACCGTGTCACCCGCCGCATCAGCGATGCGCGCGCATAGTGGCTGAAATCATAGCCATATTGCCGCCAGATGAGATCAATGATTTCATCCAGTTCGTCGGTGGTCAGCTGAGCATGGGGTGGTTGCGACATACGTTACCGGGACAGCCAGATCCGCATCAGCGAAAACAGCCTTGAACTATCAACTGGTTTGGTTATATAATCGGATGCACCGGCCTCAATAACCTTTTCACGGTCGCCGGGCATGGCTTTCGCGGTCAGGGCAATAACCGGCAGGCCGGTCATACCTAACTCCTGCCGAATCCGGCGGGTTGCTTCATACCCGTCCATTTCCGGCATCATAATATCCATGAGCACAATGTCAATGTCGGTGTGTTCTTCCAGCATTTCCAGTGCTTCCCGCCCGTTATCAGCCGTTATCACGTCCATGTGCTGCTCATCGAGTAAGGTACTCAGGGCAAATACATTCCGCATGTCATCATCGACGAGCAGTACTTTTTTCCCTTTCAGGGAAGCCGTTGCCGCCGGTTGTTCAGCCGTAGGCAGCTTTTCCGGCTGCTCTTCCCGTACTTTATACAGGAACAGTTCGAGCTCATCCATAAGTCGCTCAGACGACTGGGCAGACTCCCGGATAACGGCATTGGTCACCCGCTTCAGCCGGCGTTCATCGGCCGTTGTCAGGTCTTCGTTAATATAACAGATTACGGGCAGATTTGATGCTTTTACCGGTTCATTTATCTGCTCCAGTTCCGTCATACCGGTCCGGAGCTTACCACGGATGTCCACCAGGAGGCAATCATAATGATTTTCTGCCAGACGATGCAGCATCTCCTCCGGTGTGGCCGCGTACTCACAGATCAGGTCACCATAGCGCTGCCGGATAAAGGCAGAGAGTGAGCCGGGTACCGTTTCCTGTCCGGAAAGCACCATTACTTTTTTAGGTTGCCCGCCCAGCTGTGTATCCAGCAACGCAAATACATTGTCGAGATCCTGTTTCGTTACCGGTTTCTGGAGATAAGCCTGTAGTCCGTTATCCGAGAGCCTGACCTCATCGGCGCCGGAAATCACATGCACCGGTATCGACTTCAGGCGTGCATCGTTCTTCAGCCAGCTCAGGATGCTCCAGCCATCAACCACGGGCAGCTTCATGTCCAGAATGATGGCCGACGGTTTATAGTGACGGGCCAGTTCCATGCCTTCATCGCCCTGCAGCGCAATGACGGTCTTATACTGCTTTGCCCTTGCCACATCGCGTACAATCCGGGCAAACACAGGATCATCCTCAATAATCAGTACGATCCGGTCGCCCTCCCGGATATCCTCCCGGTCGTCTTCCGCCATACCGGTACCACCTGTCGCTACCTCACCGGGCAAGTCTGTTTTCGGCAGCCCGGCCATCGCCGGTACAGCGACCAGCTCAGGCTCCTGATCGGTTTCGACTGCCATACCGCCGGATTGCGGGAGGTAAATGGTAAAAATGCTCCCTTTTCCTGCCTCACTCTGGAGCCTGATTTCTCCGCCCAACCGCCGGACCAGCTCCTTAACAATCGACAGTCCAAGCCCTGTTCCGCCAAACTTACGGTTGGTCGATCCGTCTGCCTGCTGGAAGGCCTCAAAGATAAGCTGCTGTTTATCAAGCGGAATGCCAATGCCGGTATCGGCAACCGAAATACGCAGCACATGGCTGGCTAATGACAAGGATTCATTGGTGAAACCGCTGAACTGATTGCTTACGTCGAATGTCAGGCTCACCGTGCCCCCTTTCGGCGTAAATTTCAGCGCATTCGACAACAGGTTCTGAATAACCTGTTCCAGCCGCTGTTTATCCGTATGCAGCGTTTCGGGCACTGACTTTCTGATATCCGTCACCAGCGAAACGCCTTTTTCTTCGGCCACAACCTTGAACAGCTGGTTCAGGTCGCGGAGAATACTGTCGGTTGCCACATCCTCAAACTGGAAGTCAATTTTACCGGCCTCGATTTTTGACAGGTCCAGAATATCATTGATCAGTTTGAGTAAATCAGACCCTGACTTCTGAATGACATGGGCATATTCGACCTGTTTATCGGTCAGGTTTTTATTCTTGTTTTCGGAAAGAAGGCCGGCCAGAATTAACACGCTGTTGAGCGGCGTGCGGAGTTCGTGCGACATATTGGCCAGAAACTCGGACTTATATTTACTGGTGATTTCCAGCTCTTTTGCTTTCAGAGCCAGCGCCTGCCGGGTAACCTCCATGGCCGCATTCCGTTCTTCAAGCTCCGTATTGATCTGGCGCAGTTCTTCTTCCTGCACCCGTAATTCCTCTTCGGACGCCTGCAGGCTTTCGGTTTGCCGGGTCAGTTCTTCGTTGGTCTGCCGGAGTTCGTCCTGCTGATTTTCCAGAATGCCTTTCTGCTGCTGCACCTGTTCAAGCAGGCTCATGATTTTAGCCCGTGACTGTACCGCGTTGATAGCCACAGCAATATCTTTAGCAATACCCTTCAGCAGTGTCATCGCCTGTGAAGATAATCCATCGAATGTTCCGAACTCGATGACGCCTTTGAGCTCCTTACCGTTCCAGAGCGGGATACATACGACCTGCTTCGGTACGTGCTGTCCGCTTGCCGACTGAATGTGCCAGAACGTTGCCGGTATCTGGTCCGTGATCTGAATCTCCCTGCTTTTGGCGGCCTGTCCGATCAGCCCCTCGCCGGGTTTGAACACTTTCGGAGCTGAATCCGGCAACGCCACCGATGCAATCAGTTCCAGCTGCTGGTTATGGTCATCAAAGCAATAAAAAGCCGCTACCGGTACTTTCAGATACTGAACCAGTACATTCAGCGCCTCCTTGCTGACCGATCCTACTTCGTTCAGGTTCTGTAGCGCATCATTCAGCGTGGCAACCCCGGTCAGGTACCAGTTCCGTTCGCGGGTCTGCTCGTTAAAGGTTTCAAGTTCAGCAAACGAATGCTGTAATTTATCCTCAACATCTTTTTGCTTTTTGAATTCAAGGAAGTAGAAGTATGTAATGATTGCAGCCACTAAAAACAGAAGTGCCGTTCCCAGCACACTGTTGAAGGTCATGGAATCAACCCAGGATGCCGTTTCTTTTTCATGATCATCCAGTTCCTGCTGTTCTACCCGGATCAGCTGCGACAGCCCAAGCCGGACCTCATCCATCTGTTTTTTTTCCTGGACAGTGAGTTGCAGGGCGTTACCGGCATCGTTGTCCTGGCTGTGTTCGGACAGTTCGCTCCAGAACTGTATCAGATGTCCGGTCTGTAACCGGACCCGTTCAAACCGGTCAAGCTGCCGGGGATCGTCTTTCGTAAGATCACCGGTTTTTTTAAGGGCAATTTCAACCTGCGGTAAGGCCTGCGTAAATGGTATCAGAAAGCGTTTCTGACTGGTGAGCCGGAACGCGCGCTGTCCGGTTTCCATATCCACCAGTAATTTTTCCACGGTGAGCAACTGGTTGATGGTCTGGTGTTTTTCCCGGACCCATGCTGCTTCATCAATCTGGCGGCTAATGGTTCTGAAAAACATGGTTCCCAGCATAACACCCACGCCAATAATCAGCGCTGACCCCAGATGAAGCCAGTTAGACGATGAAAGTCTCATAAACGTTTATCAATAAGAGCAGGAAATATACGAACTTTATATGGCTCAACGCCTGTTTATTTGCCGGCAATCCGCCGAAGTGACGCAGCCTTATGTTTAAAATATATAGTTCATCAGCCGGTTCCGGAAAAACGTACACCCTGACGCGGGAGTACCTGAAATTAGCCCTGAAACCGGAAAACAGTGAACGCTATTTCAGCCAGATTCTGGCCATTACCTTTACCAATGCCGCCGCCAACGAGATGAAAAACCGGATTCTGGAACGGCTCGAAGACATGGCAGAAGGAAAGGAATTACCCCTGATTGATGACCTGACCACGGAACTGTTCGGGGTTGAGACAGGTTCTGATGCCTTCGACGTGGCCAAAAAAAGGCTTCGGACGCGGGCGCACAATGTCTACCGCACCATCCTGCACGACTATTCCAATTTCTCGGTAACGACCATCGACAGCTTTACCCAGCGCATTGTCACGGCCTTTACCGACGAACTGGGTCTGCCCTATTCATTTGAGGTGGAAATGGATACCGACGAGGTGCTGGCCCTGGCGGTCGATAACCTGATCGAAAAGGCGGGGGCCGATGAAATGCATGAGGTCACCGATATACTGACGCAGTATTACCGCGAAACCGCCGCTGAAGGGGAAAACTGGAACCAGCTGCCTGTGCTGTTGCAGGAGTTTGGCCGCAACCTGACCTCCGATCAGCTCTATGAGGCAATTCTGGCCATTCAGGAACTGACGCCGGCCGCCATAAAGGCCATGCGCCGGAAAATGCTGGATTTCCGGCAGAAAATGGAAGACGATATTGTTGTACACGGCCGCCGCGCCTGGACGATCATTTGCGACCAGCATCTGTCGGAAGCTGATTTTTCGCAGGGCAGCAAGGGGATCGGCGGCTATTTCAGGGCGATTGCCGAAGGAGACGCGTACAAATCCGTGAACTCCTATCACACCAAGGCCATCCAGGAAGGTGCATGGTATACTAAAAAAGCCCCGAAGCATGTGCAGGCGATGATTGATGGCATGGCTGACCAGTTGTGTGACTGCTTTGCGGCTATCGAAACCATCCGCGAGGAACGTATGAGCCTGGCGATGCTCTACGACGGCATTATGCCGCACCTCTACAAAATTGCCTTACTGAAACAACTCCGTACGGAATTTGACGAACTGCTCCGCAAAGACGGACGGGTGCATATTTCGGAGTTTAACAAAAAGATTCTCAACATTGTCGCGACCGAGCCGGTACCGTTTCTTTACGAACGACTGGGAGCGAAATACAACCATATCCTGATCGACGAGTTTCAGGACACCTCTAAACTTCAGTTTGCGAACCTGCTTCCGCTCATCGATAATGCGCTGGGCTTCGGGCATTTCAATCTGGCGGTAGGCGACGGGAAACAGGCTATCTATCGCTTCCGGGGCGGGGATATGGATCAGATCGTGGCGCTGCACCGCAACGACCTGGATACCCTGAAACAGGCCCATTCACCAACCTCGTTCACTGCCGAACGCATTGATAGTCTGCACGGTAATCTGCACAGCGAGATTCTGGGGACCAACTGGCGGAGTGCCAAACCCATTGTTACCTTCAACAATCAGCTCTTTGAGTATGTCGCACGCCGTTTTGAAGGGGATCACCTCAAAATTGCCGATGTCTTCGACCGGGAACAGTTGTTTCACCAGCTGCATTCGCCAAAGGCGCGGGAAGAGGGCCATGTTCAGATTGATTTCGTCAGTAAGGAAGACGGTGATGAGTCGGCCGACCTGACCAGTGTGATGCTGGCCAAAACGCTCGAACACCTCAATCAGGCGCTGGCAGATGGGTATCAGTACGGCGATATCGCGATCCTGTGCCGCAAAAAAGACCAGGCAAAAGCACTGGCCAACGAGCTGAACGCCCTGAAGATTCCGCTGGTTTCGGCCGATTCACTGTCCCTTCAGTATGCCGACAGTGTCCGGCTGATTGTCACGCTGATGCAGGTGCTGATCCGTCCCGACCTGAAACTGCTCCGGTACGAACTGCTGTATCTGTACTGCCGGGTGGTGCGGGCCATTCAACCCGACGATACCCAAACGGCAGAACTGCGCACGCTCGCCGAATCTCACGACGACACGCTGGTTTACAACTACTTCCGCGAATATGGTCACTCGCTGAATCCGCATGCGCTCCGGCAGCTGAATGCCTATGAACTGGCCGAAAAGCTGATTTACCTGTTTGGCCTGTACGACCGCGAATCGGAAGCGCCGTTCCTGTTCCGGTTTCTGGATGAAGTGCTGACCTTTGGCCATAAACAAAGCGGGCATCTCGCTGACTTTCTCCTCTACTGGGAGTCGGTGCAGCACAAGGTTTCAGTGGGTGAAGGGGCGCAGACGAATGCCGTTAGCATCCAGACCATTCATAAGTCTAAAGGGCTGGAATATCCGGTGGTCATCATTCCGTTTGCTAACTGGGAAGTGGCCCCTCGCGGTGATTTATGGCTGACCCTGAGCTCGTTAAAAGCGGATCCGCTGCGGCACAGCCTGCCAACGGGGGAAACGATCCGGCTCCGGCACGCCCCTGCCCGGCTTCGTAGTGAAGCCCTGGCAAAATTACCGCAATCTATTCGTTCTCAGCACGAAGAAGAAACCACACGGGTATTTCTCGAAAACATGAACCTGTTGTATGTGGCGTTTACCCGGCCAACTGACCGGCTGTATATTATTGCCCAGCAAAAGGATTTTAGCAAACAGATGGCCCAGAAGTCGGTGAGTTACTGGCTCCATGCTTTTTTGCTAAGCGACGAAGCCAAAGCCTGTGGTTGTGGCTGGTCCGAAGGACGGTCAACGTACATTTTATCGGCATGTCCGGACGCTTACCCGAAAAAACAAACAACTAAAGATGAGTCGGTTATCTGGATTGAAGCCGTAACCAGCGGCGACCGGGCACAGAACATGCAGCTGCGCCGGCAGGCTGAGCGGTTATTTGATACCCGTACGTTTGAACGCACGCACGACCGTGACCGGAAGTTAGTAGCCGCACTGAGTTTGCTAAAAAGTGCAGCCGGCATCGACCCGATTCTACGGCAGCTGATCAGTGAAGGGCTTATCCGGACGGCCGAGTCGAACGACATCCGTCAGCGGCTGACGGCCATTGTCAGCCATCCCGACCTCGCTCCGCTCTTTGATCCTGCCCTGCGCGTCGATACCGACCGTAGCATCCTGAACCGAAAACGCTTACACAGCGCGCCTCACCGCGTAGTGCATCGTCCTGACGGCAGCCTTGTGCTGGTACAGTTTCAGAGTGCCCCGCACATGGCGGCTCAGGACTCCCAAAGCCTGCGGTATTTCACGAATTTGTACCGTGAAATGGGCTACAACGAAGTTGAAGGCCGGCTCGTTTACCTCACCGAGCAACCCAAAGTCGTTCCGGTCTAAGTTTTTATCAGCGCACGTTGTCGTTTGGCAGTTTTTTTATGTAAATGTGGGCTGATATTCAGCATAAAATTCAGGCCACGCGTTGCGTGGAGTATTAAATATTATGCTGAATGCCTGAATGCGTCTTAACCATCCCTGGTCAGTGATGGCTTCATCCACTTCGCATCCTCAAAACTTATAGTCAACTCCGGCAGGTAGCTCTTCAACTTTGAGCTTCATCCACTTTCCGTCGACTTTGATGACCACGATTTTGTTGTCTTTATCGTAGAACATGGTCCCGTCGCCGCTGTTTTTCAGCTCTTTATAGTTTACATACTTTGCATCTTCCCGATAATTCTGTTCGTCATCACCCTGCGGTTTTTCACTGGAAAGGTTATCTTTTCCGAGTGATCCTAAGGTAAGCACATTTGTCAGCCTGAGCGAACCGTAAAACACGGCCTGATCACGACCGAACAGGAAGGAATGCTGCCGGACGTCTGAACCGATTCGAAACCAGTTGTATGCCTGTTCAGAATGGTTGTAGGTGGTTCCGTAATAATACAACTCAGCGACGGGCCGCTCCAGCTCAACATGTTTATTGACCAGCATCGTTATCCGCGATTTATCATCGCGGGCATATCCTTCAAATACATGATAGCCCCATCGTTTTTTATTGCGTTCTTCGGCATTCCCCCGCACCTGAATCATGTAGGGAGTCGACAATATTCCGTTTATTGACGTGTACATAGGCGTCAGCGATGGATTGAAGCCAAAGCTATATCCCCTTTCTTTCCAGCGCGACCAGCTTGTATCAATATCGGAAGTTAGTTCGACCCGCTTCAAGGCCTTGTCAGTGCCGCCCGGCACGACATGAACATAGCGATTAAGCTCTTTCAAATCAGGCAGTTGTTGCCCTTTTGAAACCTGAACAATGCCGCTGAACAGCATTAGTGTTACCAGTATTCTCATATAGATTCGTGTGTTAACAGCAGACTGCAACTGCCAATAGTCCATAAATTTATGCTGATACGAAATAAAAAAGCCCCAACTGTTTCCTGACAATCGGAGCTTTTAGTTTTAGTAATTCCTGCTTACATCCTGTTCACCTCAAACCGTAATTCCTCAACCAGCTGGCGGAGACGCTCCTGATTCGGAGGTGGTTCGGGGAGCTGCTGGCTGAAAAATGCCCTGATTTCCCAGACTTCCAGTACATCCTTAAGGGGTACCTCCCGGCTGGCGACCGTGGCCTTATCGGCCGTCAGCAATAACGTACCCTTTACTTTCACCTGATTAAATATCCGCCGGCAGACAAGCCCCTGGTGATGCAGCATCAGCACATACAGACGGCCATCCACAATGTCAAACCAGTTGCGGATAAACTGACCGACCAGCAGTGCGCCCGGCATCACAAAATCGGCATCCGCTTCAAATGCCCTGTAGTTACCCGTTGGCAACGTCGGCAACCGCATGGTTGGCAGACGGTTAATAAAGTCGGCCTGCTGATGGCGCTGCTGATACTCGCTGAACTGATATTGCATAATCAGCGGTACCGGCTGCGCGGCGGGCTGTTCGCTGACGACGGGCACACCCGCTGCCTGCTCATAGCTGTTATTAAACACCAGCGGCATATCCTGACTGACGGACGGCTTAGTCACCGGCACCGGCTCCATCCGGGGCATTCCCCCACCTATCGCCTGTTCACGTGAGACCGGGTCACGGATGACCGGGTCACGAACGACCGGGTCGCGGATGACCGGTGGCTCAGGTACGGGAGCGCTGTAGGGATTTGCCACCTGATTTTGCCCGGCAATGTGCGGTCCGGCGGGTGGCTGCACAGCCGTCGGGTTCCGGTAATACTTTTCCAGAACCGATGCTAACGGTTTGGGCACATCGGCCAGATCCGGGCGATGTGTCTGTGGCGGGTCGCCGAACGGGTCATCATCAGCAAACATCGACCGGGGCGGAGCCGTTGTATCGACCCGCGACTGGGCGGCCTGCCGGTCAAAAGACATGGTCAGGCTCGGTGTCTCCCGCAGCTTTCGCAGATCGTGCCGTTGAATATTTTCGACACTGACATTGAACGCCTTAGCAATAGCAATCAGGTTGTTCGGGTTCGGATTGGCGCGCGCTTCCTCGTACGCTCCCAGCAACGACCGTTTAATGCCGATGCGACGGGCGAACTGCTCCTGGGTTAATCCGTTCAGTTTGCGGAGGTACTTTATATTTTCGCTGACGAGACTCATAGGCGTCGGTGTCTGCTCTTTTTTTAGTAAAAATATGGTTTTTGCTAAAAAAATCCAGAAAACCGGCATTTTCTGCTAAAACGGACTTTTTTGTTTTTTTGTTGCTGATGTGTTTTTTGTTGCTGGTAGTTCTGGTTGTTGCTGATGGTTCTGAGTTAAACCCCATCAGAACCCAGTAACCACCAGAACCACCAGTAACCATCAGAACCCCCAGCAACCATCATAACCACCAGTAACTATCAGAACCATCAGCAACAACACCCTAACCCAAAAACTTCCCGCTATCTGCATCGATAAACAATGTGGCATCCGGGTGTTGCCGGAGGATGGTCGAGGGGTAGGTTTCGGAAACTGCATCCTGCAAAGTGTGGGCGATGGCTTCGGCCTTATGCGCTGCCGGAACCATGCAATAGACTGTGGGTGCTTTTACCAGGGCCGGAATCGTCAGCGTCAGGGCATATTCCGGAACCTCATCTAGGGTGGGGAAGCAGCCGTCGTGCACCTGCTGCCAGCGACTGGTCAGGTCAAGACCGACTTTTTTCACCAGCACCGGATCATTGAACAGGGCCACATGCGGATCGTTGAAGGCAATGTGGCAGTTCTCGCCGATACCCATGCAGACGATATCCGTCGGATACGCCCGTAGCAAGGCCTCGTAGCGCGCGCATTCAGCGTCAGGATCAGAGACGTTGCCGTTGATGTAGAAGACAGTTTTCAGCGGTACTTTGGCAAAAAAGCGGTCTTTCAGGAAATTGCCGAACCGCTGGGGTGCTTCATCGGCCAGGCCAATGTATTCGTCCATATGGAAGGCATTCACCCGCTGCCAGTCGATGTCGGGTTGGAGGGCAAGGGCGTCCAGAAACTCGTTCTGCGAAGGAGCCGCAGCGAAAATGACATTTACCGTTTCCTGCGCTGCCAGTAGCCCGCGGATTTTATCGCCTGCCTGCCGGGCGGCGTCGGCACCCAGCTCCTGCCGTGTTGCAAACTGTCTTACCTGTAAAGTGTCTACGGTTGTTTCAAAAATCAATGGCATATATACTGTCTCTTTTTTACCACATAGCCACATTAGAAAACATAGTTTCTCTTATATGTCCTATGTGGCTATGTGGTCAATCAATATTCCTTCGCGTCCGGATTTTCCCGGAATACTACCCGCCCGCCGACCATCGTCAGGCTGACGTGTATGCTGTCATCAAACAAAATGATGTCGGCATCCTTTCCTGCGGCCAGGGCTCCTTTCTGCTGCCCGACCCCCATGATGCGGGCCGGTGTTGTGCTGGCCATGCGTACGGCATCAGGCAACGGCACATCGGCCATAGTCACCATATTTCGCACCAGCCGGTCGAAGGTAGCCACGCTACCGGCAAACGAACTGCGGTCGGGCAGTTTGGCGACCCCGTCTTCTATGATCACGTTCAGCCCGTTTTTCAGGGAGCCGAGGATGCTCTCACCTTCAGGCATAGCCGCCCCGCGCATCGCATCGGTGATCAGGGCCGTACGGTCCGGACCTTTAATTTTGTAGACCAGTTTGAGCAGCGGCGCGGGCAGGTGAATGCCATCGCCGATGATTTCAACATCAAGGTCAAGCAGGTAGGCGCTTTCAATCACTCCTGCATACCGGAACGCCTGTTTACGCGTCACCCCCGACATAGCCGAATACAGGTGTGTTACCAGCGAATAACCGTTTTCGAAGGCCTCTACTACATCGTCGTAAACGGCATCGGTATGGGCAATGGCGGCCAGAATGCCTTTTTCACGCAGCCGCCGGCCAAACGGAATAGCTCCCGCCAGCTCCGGCGCCGCACTCCAGCGCCTAATTGACGATGAGTTGGCCAGTATTTCCTCATATTCCGCCGGATCAGGATTGCGGATATAGCGCGGATCCTGCGCACCCCGCTGCGACAGGGCGAAATACGGTCCTTCGAGGTGTATGCCCAGAAAAGCCGCCCCTTCGGTATTGTTCCGGTTTGCCCGCTCGTAAATAGCCAGCGTGTGCAGCAAATCCTCCTTTTCGGCGGTCAGGGTGGTAGGCACTAACGCCGTCGTACCGTAGCGGGCATGGGTTTTGGCGATGGCTAAAAATGCCTCTTCAGTTCCATCCATGAAATCATGCCCGCCGCCGCCATGTACGTGAATGTCGATAAAGCCCGGAGCGATGTACTGCCCGCCCGCATCAATCACAGTAGCGTCGGGTACGTCAACCGGTCCGGCATGGACGCCGGTAATTTTGCCCGCCTCGATAACCACCGACCCGTTTTTGATGGTCCGGTAAGGGGTCAGGACAGTGCCGTTGGTAATAACTGTTCTCATGCCAGCCCCCACCGCTTTACTTTATGGCCATAAGCCGCGTAATAAACCAGATACAGGTAGCACGGGAAGAGCACCCAGTAGGCCGTCCGGACATCGTAGGCATCGGCGAAATAACCGTAGAACAGCGGCATAATGGCGTTCCCGCACAGGCCCATGATCAGAATAGAGGCACCAAGTTTGGTATATCGGCCCAGTCCGTCGAGGGCGAGCGGCCAGATACCGGCCCACACCAGCGAATTTGCCAGGCCGAGCAGCACCACAAACCAGATTGATATGTCAGCGGTATGCCCCAGGAACGTTATGGTCCCTTTCGTATTAATGATCAGCAGGGTAAAGATTGTACCCAGCACCGTACAAAACCGCAGCGCATTTACCTGACTCACATACCGCGGGATAATGATAATGCCGATCAGGTAGCCGCAGATGGTGCAGGTCAGCGTATACGACGGAAACGTTTTAGCTTTCAGCAGGTCAATGCCCATCGAATTGGCATAGCCGATCACGGTATCAATGGCAATGACCTGCGTACCCACATGCAGGAAAATCGCCACCGCACCCAGAATCAGGTGTGGAAAATCAAAAATGCTTTTTTTGCCCGCATTGGCCGAAGCAACCTCCGGCGTCTCGTGTTCGGTATTGATTTCGGGCAACGGCGAGCGGTACACCACATACCCCAGCACAAACAGAAACGTGCCCAGCACCGTGTACGGCGGAATCACCCGGCGAACGAGCTCATCCAGCGCGGCAGCTTTTTCGGTCGCGTTCATGGTGCCCAGCTGCGCAAACAGATCGGTATCGGTCGGCCGCAGGATAACGGCCGCAAAAATCAGGGGCGACAGTATCCCGGCGGCCTTGTTGCAGATACCCATCATGCTGATCCGCTGCGCCCCGCGTTCTTTCGGGCCCAGAATGGTGATGTAGGGGTTAGCCGCCGTTTGCAGAATCGCCAGTCCGATGCCGATCGTAAATAGCCCGGCCAGAAAAATGCCGTAGGTTCGGGTCATGGCCGCCGGTATAAAAATAAACGCACCCAGAGCCATGAACCAGAATCCAAACATCATCCCCTTTTTAAACCCCTGTGTCCGGAGCATGTATGAGGCCGGTACCGACATGATGAAGTAGGCAATGTAGAACGCGAAGGCGACCAGATAAGCCTGAAAGCTTGTCAGTTCGCAGGCGATTTTGAAATAGGGGATCAGAATGGAGTTGACCCATGAAATGAAACCAAAAATGAAAAACATCACCCCGATCAGAAAGATCGACATATTGGTTTCGCGCCTCGACAGGCTGCTCACGTCAATTGCGACTGCACTCATTTTCATTGCGTTGATTTACTGGCTGAGACGTAATAAAATTGTGATTTACCACATAGCCACATAGGAAAACAAAGTTTTTTTAAAACACTTTAGTAATCAGATCAGCGTTTACCGCAAAACAAACTACCATATTGCAGCAGCTTATTCACTCAATCGCACATTCACTAATTCACTCAATTATTTATGTGGCTATGTGGCATACAAAAGCTATACCGTTGGCTCCCAGCCTTTTTCGTATTCGCGGCTCCAGAACTTCTGGGCAGCCTTGTTGTTTTTGATGCGGCCGGTTTTAGGGTCAATGTCCAGAATGCTTTCGGAGCGCAGGGCGATATTGCCCAGCTGGCAGAGGAGCGTACTCTGGTGGCCACTCATGATGTCTGAAGCCAGAGCCGTTCCGTTTTTGATAGCCGAAATAAAGTTCTGGAAGTGGGTCGCGTCGAGTGCCTGAGACGGGTCCATTTTGTTGCGCGGGTCAATCGGCAGGTCATTTTTCACGTCCTTAACCAGCTTGTTATCCAGGTCGTAGATTTTGTAGGCGTTGCCGCCACCGTACTCCAGCGTACCTTTTTCACCGTAGAACGATACCCCGACGCTGCTGCCTTCCACGTTCCGGCTGTTGCAGCTGCGGCCCTCCCAGGTCATGAATTTGTTGTCCGGAAATTCGAGGTTAATCACCTGCGTATCCGGCGCCTCCCAGTCGTCCTGGTAGCGGTAGCGGCCGCCGGACGAACTGACGCGGGTCGGGTATTCGGCCTGCATCCCCCAGCGCATCAGGTCGAGCATGTGGGTGCCGTTGTTCAGCGCCTCACCCGTACCCCAGTGCCAGAACCAGTGCCAGTTGTAGTGAATGACATTGTCTTTATAGCCACGGCGCGGTGCCGGTCCCTGCCACAGATCATAATTCAGCCACGACGGAACCGCCATCTGCTTACCGACCCCGATGGACGCCCGGTTGTTGGTATACCAGCCTTTGGCGAAATACGGCCGGCCAATTACGCCGTCGTGAATCTCCTTGATAGCTTGCTTCACGTTCGGCCACGACCGGCGCTGGTTGCCCATCTGGATTACATTTTTGTATTTCTTCTGGACAGCCACCAGCAGTTCCCCCTCATTCGGGTTGTGTGAGCAGGGTTTTTCGAGGTAAACGTGTTTGCCGGCTTTTGAGGCCAGAATCGCCGCCGGGGCATGCCAGTGATCGGGTGCCGCCACGACGAGCCCATCCATATCCTTATCGTCCAGCGCTTTACGGAAGTCAGGCGTATTTTTTGGTTTGGCCCCCGAGATTTTCGACACGGCATTAATGCATTTTTCCGCCGCCCGCGTATCCACATCCGAAATCGTCACGACATCGCAGTTGGGTTGCAGAGCAAAATTACCGGCCAGCGCCAGACCACGGCTGTTGACGCCCATAAAGCCCAGCCGGACTTTTTCGTTAGCCCCGAGAATACGGGCATAGCTCTTTGGGGTAAAGCCGGGTAACACCCCGCCAATAGTCAGTGCGGCAGAACCTGCCAGTGTTTTTTTAATGAAGTCACGCCGTGAATTGTCAGCGGAACGGATAAGGTCGTTTGCCATGTAACGGTTGAGAAAAAGGCTGAGTTAGTGTTCTGATTTATGTTTGCTGCGGTGCCCAGTAGGTACAGTACCCCTCCGTCCGGACCGGCCCCTTGAAGAGCAGACATCCTCCGCACGGCTTTCCGTCTTTGGGCGGCAACCAGAGATTGCAGTTACCGCATTTTGACTCTGCCATAGGCGATTTCTCGACGTAACCCAGTTTTTTCCGGGTTTTCAGGTCGTTTTCCGGAACCTCCGAAAAGTCGGAGCAGTAATCTGTTTCTTTCTGTGCGCCGCTTGCCTCAGAAGTCGTTTTTGACTGACAGCTACTCACCAAAAGCCCCGTCAGAGGCATTGAAATGGCCGTCAGGATAAAGTTTCGTCGTTTCATGATACGGAAATACAGGTCATAAACACCGTGCAAGGCAACCGCCCGTTTTACTGTTTAGGATCAGGCTCTTTCGTCAGCACAGCCTTGATATTCTCTTTAGTTACAGAATCTGCCTGTTCCATCAGGGCAGACAGGCGGGCTTTCAGCGCAACATCCGGCATCAGTTCAGCTTTTTTCAACCCCGCCGTGACGCCTTTCAGCAAAGCGGCATATACCGGCTTGTTACCTTCCCATTGTGTCAGCAACTGAACGGCCTCTCCCCCCTGATTCCGTGCGCCGGTCACATGCCCGTATTCCTTCAGAAACGTCTGCTTTTCCGCTGACAACCGGTTCAGAAAACCATCCTGCTGCAGTTGCCTGATAAAGGCAGATGATGATCCGGCTGGTGAGCTTAACACAGCCATTCTGAACCATTTATCACCGGCATGTTTCGCCAGCACACGCGCCATTGGCTGGCGGGTTACGGCTTCCGGAAATTCACCCAGACTCAGGCACGCCTGATAAGCCACATGCACGGAAGGATCATCGGTTAACGCAATAATCTGCGGCAGAAACGCCGGTCTGCTTTCCGCCTGCTGTAGGCCATACCGACGGATATCCGGCTGTTTATCCTGCATAGCCTTGCCGATAATACGGTCATCCAGGGCATTCAGGCCCTCCAGCACAAAAAAAGCATGTAGTCTGGCGCGGGCATCCGAATGGGTCAGGAATACCGTTTTGACCGCCGGAATCACGCTTTTATCACCCTTTTCGAGCAGCAGGCGCTGGGCCTGCAACCGCCACCATTGCTCCGGATGCCCCAGAAGTGCCACCAGTCCGGCCGGTGTTTTGGCCCGAAGATCCGGCCGGGCGGTTTCGATCCGGGTGTTTTTCGGAATGATGCGGTAAATACGGCCCAGCTTGTTGCCATTGAAAAAATCCATGTCTTTTTTCAGGTCTTCCGGAATGGCCGTCGGCGTTTCGATATGCTGGCGATACATGTCAATCACATACAGCACGCCGTTTGGCCCCACCGATAACTGAGCAGGCCGGAACCACGGGTCTTTTGCATACAGAAATTCCTGTGCCTTCTCGTTTTCACCACGTTGCGCGATAAATGTCGGGCTGTCTTTGGCCGGCACCAGCACATCGCGGTGGATCAGGTTGCCGGCTACTTCACCCGTGAAAAGGGCGCCCCGGTATTCTTTTGGCAGCAGGGTTCCACCGTAGTAGGTACCGCCCGAGGCACCCGTAAAATGGTCTTCGGCGTATTCGTGGCGATCAAGACCAGCGTCCTCGAATTGCTGGTTCCGGCGGATTGTCCGCTCCTTGCGCCAGTATGGCGGCCGGGTTTCCTGAAACACCTCCGGATCATGGTCCGAGATATTCTGAGCAACATCGTAGGAAGGCAGAAATCCGTGCCGGAACAGGTAGCGGGCCGGAATCGGTGCATACTGGGCATGCAGGGAGTTTTCGGTAAAAAACCGGTTTCCCCAATCGTCGATGGCCATGCCGAACTGCCCCGAACTTGATTCGATTTCGAACTGCCCCCGATCCAGCCGGAACCGGAAATCGCCCCCTTTTACTGACACCGGTTTAGCCTTCGGATCGCGGGTATAGGTAATTTCACCGGCCTGGCCACAGTTCGAGGCATAAATCCAGTTGTCGATGCCATAGTGCAGGTTGGTAATCTGGGCCTCGGAGTTGTTGGCAAAAAAGCCCGAAAAAAGAATTTCCCGTACATCGGCCCGATGGTCGCCGGTGGTGTCTTTCATGAAATAGATGTGCGGTGCCGCCGCCACGAGCACCCCCCCCTCCCAGGGCAAAATACTGGTGGCTTCCGAGAGCTTGTCGGCAAAGACGGTCATGGCGTCGATGCGGCCATCGTTGTCCGTATCCCGCAACAGCCGGATAGCCCCGTTCAGGGTGCCGCCTTCGGGTTTCGACGGGTAGTCCGGCATTTCCACAACGTAGGCATCGCCGTTTTCATCAAACACCATGTCCACAGGGTCGAGCACCTGTGGCTCCGTCGCGAAAATATCCACCGTCAGCCGGTCATCACGCAGGGTAAAGCGTTTTAATGCTTCGTCGGGCGTCAGCGGGTCGGTATAGGTCGCGCATGACAAGCTGATGCCCGTCAGCAATGACAAAAGCAGGACTTTTTTCATTTACGATTCAGGTTATAAGCTACGTTGTTGTATTGGTTTCAGACTAATCGAAGTACGGATGTCCCTGTGGGTGATAGTGGTGGCACCACTCTAACAGGGCCGCCTGGCGGTCGGGGACGCCCAGTCGGGGACGCCTAGTCGTGCCACCACTATTCATTGCCTCACACCATCGGCCGGTCAATCCGGATAAGATCCTGAATTTCATGCCCCTCGTGCACAAATCGGGCGAGGGTATACACGGTACCATCGTTGCCGATGGCAATGGAGTTTACGTAGGTAGGCCGGCTGCCATCCGGATAAAAGACCGGCCCGTGATCGATATAGCGACGGGTCGGGATATGGAACGTGATCAGATGCAGGTTCTCCAGCCCTTTCGCCGCACCTTTGGCAATCTGATCCGCGCCTTTCAGCCGTTTACCATCGACATAAACGGGGCCGCCGGTCAGGTAGTAAATGGTTTCGCCGTCCGGCCCTGGCTGAAACCCGAGATAACCATAGCTGAACTGGTCAAACATCCCGCTCCTCCGCGAGGGCTCCGAGGTCAGCCGCTCCACCAGTTCGATGGTTTGTTTCGCCGGATCGAACCGGAACAGATACCCTGAATTACCATGAATCCCATAAGCCACCTGTTCGGGCGCATACCAGAAAATTTTCCGCCAGTTGTAGCCCATGCTCCCCGGATGCGTCGGGTCGTATTTCCCGAAATAATCAAGCCGTAAATCAACGCTCTCCAGCTTATTAAGCCCTTCCCTGTCAGGGTGATACGTAAATACATCGCCCTCTGCCGTGGAGAAATACACCGAACCGTCACGCGGGTCAACGAGCATCGACCGGCATAATACCCGGTAATCATCACCCGGTATTCCGGCTTCGCCTCTGGCCGAAACCAGCCCTACGGTTTTCAGTACCCGCGTGTTCAGATCCAGATGAATGAAATAGCCGAGCGGCCACGTAATCCCGTACAGATGGCCCCGTTCGCGGTCGATGGTCATGGTCAGAATTCCTTCCCCTTCCGGTGCAATGGCCAGGTCTTCCACCGTTCTGGTATCCAGGTCATAAGCCAGAAAATGCCCGCCCGGATACAGTTGTTTGCCGTCCGGCGCCGTAACGGGCAAGCGCTCCATGCCGTCGATCATCTCGTACACCCCGATATGGGTGGCAAAATACAGCTTACCGGCATGTTCATAGAATCGCACATGGCTTTTCCCCTGCGGGATGGCATTGGCCTCCTTTTCTCCGCAGATGTCGGTCAGATCAGCAAGCCATTCCGTCTGATCAGTGACCGGATTGTAGGCATACATCTGCCCGCCGGTATCATACGATTCCGAGCAGAGGACGTAATAAATCCGGCCGTCGCTGGCTGCCGTGATGGCATTATAGGTATCGTGCGCCAGCGGAAACCCCGAATAACAGGGCGTGGCCGTTAATGAGGAAGCAAGTATGTCAGTAGCGTTGATCAGGGTCATTTTCGTTTAAGGGTATAACGGCATCACTTCCCCTCCAGACCAACCTGCGCGGCCAGACGGGTGATTTCCTGTTGAATAAGATCGGGTACGCGGGCATCCCAGATGGATGGCAGGCCGTAAACCATTTGTGAGGAAGCGCCTTCGTAGCCCCCCTCTTTCAGAATGGTTGCCGACGGGATATAACCCATCACATCGTTGCAATAGCCCATCACAAACACGTCCTGTCCGAAGCGCTGTTTGCAGGTAAGGGTATACTCAATTACCAGTTCACCGCCGAAGCTGAAAATCGGCTGATCGCCCAGTTTCCAGAGCTGCATCGGGTACGGGTATGAGGACCGGAACGGCTTTCCCTGCTGTTTTTCACTAAGCAGGCGGGTGGCCCACCGCCGCATGTAGGGCGCTTCATCCTGCTGCGTTTTTTTCAGATCGGCTTCCGTTGGGGGTGCTGATAACGGCAGGTCGATTTCAATATAGGCCGTTCTGGCTTGGGCTGCCAGCGGGCGCATCGGCTCTTCGAGTACGCGCTCCACGGCCGCGGCCAGCTCACGGCCATACTGCCTGGCCAGCGGAACCGTCCGGCGCGGCAAGGGATTCTGGTCACCGGCTCCCCCCTGAAAAAACAGAGCGATTGTGCCCGGAAACGTTTTTTCGAGCTCAAGCTGGGCAAACCCCGGATAATCGCCCGACAGCTGATACAGGTCCAGCACGGTCGGGTGACAGGCATAACCGAACGTAATGGCCTTCAGCTTGCCGGTAGCCGTTACAACCTTGATTACCGGAACGGCATAATCGTTGGGACCTTTCAGTTCGGTTTGTTCCCGCAACGCCCCCTCCTTGTTATTCCGGCGGTTCACCTGAAACCGCGTGACACCGTTCTGCGCAAAGATGTCAGCCGGTTCGAGGTCGGCAATGGCGTTGGCAACCAGCCTCACAATCGTCGTTTCCAGCTTACGGGAGTAGGCATCAATCGTTTTCTGGCCGGCTTCGCTGAGCGGATAAATGTCCTGCAAGGCATCGTACAGCACCGGTCCTGAATGCGTGTGTGAGCTGTTCAGGATAATCTGGCTTTTGTCGAGACCGGTTTGTTTTTTCAGCTGCTCCCGAATCCGGTCCGACATTGCTTTCGGGAAGCCCAGCATATCGGTGGTCACCAAAACTACCCGCCTGCCGTTTTCATCTTCAAGGGCCAGTGCCTTTGCCCATAAATCGTGCAGTTTGCCTTCCGAGGCATGGGTACGCGACGCATAGCCCGCCTGCCAGATGGGGCTGTCAGGGGTAATCACCACCCTGGCCACACCCGCCTTCCAGCCTTTGGCCATGACCGGTGAACAAGCCAGTACGACGACAAGCCAAAGCAGTTTTTTCATTTGAGACCGGCGAGTTTATCCGCGTGATTGTAGATCTTTTCGATGGCATTGGCAATTTCGTCCATGTCGGCGCGTGTGCCCAGCAGCATGTTCTGGGTAAACCAGACAGCTTCTTCGTTGCAGATACGGTCGTTTTCCGGGCAATGATTCTGCGCAACATACCGGTTAAAATCCAGCGTGTTTTTCGGGTACATTTTCCGGTAGTTTTTCGACTGGAAAGCGTCGTTGAGATACGGCATGTTGTTCAGCGTAGCGTATCCTTTTGAGCAGGGAATGCCCTCAGCGGTCAGTGCTTTGAGGAATGTGTCCCGCGACAACCCTTTAAAGGCTTCCTTTTTGTACCGGAACGGGAACAGGTGAAACGCCGCCCGGGTCACATGATCGTACAGCTTGTAGGGTACGACGCCCGGGATTTTCTCAATCTTTGCTTTGAGGTAAGCCGCGTTCTCATTCCGCAGCGTCGTTTCGGCATCCAGGCGTTTCAGCTGGGCCAGCCCGATAGCGGCCTGATATTCGGTGATCCGCTGTTTGTTACCCTGCATAATCGTTCCCGCGCCGATCACTCCCGAAGCCATGCCATAGGGATTGCCGTAGTTGTGGTACGAAAAGCAGCGGTCCATAAAGAGGTCGTTGTTGCTGACAATGGCCCCGGCCTCACCGATGGCCAGATTTTTCGAATTCTGAAAGCTGAAACACCCCGCATCCCCGAACGTACCGACTTTCTGGTGGTTGATTTCGGCCATGTGTGCCTGACAGGCATCTTCGATAACGGCCAGTTTATGCTTTTTGGCGATGGCCAGGATGGCCGGCATGTCAGCGGGCAAACCGAGGATATGAACCGGAATAATCGCCTTTGTCCGGGGCGTTATTTTCGCCTCAATGTTGGCCGGATCAATTTGAAACGTGGCCGGATCAATATCGACAAACACCGGCATGGCCCCGTTGGCAAGAATCGGCGCCACGGTACCGATAAAGGTATACGGCGGCACCAGCACCTCGTCGCCGCCCCGGATATCCAGTTGCGCCAGGGCCGTAATCAGGGCGTTTGTACCGTTCACGACTGCCAGCGAGCGCTTCGCCCCGACGGTTTTGGCCCATTCATTTTCAAACTCCGTAACCACACTGGCCCGCGACCAGACACCGCTGCGGATAACCTCCAGCAACCGTTTCTCATCGGTTTCGGGCTTCCAGACGGGCCATGCGGGCCATTCTTTACTCCGGATTGGCTTACCGCCCAGCAAAGCCGGTGGCTCAGCCAGCGAATGTGAGACAGCAACCGTCGGCCGGTCAGGGGCCGCCGGTGCCGCATGGGTCAGCAGGGACGGGGCTAGCACAGCCCCCAGTCCTGAGAGGGAGTTCCGCTTAATGAACTCACGGCGGGAAACAGGTTGAGCAGGCATATTTTAATGAGTGATAGCTATTTTAAAGAGTGAAAGAGCGATAGAGTAAAAGAGTGGCAGGAGGCTTCGCTCTTTCACACTTTCACTCTATCGCTCTTTATTTTTTCATAACACTGGCAAGGGTGACCGGAGCGCCGCCGCGGCGTTTGCTTTCGTCGGCGGCTTCCATAAAGGCAAAAATTTCGAGGGTTTCTTCGGGGGTAACCGGCACTTCACCGGTTTCGAAGTAATGGACAATATCTTTCAGCAGGGGTTCGTAGCCGCCGTACGGGCCGAGCACAATGTTGCCGTTCTGCGTGTATACCGTGCCGCCGTAATCGTGCTTGCCTGTGCGGGTGCCGCGGAATGTGCCGACGCGGCCGTCAGCCCACGTCCCGATCACGATGTCGGTCCCGTCGTTGTGCACCCGGACAACCTGTTTGCAGCCTGTACCCATGACGGTGTACAGCGTTTCGACGCCATGAATACCGTACCAGAACAAATCAGGGTGCGTTTTTTCCAGCACTGCCGGACTGAACGTGTCCGCGCCGACCACCGTTTTCCGGTCTACTTTTTCAATACCTTTTATATGGCGGAGCGACGATGCCGAGAAGATCGGAATATTGTATTTACGCGAGGCCTCAAAAATGGCAATGGTGTCCGGCAACGAAGCGGCAATTGGTTTGTCGATAAACAACCGCTTACCGGCTTTCAACACCAGCAAAGCCTGTTCGAGGTGCAGCCGCCCATCGTTGGTTTCGAGCATCACCACGTCAACTTTTTTCAGCAGGTCACTGATGGAGTCAACGATTTCGACGTTCAGCTTTTTTACTTCGTCCGTATACCCCGGAATCCGTTTGGTACTGCTTTCAATATCTTTGCTTCCGTAAGGGTACGCAGCCACAATTTTGTAGCCCATAAAGTCAGGGCTGGCATCAGGGCTGTTTAAGGCTTTGGTGAAGGCGGTACTGTGTGAGGTATCGAGGCCGATGATCCCGACCCGTTTGCCGGTAGCTGTTGTTTTTTGGGCGGCCATCGCCGGTAAAGCAGCCCCGAGCACCAGACTGCCCATCGCTGCACGTTTAACAAAATTCCGTCGGTTATACACGAAATGCGTCATTCCGGATGATTAGATTGAACGTTGATAAAAACTTTAGAATTTATAGTAGTATAAGCAGCTATGATGTGTTTTTTTATGTAATTAATTTTACCTTTACAAAGATAGCTAAAAATTGTTTACATTTTCACACATTTTTTGACTACAAAATGAAGGTTGATTCACTGGCAAATAAAGTTTATATAGAACTTCGTCGCAAAATACTGTCAAACCAGCTTGGAGCAGGTACCCGCCTGAAGGAAGACATCTGGGCTAAACGGCTGGAAGTAAACCGTATGGCCGTCCGTGAGGCCCTGACCCGCCTGCTGGGTGAACAACTGATTGTAACCGGTGAAAAAGGCGGCTACTTTGTAAAGTCCATGTCCGCAGATGATATCCGGCAGATCAGGGAGTTACGGGAAGTACTGGAACTCGGCGCAATCAGGCTAGCCATTCAGAAAATTGACGAAAAAGGACTGGAACGGCTGGAAGAGATCTGTAATGATTTCTCATCAATGGTCGAACGGGGTTACTTCGGCGGTGCCTGTGAGGCAGATGTCAAGTTTCACGAAACAATCATTGATTGCGCTCAGAACGACAAGCTTAAGGATTTATACGAGCTCAGCAACATTCCGTTGTTTCACCAGAAACTCGGTAAAACGCAGATCCACATGGATGACTACGAACTCACGGACCAGGAACACCGGCAATTACTGAAAGCCCTACAAAACCGTGACCTTAAACTGGCTGAAGAAACACTGTCACGCCATCTGATCCGTGGCGAAGTCGCCGTACTTGAGCTCGAAGACCAATGAGCCCTGTATTTACAACTGTTTCATAATCAATAACCTGTCCATTTTTCCAGTTACCACATATACATATAAGTAATTGAGCGAATTAGTGACTGTGCGATTGAGTGAATAAGTCATTGACATACAACCCTTTGCTCTCTGGCTAAATCTAATCTGATTCTGCTTACTTAGGTCATAATAGCGGAAATTAACGCCACTGTTTTATCTGGCTTTCCGGCACATACTAACTCCCGCCCTGACACAAAGCCCTAAGCTGTGTCAGGGTTTTTGTTTATCTGTCTGTACCAGCACGCTGCCTTCTGACACTTTTTTGACCTTTTCTGAAAAAAATATTGCTGCGCATTTGACTTTGTTTACATAATAACCTTTTCTTTGTAAACATATTCAACGGCAATAATTTGTTGCCCTCTGAAAAACTCAATACTTTATGAAAGATTTGATGACTGCTGACCGCATGCACTTCTAAGCCGGTCTGTTCAGAAGTAAAAATGCCTTTCGGCGTATTCTGAATCTGCGTGTACTATATGAATGGTAAACGCTTTTTTCCGGAGTCTTTTTCCGGCAAATGAAAAGCTTTTTCCGTCCGATTCCGGACCGGTATTTATACCGGTTAACGGGTGATTTATGGCTGCACAATTCCGATAGATTTCTTTTTTCCGGTTGATCGAGGAGGTAGGTATTTAGTACCAGTACAGACAAAGCGTAACTGTTTTTTTTCAACTTAATAGATCATGATTCGCTCTTTACTCCTTCCAAAAGAAAAGGTCTGCATGCTGCTCCTTTGCATGCTTACGTCCGTCATGGTATGGGCGCAGACACCCGTCAAAGGGAAAGTCACTGCTGCCGACGATCAGCAACCGATTGCCGGAGCCTCGATCCTGCTGAAAGGCAATACGACAAACGGCACGTCAACCAACGCAGACGGAACGTTTACGATCAACGCCGCGCCCGGCGCAACCCTGATTGTGTCCTACATCGGGTATGTAACACAGGAAATTCCCGTTGGTAATCAGACAACTATCTCCGTTGTTCTGACACCTTCCGTTACGTCTCTCAGTGAAGTGGTCATTACCGGCTACTCATCCGAGCGTAAGAAAGATATTACCGGTTCCGTGTCAATTGTCGACATGAAAGCCCTTAAATCCATTCCGGCCGGTTCGGCAGTACAGGCCCTTCAGGGGCAGGCCGCAGGGGTAAACGTTATCAGTTCTGGGGCTCCCGGCAGCCCGAGCAACATCTTTATCCGTGGTATCAGCTCGTTTGGTAATGCCCAGCCACTGGTGCTGGTGGATGGTGTACAGGCCGAACTGAACGATGTCAGCGCCGACGATATTGAATCGATGCAGGTCCTGAAAGATGCCGGTGCCGCCTCCATTTACGGGGTTCGGGGCTCTAACGGCGTAATTATCGTAACGACGAAAAAAGGCAAGTCAGGGGCACCGGTTATCACCTACGATGCTTATTATGGCAGTCAGCAGCCGCTGAAAGGCAATGTGTTCAACCTGCTGAACTCGCAGAACTTTGCGACACTGACAAAACAGGCTTATCCTAACACGAGTCTGTTCCAGAACGGTATTCCTGATTTCTCCTACCGTGGTCCCGGAGCAACCGGTGTCGGCAATGCCGGCAGCGCAGCTGTTGACCCGTCAAAATACAATTTCGATGCCGCCAATCCGGCCAGTAACTACCTGATTCAGGCCCTGAATAAATCCGGTACCGACTGGTTCCATGAGCTCTTTAAAACGGCCCCGATGACCAACCATAACCTGACAGCCAGCGGCGGTACGGATAAGTCGAACTACCTGGTTTCGCTGGGTTATTTCAACCAGCAGGGGACAATGATTGAATCCTACCTGAAACGCTACTCAGCCCGCGTCAATACCCAGTTTAAGGTGAAAAACAATGTCCGGGTGGGTGAAAACATGTATGTTTTCTACAAGCAGAATCCGGGTTTCGATAACCTTAGCAGCGGTAACCCGATTGCGTGGACGTACCGGAACATGCCGGTTATTCCGGTGTACGACATCAAGGGCAACTACGGCGGAACATTTACAGGCCCTGAGCTGGGTAGTTCCTCTAACCCGGTTGCCGTGCAGAAAAATACGGTAAACAATAAGAGCAATACATGGGATATTGTGGGGAATATCTTTGCGGAAGTTGATTTCCTGAAGCACTTTACGGCCCGTACGAGCATTGGCGGAACCATTGATAACCAATATTATACAAACTTCACCTTCACGCCGTATAACAACTCGGAAGGCAACACAAACCCGAACTCGTTTGCCGAATCAGCCCTGTATAACAGTACCACGATGTGGACAAATACGCTGACGTATCTGAATACCTTCGGCAAGCATAATCTGAAAGTCATTGCCGGTTCGGAAGCTATCCGCAACTACGGCCGCTTTCTGACAGGATCATCCAGCGGCTTGTTCTCAACCAGTTTCGATTACCTGAGTCTGTCAAACGGTACGACCAATATTACCAACGCCAGCAGCGCCTATAACAACACGCTGTTCTCGGTGTTCGGCCGTGCCGACTACTCATTCGACGACAAATACCTGCTGGGCGTAACCGTCCGCCGTGATGGTTCATCCCGCTTCGGTGCCAATCGCCGGTATGGTGTTTTTCCTTCATTCTCAGCGGGCTGGCGCGTAACGGGCGAAGAGTTCATGAAAAACGTTACCTGGCTGAACGACCTGAAAATCCGGGGTAGCTACGGGGTACTGGGTTCACAGAACAACGTGAGTCCGGCCAACGCCTTCACGCTCTTCGGCGGTAACTTTGCCAATGCCTATTACGACATTACCGGCGCGGCCAAATTATCGCAGGGTTTTGCGCAGATCAGCATCGGTAACCCGAACACAGGCTGGGAAGAAAACATTGTTACCAACATCGGGTTCGACGCCAGCATCCTGAACAACAAACTCGACATCTCCCTGGAATATTACAAGAAGTCGATCAACGGGCTGCTCTTCACCCAACCATTGCCGGCATCGGCGGGCGGCGCCACGGCCCCAACCGTAAACATCGGCGATATTCAGAACAAAGGGGTTGACCTGGCAGCTACGTATAGAGGCACCGTTAATAACGATCTGAAATTCACAATCGGCGCTAACATCACGACCTATAAAAACGAAGTTGTGAATATTCCGAACCCGGGCTATTTCGACGCGGCTAATACGCAGAACCTCGGTACGGTTATCCGCAATCAGGTTGGTCAGCCGGTGAGTTCGTTCTTTGGCTACAAAGTGCTTGGCCTGTTCCAGAGCGATGCCGATGTTTCTACCTCACCAACACAGAGCGGTGCCGCTCCAGGCCGCTTTAAATACCAGGACGTGAACGGCGACGGCCAGATCTCAGCGGCTGACCGGACGTTCCTCGGCAACCCGAACCCCGATTTCACCTACGGTCTGAACCTTGGCGTGACGTACCGGAACTTTGACTTTTCGACAACGCTGTTTGGTTCGCAGGGCAACGAAATCTACAACACGATTAAATCGTTTACGCACTTCTTCAGTACTTACGTAGGTGCTAAAAGTAACGATCTCCTGAACGCGTGGAGCCCGACCAACACCGGTTCGTCAATTCCGAAAATTGAGTCAACCGGCTCATTCAGCTCGTCGGGGGTATCGAACTCCTTCTATGTCGAAGACGGCTCATTCCTGAAAATGCGTTCGCTGGTGATCGGCTACACCGTAAGCCCGTCGACGCTGAAACGATTGGGCATAAACAAGCTGCGGGTCTACGCACAGGGCGCAAACCTGTTCACCCTGACAAAATACAGCGGTCTTGACCCTGAAATCAGCGGTAACAGTTCAGCGTTCGGTGTTGATTACGCCAACTACCCGAACAACCAGAAAAACTTCATCCTCGGCTTAAATCTTTCATTCTAACAATACCTAACACATTGCCAATCATGAAAAGACTCTCTCTTCGACTCCTGGCAAGTTGCCTGGTATTAATCACGGCAACCAACGCCTGCAACAAGGAATACCTCGAAATCGGTGCCCTCGGTTCGACCAGCGAAAGTACGCTGGCCAACAAAGCCGGTGTGAAAGGCCTGCTGACCGGTGCCTACTCCCTCCTCGACGGCTGGGGCGTTCCGAACACCACTTACTATTTTGTCGGCGTCAGCAACTGGATTTTCGGTGGGGTAACGTCTGATGACGCCCATACCGGCACCCAGGCGTCGGCCCTGCCACCGATGGAAGCCGTTGAAAGCTACAACTACGATGCCTCAATGGCACCGTTCAACAACAAGTGGATGGTACTGTATGCCGGTGTGCAGCGGGCGAATGACGTTCTGCGCGTACTGGCACAGACGGCTGACCCGTCCCTGACCGCCGATGAAGCCAAACAGATTAAGGCTGAAGCGACATTCCTGCGGGCGGTGTACCACTTCGAAGCCGCAAAAATGTGGGAAAATATCCCGTATCTGGACGAGACCGTGAGTTATGCCAACGGCAATTACAACGTGGCTAATTCGACTTCGCCGTGGGCTAAGCTCGAAGCCGATTTTAAATTTGCGGCCGATAACCTGAGCGCTACTAAAACTGAAGTCGGCAGGGCAAACAGCTGGGCAGCCAAGGCATTCCTCGCCAAAACGTATATGTTTCAGGACAAATACACGGAAGCAAAGGCGGTGCTGACCGATATCATCGCCAATGGGGTTACGGCTTCGGGTGCTAAATATGCACTGACCAACTACGCCGATAACTTCAACCCGTCGAAGAAAAACGGACCGGAATCCGTGTTTGCGGTGCAGATGTCGGTGGCCGATTCATACCAGAACGGCAACTACGGCGATGCGCTGAACTTCCCGATGGGCGGTCCGGCTACCTGCTGCGGAGCCTACCAGCCGTCGTTCAGCCTTGTGAACTCGTATAAAACCGACCCGGCAACCGGCCTGCCGCTTATTGACACCTTCAACGATTCGGACATCGCGAACGACCAGAATATCGAAAGCAGCGCACCGTTTACCCCGTATCAGGGCACACTTGATGCACGGCTTGACTGGACTGTCGGCCGCCGTGGTATCCCGTATCTGGACTGGGGCGTTCATCCGGGTAAGGCATGGATTCGTGTACAACCGGTAGCCGGCCCGTATAGCCCGATTAAAACCATCTATTATCAGGCACAGGCTGCTACGACATCGGCCTTCTCACGCTGGACGTCAAACAATTACACCATGATCCGCTTTGCCGACGTGTTGTTGTGGGCCGCCGAGTGTGAAGTTGAAATCGGGAGTCTGGCACAGGCGCAGACGTATGTTAACCAGGTACGGGCCCGGGCGGCCAACCAGACTGGCTGGGTTAAAAAGTACGTGGACAACACGGCGCCGCTGAAAGGATTTACCAACGAACCGGCCGCCAATTACAAGGTTGGTCTTTATACGACCGAGTTCACAACAAAAGGCAAAGATTTTGCCCGTGAAGCCGTGCGGTTCGAACGCAAACTGGAGCTGGCTATGGAAGGCCACCGCTTCTTTGACCTCCGCCGCTGGGACAATGGTACCGGCTACATGGCCAACACCCTGAATGCGTATGTAAAACACGAAACCTCGATTCCGGGCTACGACTTTACATACATGAAGGGCGCTACGTTCAAAAAGGGCAAAAACGAAATTTACCCTATTCCACAGGCTCAGATTGATTTGAGCGTCGTAAATGGTACGTCAGTCCTGAAACAGAATACAGGTTATTGATGATTGTCGTCGTCGTCGTCGTAGAGCCGCAATATTTTGCGGCTCATTTTTCCAAAACCTGTAAACACGGCTCATTTTTCCTAAAACCTGTAACCACGGCTCTTTTTTCCTAAAACCTGTAAACACGGCTCATTTTTCCTAAAACCTGTAGCCAGGGCTCATTTTTCCTAAAACCTGTAACCACGGCTCATTGTCAAATGCCCCTTTTTCAATAAAATACAGCAACTAGTATGTACTTATTTTTAGTGTATCTTTTTCGGATTATCTTACAAATTAATTATTGATGTTTAGTTTAATATATCAAAAATGAGACGCAAAATTTTGCGTCTCTACAAGTCAATTAAATTATGCTATTTTTTGCCTCTACATATTCTGATAATAATCACTATGTAAAAGACCATGTTGTCTTGCTGCCATTAGGGGCAATTGAACAGCACGGGCCACATTTATCGGTGTCAACAGACACGGATATTGTCACCAAAATTGCGCAGAAAGCAGAGGCTGTTTTACCTGATAAAATCCTGCTTTGCCCTACCCTGCCGTTCGGATCAAGTGATCATCACCTGTATTTTGGCGGTACCCTGAGTATAGCACCGGATTTGTATACAAAAGTGATAGTTGATCTGGTACAGTCGCTGGTGCTGAGCGGAGCGAAACGCATCGTTCTGCTGAACGGACACGGCGGAAACATAACGCCGGTGAAGCAGGCACTGGCCCTTTTGAGTAAACGCTTTGACGAAAGCCACCAGCCAACTATTGCGCTGGCAACCTATTGGGAACTGGCCGGAAACGTGTTTGCCGGTACACCACCCATGGAAAGTCCGGCATTAAGCCATGCGTGTGAATACGAAACCAGCCTGATGCTGCACCTCTATCCCGAAAAAGTATGGATGGAGCGGGTGGAACGGGCCCGGCGACCGGCCAGTAATGGCTATATCGCGTGGGAAGATGACGAACCCTACCGGGGCGTGACGGTATTTAAACAGACTGCGTTTATTTCCGGTAACGGGAGCAGCGGTGAACCACAGCTTGGTACTGCCGAAAAAGGTAAACATTTACTTGACCATGCTGTAAACAATTTAGTTAACTTCCTGACTTCATTCAGTACATGGCCATTGTCTGATAAACTGGCTCACTAAGCATGCAGAAAACCGAAATAAAACATCCCGCTAAAGCCGTTAATACCGGTGCCTACTCATCCGGTGTCCGGGTCGGTAACTTACTGTTCGTCAGCGGTCAGGGCCCGCTTGACCTTGAAACCGGTGAGGTTATACACGGAACCATTGAAGAAGAAACCCTGCTCACCCTCTCCCACGTGCAGAAAATTGTGGAAGCGGCAGGCGGTACGATTGATAACATTGTGAAGTGCACGGTTCACCTCGAAAACATTCAGGATTTTGACCGGTATAACGCGGCATATGCCTCGTTTTTCAGCGGCATACTGCCCGCCCGTACAACCGTGCAGTCGGTGCTTTCGGATGGCATTAAGGTCGAAATCGACGCCATCGCCGTACTTCCTGATAACGCTTAATTTACTCAACGTTATGATTACTCCCATGCGCATCGGTACTGTCGGACTTGGCCTGATGGGCAGCAGCATTGCTACCTGTATTCTGGCCGCCGGTCATCCGGTTACGTCGCTGATTAAGGAAATGAGCACGGCCGGAGAAGCCCGCGAACGTATACGTGGCTTTCTGAACCAGCTGAACGAAGAAGGCTTATTAACGGATGCGCCCGAAACGATGCTGGACCGGTTAACGATCACCGACGATGTAGGCCAGCTGGCGGGCATTGATGTAGTGATTGAGTCGATCATTGAGAGTGTAGAGGAGAAAAAATCGGTTTACCAGCGACTGGAAACGGTTCTTTCGCCAACAGCCATCATCGGCAGCAATACCTCGGCCATTCCGGTAACCATCCTCCAGCAGGGGCTAAAGCATCCGGAGCGCGTGCTCGGCATCCACTGGGCCGAACCGGCACACATTACCCGATTCATGGAGATCATCTGCGGCAATGAATCCGACGTGCAGTATGCCTACAAGATGGTAGCCATTGCCGAACGATGGGGCAAAGAGCCCTCGGTACTCAAAAAGGACATCCGCGGGTTCATTACCAACCGAATCATGTATGCCATGCTGCGCGAAGCGTTCAACCTCGTCGAAAACGGTTACGCGACCATTGAAGACGTTGACCGCTCACTCCGCAACGACCTCGGCTACTGGATCACCTTTGCCGGCCCGTTCCGGTTTATGGACCTCACGGGCATTCCGGCCTACCTGACCGTGATGAAAGACCTGTTTCCCGATCTCAGTAACGCCACGGAAACGCCGGCGATGATGGAGAAACTGGTAGCGGCCGGTGCCAGAGGCGTTCAGAATGCGCATGGCTTTTACCCATACACCGCCGAATCGGCCGCCCATTGGGAAGAGCAGTTCATTGCGTTCAGTTACGACATCCGCAAACTGGCCCAAACCTATTCGTTAGACGCTATTGAACCGAAACCATGACCCGAATTCAATCCATTAAAGCCACGCAGGTCATTGTGCCCGCCAAACCGAACAGCCTCAACTCGGAAGAGGTGATCGATAAGGACGCGGCCTTTGCCCAAAAGTTTCTGACCGGCGAACGCTGGACGGAATTTGCCAACCAACCGAAGTGGATCATTGAACTGACGCTTCAGAACGGACTGACCGGCATCGGCGAAACCTACCGCAGTGCCTCGGGTGAGTTGCTCCATCAGGCCATGCAGCAGCTTGTCGGGCAGGATGTCCTGAAACTAAACTGGCGCCGGTTGCCCGTTGAAGACCAGCGGATCTACGAAGCGTTTGAAACGGCGGTTCTGGACGTTGTCGGTAAACTGTTGCAGGCACCGGTGCACCAGCTCCTGGGCGGAGCCTACCGCGACCGCATCGACTGCTTTGGCTGGACCGGTCGCCGGACACCGGAAGATGCCGCGCAGAAAGCGTACGAAGCCATGCAGAAAGGCCACAAAGCGTTCAAATTCAAGTGCTCGGATGAAGATCCGGTACGCCTGTGGACCGAAGAAATCAAGAAAAAATGCGGCGACGGCATCAAAATCCTCCTCGACCCGAACCAGCGCTGGACTGACGTAGAAACGACGCTCCGGCTCATGGACGGGGTTGAACAGGACATTATGCTCGGCCTCGAAGACCCGATCCTCCACGCCGACGTGGCCGGTTTCAAATACCTCCGCGAAACCCTCGGTATCCCCATGTTCCGGCATATTTCGCTGCCGTATACGCAGGATATCCGCGACATGATTGCCTTTGTGCGGGCCGATGCGGTCGATGGCTATAACTTCAACGGATCGGCCTATAACTGCGTTCTGCTGGCCGAAATCGCTCACCTGGAAGACAAAGCCTGCTGGCGGGGATCGGAGGTAGACCTTGGCATTTCGGAAACCATGGGCCTGCACATTGCTGCCGCCAGCATCAACTGCACGATTCCGTCAGATCTCTTCGGCGAGCTCGTCCGGACCGACGACCTGCTTGTGCAACCCATTGAATTTGTGGATGGAGCGGCGCTGGTGCCGCAGGGGCATGGCCTCGGTGTTGAACTGGATTACGACGCACTTGCCCGATTCTCAACCGGTCAGACCTTACTCAGCCAATTATGAAAAAATCCATCGTTTCGTGGTCGATCCTGTTCTTCTGTAACCTGATCTGGGCCTTCCATTTTACCAGCATCAAGCTGACGCAGGACCAGGTCGGGCCGTACTTCACGGTCTGGGCACCGATGTTGCTGGCTACCATTTTTCTGGGGCCGTTTGTGGTCCGCGATTTCCGGAAAGGGGGTAAAAAACTAAGCGATGCCCTGATTTTTGTGCAGCTGGCCGCACTGGGGGCCTTTCCGTCGCAGGTGCTGATGACCTGGGGAACGCAGTTTTCACTGGCGAGTAATGCGGCGATTATGGTCATGATTCTGCCGGTTGTGACGGCGGTATTTGCCTTTCTGCTGCTAAAAGAGAAAATGAACACCGCCCGCTGGATCAGCTTTGCGATTGCGATCATCGGTGTGGCGCTATGCTCCACCGACGACATCAAACGCGTTGACCTGAGTTCGCGCTACGCGCTGGGAAACGTGCTGATTTTTCTGGCTATCCTGGGCAATGCCTACTACAATGTTGGCTGTAAAAAAGTAGCCGACCGCTTTACCGAGATCGAAATGGTGTTTTACACCTATCTGGTGATGTCGATACTGCTGACGCCCTTAGTGCTTTACTACGAACCCGAGATGTTTGGCCGTATCCCTGACTTTACGACCAATACATGGATTGGCATGATTTCCCTCACGCTCTTTCACAATTTCCTGTCCATGCTCCTGTTTTTCAAAGCTCTGAAGAATCTGGATGCTACCCAGGTCGCGATTTCAAATTATCTGATTACGTTCATGGGGTTACCTATTGCAGCCATCTGGCTGGGCGAAACCCTGAACCAGCAAGCCATCATCGGTGGCATTCTGGTTTTAGCCTCGACATTGATCCTGTCGATTGTCGACAATAAAGTACAACAAAAGAAAGTGGTTACCAAAAATCAAGAACCAGCCAGGTTATGACAACTGTAGAAAACGAACTGTTCGGCGTAGTGCCTATCGTTCCGACGCCCTTTACTGAAAACGAAGAAATCGACGAAGCCGCGCTCCGCGATCTGATTGACTTTGCCATTGACGGTGGTATAAAGGCGGTGTGCCTGCCGGCCTACGCCAGTGAGTTTTACAAACTGACCGACGAAGAAAAACTACAGGTGGTACGGGTTGCCGTTGAGCACGCTGCGGGCCGTCTGAAAATCGTCGCCCAGTCGAACCATCCGTCGCTGAAAGTGGCGATCAAGCTCGCACAGGCCAACGTGGCAGCGGGTGCCGATGTCATTTCGCTGGCCGTACCCCGTATTTTCAGCCTGCCGGAGGCCTCGCTGAAGGTCTATCTGTCCGAGTTTTTACAATCCATTCCGGACACACCGGTCCTGATTCAGGACTTCAATCCGGGCGGTTCATCGATCAGTGTCGGGTTCATTAAAGAGCTGATGGACGAAAATCCGAACTTTAAGTACCTGAAACTGGAGGAACCGCTTTGTGCGCCGAAGTTTGAAAGCATTATCCATGAAACAAAAAACCGGATCGGTCTCTTTGAGGGATGGGGTGGTTTGTACATGCTCGAACTGGTGCCGGTGGGTATCCGCGGGGTGATGCCGGGGCTTGCCGTTGCCGATATTTTGCAAAAAATCTTTACGCTGCGGACCTCCGGCGAAGATGCCAAAGCCTTTGAGTTATTCGAACGGGTGATGCCGCAGATTTTCTTCTCGCTGCAGAACATGGAATTGTTCCACTATGCAGAAAAAGAACTGCTGATGGCCCGGGGTGTCCTGCGAAACAGCATTGCCCGCAAAGCTGCCTACATCCCTGACCCGTCGTCCATCAGTTATATCCGTGAACTAAACCAGCGTGTACTCGATATCGTTAACGACGAAAAATACGGTATCCGTGCAGTAGAAAAAGCGGTTTACTGATTAATAAATAAATGTATAATTATTAATGAACAATGTGTAATGAGCGTACGCCAGCCGGTACGTTACTGACTATATAAACGTATCAGCCAGTCACAGCTCCACATTATCCATTCTACATTTTACATTATTCATTCAAGAAAACATCACTTTTCAATGGGAGATTTTAGCGGACAGGTTGCTCTGATTACGGGAGCAGCTTCGGGCATCGGCTTGGCTGTAGCGAAGAAATTTCTGGCCGATGGCGCACAGGTAGCGCTCCTGGATTTCAATGGAGCAGCCCTCGAAGAGCACTTTGGCAGCTACGGTGAACACGCTTTCCGGGTAGCCATCGACATCACCGATGAGGCGCGGGTTACGGAAGCGATTCAGGCCGCACATGCCCACTTCGGCCAGATTGACAGCCTGATCAACTGTGTTGGCATTACGGGTGTCACGAACATAAAAAGCCATGAGGTAACGAGCGAAAATCTGCATAAGGTGTTCGAAGTCAACTTCATGAGTAGTTTCTATACGTCAAAAGCCGTACTACCGTTTATGATCGAACGCCGCTACGGCCGGATTCTGCACATCGCCTCTATTGCCGGTAAGGAGGGCAATGCGGGTATGCTGGCGTACTCCGCTTCGAAGGCTGCGGTGATCGGTATGGCGAAGGTACAGGGTAAGGAATATGCCGAATTTGGCATTACCGTCAACGCCCTGGCCCCTGCCGTGATCCGGACGCCGCTTGTCGATGCGATGCCGGAGCAACAGGTGACGTATATGACCGATAAAATTCCGATGAAACGCTGCGGAACACTGGAGGAAGCCGCAAATCTGGTCGCCTACATTGTATCGCCTCAGAACAGCTTTACAACCGGCTTTACGTTCGATCTGTCGGGCGGCCGGGCAACGTATTAATGTTTTTTTTTGACCACATAGACACATAGTAAACATAGAATATTGCGGTGCTGTATAAAGGCAATAGTTTACCCGTTCAAACAGCTACTTCACAGACACATAGTGTACATTTTTCTAATGTGCTCTATGTGTCTTATGTGGTAAAACAGCTCTTTTCTTCCATGACGAAGGGTCTTTTTTTTATAGCACTTTGGCTGTGTTGGCTCGGTGTCCGGGCACAGCAACCCGTTTTGCTGCCGAAACCACAGACGGTGCAGTTTGGTCAGGGCAGTGTGCCAGTCAGTCAGCTGACTGTGTATGCACCGGCCAACGCTCCCAAAGATATTCAGTTTGCCATCGGCGAACTAAAACAGTTTCTCTCCGCCCGGAGCGGCACAGCTATAAAATCAACTACGGCCGGCGTAACGGCGGCCGGCGTTACGGCAGCCACCATCCGGTATACCGTCCGCTCGGCCGGACAGGAGCTACCGGGTACCGATGAAGCGACCAACGGCAATGCCCGCGAAACATACAGCCTGACTATCAACCGCAAAGGCATTACGATCGACGCCCAAACGTCGGCCGGACTTTATTACGCCGTTCAGACCATCCGGCAGCTGATTCAGGGGCAGGGCGCTTCGGCCTCGCTTCCTTTCGTCTCCATTCAGGACAGCCCTAAACTAGCCTATCGGGGTGTTATGATGGACTTCGCCCACGGTGGTCTGCTTACTGTCGATGAAATCAAACGCCAGATTGATTTTCTGGCCCGCTTCAAAACAAACCAGTACTATTTTTACAACGAAGTCAGCATTGAGCTTGACGATTTTCCGACCCTTAACTACGGGGCGAACTATACAAAGGCCCAGATCCGCGACATTATCGCCTATGCCCGTCAACGGCACATGGACGTTATCCCGTTTGTGAATTTCTACGGTCACCTGCACGAGCTGATCCGGAACGAAAAATTTGCGTCAATGGCCATCGGTCAGTACGGCCATGAGCTTGACCCGCGCGACCCCGCCGTTAAGGCCCTGCTCACGAACTGGATCAAGCAGTACACCGACCTGTTCTCCAGCCCGTTTATCCACGTTGGCTTTGATGAAACGTGGGAAACCAAGCGGCTCGCGGCCGACCCTGCCAACAAAATAGATCCGGAAGCATATTATGTCGATCAGCTGGCGTTTGTCAGCGAGGCGTTTAAACCATATGGCAAAACGCTTATGGCCTGGACCGACATGAACCTTTTTTACCCCAATATCCTGCCCAAATTTCCGGCCGATGTTATTCCGGTCATCTGGGAGTATACACCCGATACAACAGCCATTTATACCTACCTGAACCCCGTTTTACAGGCTAAGAAACCGTTTTTTATCCAGCCGGCCGTGTCGGGCTGGGGGCATATCTACCCGTCGTCAGATTACACGTATACCAACATTGATCTGTGCCTGAAAACCGGTATAAAACACAATACCAGAGGCTTTATTACGTCGGTCTGGACTGACTCCGTCGAACCGTTAGTCAGCGCATCATGGCTTTTTATGGCGTATGGCTGTATCGGGGCCTGGCAGGGCACCGCTCCCGACAAACAGACCTTCACCGGACAGTATTCGCAGGTCGTTTATCCGTCGGTTGCCACTGAACTTCGGTCAGCCTTTGATCATCTGGCTACGGCCGGCAGCTATCTGGAAAAATGTCTGGGCAAGAATACCGGCAGCCTGCCCCGCGGAACACTGGTCGAAAGCTGGTCGAATCCCTTCCAGCCGTATTATCTCACCAACACTGCTGCTCACCTGGCTGATTTTGAAGCCGTCCGCCGGCATACCGAAGAAGCGCAGGGCGACCTGATCAACGCCCTGAAAAAAGCCCGGCCTACAGACAGCAGCTTTGTGTTTTCCATGCTCGTAACGGCGCGGCTGATCAACTATTCAGCCATGCGCTTTTTGTGGGCCAAAGCCATTTGCGACCGCTGGAACGACGCCATGGTGACTAAAAAGAAGGAAGATTACGTCTTTTACGACCTGACCTACCCCTGTCACAGCCTGCTGGTGGATGCGATGGACGAAACCGGTGAGCTCAAAAGCCTGTATGCTAAAGCGTGGCTTTCCGAAAATATGCCGTACCGGCTCAATACCATGCTCGGCCGGTTTGATCTTGATTTCAGCCTCTGGCGCAAGCTGCACCTGAACGTACTGGACTTCAAAATCCAGAAAAAGACCGACCCGGTGAAGCCGTTTGACGTTATGTTTACCCCTGACTTTTAAGCTTATGCCTACCGAATTAGCCTTTGTTTTTCCGATAGACGGTGATATGCTGCACGCCCGCGATGGCCTACAAACCGCAGACGCGCTGCAAATCACCGTGCAGCTAACCGCTCCCGCATCGCATTACCTGACCGTCAATGGCATTAGTGCCAGTTATGAAGCAGGTATTTTTTCAGCGACTGTGCCGCTGACCGGTTACCTGAATAAACTGGTTGCCCATGATTACACAACCGGTCAGGAGCAGACCATTACCGTGTACAGACTACCCAACTTCGCAGGCCATTACCGGCTGTCTATCGACGATAACATCTGGTTTCTGCGCGATATTTACCAGCAGGGCGATCGCTACCTGTCCCTGTTCGATAACCCGTATCTGGGTTTTCTGAAACAGGTACATCAAATGTTCCGGACGAAAATTCACCTCAACCTGTTTTACGAAACCGACAACTTTAACCTGTCCCAGTTTCCCGACCGGTTCAAAGCCGAGTGGGAAGCCAACGCGGATTGGCTCCGCCTGAGTTTCCACGCACGGGGCGAGTTCCCTGATATGCCATACCGAACCGCCGGTTACGAACAGGTCGCCCGTGACTGCGCCGTTGTTCAGGAAGAAATACGCCGGTTTGCCGGTGAGGCACTGATGGGGCCGGTCACTACCCTGCACTGGGGCGAATCGACGGTCGAAGGCTCACGGGCGCTGCGTGACGCGGGCTACACGGGCCAGCTCGGCTATTTCAACGTTGACGACGAACTTCCGGCGGTGTCCTATTACCTGACACCCGAACAGCGTCGCCACATGAAGCAGCGGTTTATCTGGCACGATAATGCGGAAGGGATCACCTTTATCCGTAGCAGTATCGTTATTGACAAAACCGACCTGCCCGATATTGTGCCGGCACTCGACCGCTATGCAGCACTGCCCTCCGGTCTGCCGCCGTTTGTTGACCTGCTGGTCCATGAGCAGTATTTCTACCCGTTCTACGAAGCTTACCAGCCCGATTTCCGGGACCGCATACTGACGGCCGTAAAATGGGCGACCGACAAGGGGTACACCCCTGCGTTTCTGAGTGAATGTATTTTTTGAGCGTACTTACCTCCAACGTAAATCAATATGGAAAACAACCGGAGAAACTTTTTAAAGACGGCGGGCTTAAGTGGTCTGGGCCTGGTAGCGGCCAGTCCGTTTGCGGCGTTTGCCCGTAATCAGGATGAACTGGATGCCATCGGCGAACAGGCAAAACGGGATGCCCCGCGCATGTTTAACATGAGCGGTTATGCGGCCCCGAAACTTGATGTTGTCCGGGTTGGCATTATTGGCATCGGCAACCGTGGAATGGGTGCCGTCGAGCGTCTGAACAAACTCGAAGGTGTCGATATCAAAGCACTGTGTGACCTCAGGGAATCACAGGTAAATAAGGCGAAAAAACTGGTTGAGGCCTCGGGACATAAACCGGAGGTCTATTCCGGCAGTACTGACATCTGGAAAAAGCTGGCCGAACGGACTGACCTCGATTTGGTGTATATCCTGACCCCTTGGGCTTACCATACACCGATGGCCGTTTTCTCCATGACGCATGGCAAGCATGTGTGTGTAGAAGTTCCGGCGGCTAAAACCATTGAGGAAGCCTGGCAGCTGGTCGAAACGTCGGAGAAGACGAAAAAACACTGCATGATGGTGGAAAACTGCTGCTACGATTTCACCGAGCTGCTGAACCTGAATCTGGCCCGTCAGGGCTTTTTCGGCGAAGTGGTCCATTGCGAAGCGGCTTATATCCATAATCTGCAGGAGTACATGTTCTCCAAAAACCATTTTTACCAGATGTGGGAGCTGGAAGAGATGTCGAAGCGGGCCGGTAATCTCTACCCGACCCACGGGCTAGGACCGGTTTGCCAGGTATTGAATATTAACCGCGGCGATCAGTTTGACTACCTTAATTCGATGTCAAGCAATGACTTTGTGCTGGGCAATATGGCGAAAGACCTCGCCGCGAAGGATGATTTCTATACCCCTTATGCCGGCCGGAACTTTAACGGCAACATGAGCACGTCGGTTATTAAAACCAAGAAAGGCAAAACCATTATGGTGCAGTACGATGTGTCTTCGCCACGGCCCTATTCGCGGATTCAGCTGGTGAGCGGCACCAAAGCGGTGGCCCTGAAATACCCCGAACCGGCCCGTTACTCGACCGGCCATGAGTGGATGAGTGATAAAGAAGTGAAGGCGCTGGAAGAAAAGTATATGCCCCCGATTGTCAAACGGATGGGCGAAATCGCCAAAAAGGTGGGTGGTCACGGCGGCATGGATTTCCTGATGGACTGGCGCACGATTGACTGCCTGCGCAACGGCCTGCCCCTCGATCAGGATGTGTACGATGCGGCACTCTGGAGTTCGGTCGGTCCGCTCAGCGCGTGGTCGATCGGTCATAAATCCAATTCCATTGATGTGCCGGACTTTACCGGTGGCGCCTGGCAGCAGAATAAGCCGGTTGATATCTCCATGACCAAAGGCGGTACTACCCAGGCTAAAGTTTAGGAAACTAACAGTTCACTCTAGGTTAAACAGAATAAAAAAGGCTTTAGACGGTTGTCCAAAGCCTTTTTCGTTTTAGATTTTATCAGGATTAAACCTGTGGCAATGTTTCCGGTTCGGTCGGCGACGGCGATGTTTCTGAGCCAGCCACTTCTTCCCCGCGTTTTTTGTACGCCTGATAAGCGGTGTCACGCTCAAACGGACGACGTCCAATCAAACGCTCCAGATCGCTTTGATAAAGGATTTCTTTTTCGAGCAGCTTCTGAGCAATTGTTTCCAGTGCCTCACGCTTATCCGACAACAGTCTGATCGTACGCTGATAGGCTTCGTCTACGATTTTACGCACCTCTTCGTCAATATGCTTCGCTGTTTCTTCCGAGTATGGCTTGTTGAACGAGTAATCCGATTGCTTCGAATCATAGAAAGACACGTTGCCAATCTTATCGTTCATACCATACATGGTTACCATACTGTAGGCAAGTTTCGTGATGCGCTCCAGATCGCTCAGAGCACCCGTTGAGACTTTGCCGAATACGATATCTTCAGCCGCACGACCACCAAGGGCCATACACATTTCGTCCATCAGCTGCTCTGTACGGTACAGATACTGCTCCCGTGGCAGATACTGGGCGTAACCCAAAGCAGCGACACCGCGTGGTACGATAGTTACCTTAACGAGGGGATCAGCGTGCTCCAGATACCAGCCAGCCACCGCGTGACCTGCTTCGTGGTAAGCAACGATCTCCTTTTCTTCCGGAGAGATAATCTTGTTCTTTTTCTCAAGACCACCGATTACCCGGTCCATTGCATCCTGAAAGTCCTGCATACCGATTGACTCGCGGTCACGACGGGCAGCAATCAGGGCCGCTTCGTTACACACGTTGGCGATTTCGGCACCGGCAAAGCCAGGCGTTTGTGCGGCCAGTTCTTTCGGGTCCACATCAGCTGATAATTTCAGCGGCTTCAGGTGGACTTTAAAAATAGCTTCACGGCCAACGATATCCGGTTTATCAATGCTAACCTGACGGTCGAAACGGCCGGGACGTAGCAAGGCAGAATCCAGTACATCCGGACGGTTGGTGGCGGCCAGGATAATGATGCCTGAATCCGTTGCGAAACCATCCATTTCCACGAGGAGTGAGTTCAGCGTATTTTCGCGTTCGTCGTTGGCGCCCGGCATTGAACCACGGCCCCGTGAACGCCCTACGGCATCAATCTCATCAATGAAAATAATACAAGGCGCTTTTTCCTTTGCTTGTTTGAACAGGTCACGCACCCGTGCGGCACCCACACCGACAAACATTTCCACGAAGTCAGAACCTGACAGGGAGAAGAAAGGCACACCGGCTTCACCGGCAACGGCTTTGGCCAATAACGTCTTACCTGTACCCGGAGGGCCTACCAGCAAGGCGCCTTTCGGAATCTTGGCACCCAGTTTGGTAAACTTCGACGGATTTTTCAGGTAATCAACAATTTCCTTAATCTCTTCTTTCGCTTCATCCAGACCAGCCACATCGTTAAAGGTGATTTTAACCCGGTTCTCGGCATCAAAGAGGGCTGCTTTAGACTTACCAATATTGAAAATCTGACCGCCCGGGCCACCTGCACCCGACATCCGGCCCAGCAGAAAATACATGGCCAGAATCATGACGATCAGGATACCCCACGAACCGAAGAAAGCACTCCAGTCGCTGCGGGTTTCAAATTTCAGTTCAACTTTTTCATTATCAGGCATTCCCTGCTGAACACGGTCAAGATCTTGTTTGAACGACTCCGCAGAAGCAACCTGAAATACGTAGTGAGGACCAGAACCGGTTCCGAAGTACGGCTTATCAGAAGACAGATTTTTGTACTTAGGACTTTGTAAAGCCTGGTCGGTGAGCGTTACTTCGGCTATCTTGTCATTGACCAGCACGACTTCGGCCACTTCATGTTCCTTAACCATGCGTTCAAACCGCTTAAACGTTGTTTCGCGGACTGAACCGGAACGGCTCATGAATGTAATACCGAGGATAGCGGCAATCAAAAACGCGACAATCCATCCCTGAATATTCGGCCGGCGAGGCCCCCGAGGTGATAACGGGTTTCTATTGTTATTTTCTGGCATTTCGACAGGTTGTACAAAGAGGTTTGACTTGGTAACACCGATTGTCAGGCTAATGTTTCCGCTACTTTTACCAATTGACTAGTGGAAACCCGTCCTGATAAACGGTTGGGATCAGGCCATTGACGGTAATGTCAGCGGTTCTTCAATATGGTGGATTTCGGCATCACCCCACAACTGTTCCAGATCATAGAACGTCCGGCGGTCTTTCCGGAAAACGTGTGCGATTACATCCACATAATCGATCAGGATCCACTCACGGTTTGTGCGGCCTTCCTGATGCCACGGATTCTGGCCTGTGTTTTTATGCACCTCTTCGTCGACTGACGAGGCGATCGCATCAATCTGGGTATCTGAGTTACCCGAGCAGATTACGAAGTAGTCGCATATGGCATTTTTTACCTGACGCAGGTCCATTACTACGATATCCATAGCTTTTTTCTCCTGCATACCCTTCACGACTAAATCCCGAAGAGTCTCTGAACTTACTTGTTGTTCTTCCGTTGTTCTAATGATTTTATTAATTCTCATGTAATCCGTTTAAAATTGCAATGAATCCGATAATCAGGTCTAGTCAGGTGTGGCCGCGCCCATATCGGATGGTGAGATCAGGGTACGAACTAACGTCTATGATTCACTCTAATATCATAACCTTTACTAAACTAAACAAACTTTTGTACAAAATCCATCCCAAAACGCTATTTGTCGGCCAAAAAATTCATTACCTGCCAAGCTGTCAGTCTACGAACGATGAGGCGGCCCAAATCATCGCTGCTGAGGAACCGGCCGAAGGACTGATTGTCATTACGGACGCACAATTGGCCGGTCGGGGGCAGCGTGGCAATGTCTGGCAGGCCGAAAGCGGTCAGAACCTGACAATGTCGCTTGTTCTGAGACCGTCCTTTCTGACTGCCACCGAACAGTTCTGGCTGAATATTGCCGTTTCACTCGGTATCTCTGATGCACTCGATCCGCTTACCGAAGGCCTGCTGCGTATTAAATGGCCGAATGACATCTACGTTGAGAATACCAAAATGGGTGGCATCCTGATCGAAAATACCCTGCATGGCACGGCTATTGCTTGGTCAGTGATCGGTATCGGACTTAACGTAAATCAGGTACAGTTTAGTTACCAAACCGCCACCTCGCTGCAAAAACGGTTCCCGCTGGCCGACGGCTATTCGCTGCCTTCCCTGCTGACGACCATTGCCGAACGGATCGAACAACGGTACCTGCAACTGCGAGCCGGTAAACGCTCCGACCTTAAAACGGCATATCTGCAGCGTTTGTTCCGTTATCAGGAAGCTCATTGGTTTGAACGGGAAGATGAGCAAGGGCATTGGCAGCGTTTTGAGGGCTACATCGTTGGTATCGACGAATCCGGCCGCCTCGCCGTCGCCACCGGCAACCGGATCCAGTATTTCGGCTTCAAAGAAGTGAGCTTCGTTATTTGACTTAGTGAGTGATTGGGTGAATGAGTGATTTAGTGAAACTCCACATAGCCTTTATCTTGCGATACACACTCAATCGCTCATTTGCTCAATCACTCATTGTCACAGCTCACCGCCCGTTTTAAGCGCTTCATCCGGCGTTCCTGACCGCTTGTGTAGAATGATGATTCATGTTTCGTATCCGCTGTGCACCTTTGTCATGTCGAACGACAATAACAACAAAGAACAACAACAAATACGAACAGTCATGAAAACATTTGCCACTTCCCTGATGATTGCCCTGAGTCTGGGCTTTGTAACATTCGCCTCTGCTGACGATAACCGCTCAACAGCCAACACAACAACTGCAGGCAACTATCGTACAGCCATTTACACATCAGTCAACACGCCGTCTACCCTGCGGGTCAACGTAGAAAAACAGGCCGGTAAAGCGCTGGTGATTAACATTAAAGACGAAAAAAATAATATCCTGGCAACGCAGTACCTGACTAAAAAATCCGGAACGTTCTCGGCAAAATTTGACCTGAGCGAACTGGAAGACGGCACCTACAACGTTGAGATCGCCGGTGAAAATGAGGTAACCTCGAAAAGCATTACCCTGAAAACAACAAACGTTGCCGTGCAACGGTCAGTGTCAGTAAATATCTAATTTAAAGAGTGAAAGAGCGAAAGAGATAAAGAGCGGACAGAACACTCTTTATCTCTTTCGCTCTTTCACTCTTTAACTCTCTACACCTGCCCGCCCTGCGCCGGCGGGTTGCGGTCATCGGCGATTCTTTTTTTCAGGTCATACGTTCCGATCGGAAACATCAGGAGTATACCTTCTTCATCAAAAGCCCGTTTCAGGGTTTTAATGACTTCACTCATGGCAAATGTGGTATTGGTATCTGTATGGTCCAGCCAGAAAAGCAGCTTAAACTGAATCGAGTCACCGGCAAAGGCTTTGTAAAACAAATCAACGGGCTTATCTTTCAGCACAAAAGGCAGTGCACTGATAGCCTCCTTCGCCACCTGCTGGGCTTTATCGAGATCATCGAGGTACGAAATACCCGCCGACAGCTCCAGACGCCGCTGCCCTGTCCGGGTATAATTCACAATCGGCTTCTGAAAAACATCCTTGCTTGGGATTTCTATTTTCTGTCCGGCAAAATTGTCGAGTACGACTGAGCGCAGCTTCACGGCCACAACCCGGCCCTGAAAGCCGTTGGTTTCCACCATATCCCCTACCTGAATTGGTCGCTGAATAGCAATCATGGTACCGGAAATAAAGTTGGCGGTCAGGTCCTGAAAGGCAAAACCGATTGCCAGCGCCACAACCCCGGCACCGGCCAGTAAGGAAGTCACGGTTTTATCGAGACCCAGCGTCCCGAGTGCGACAAAAAAACCTAATGCTTTAATGGCCGTACTGGCAACCAGGGACGTCAGATCTACCAGCGCCGGATTATGACTGACACGGGTTAAGCTTTTCGAAAGAATCTGACGGACATAGCCCGCAATGGTATAGGCCAGAAAAATAACGACTATTGCCACGAACAGATCCGGTAAATGTGATATACCGAGCTTTGTCCAGTTCTGTAATCTCAGATAAACAAGGCGAAGCGCCTGATTTAAATCGATCATGGTAAATTGAGTTGGTGATTATCTGTTTAACCGTTTATCCCCCTGTTTCTGTTTTCACAAAAACGAAACCGGTCATTGATCAGCGTATTTTCTGACCAATGACCGGCTATTGATAGCTGTGTCTCTATTTCAGCACTTCTTCAATCGGCGCTCCAATCGTACCGCTTGGTTCAAGGATACCCAGCAGGGCGGCAACTGTCGGTGCGATATCGGCAATGGCCGTACGGCGAACCGTCTGGCCCGGTTTGATACCCCACCCGTAGAACAACAGCGGCACATGCGTGTCATAGGCATACATTGTACCGTGTGTTGTACCACGCGTACGGCCTTCAAACCAGCCGGCATTGAAGACGATATAAACATCCCCGCTGCGGTTAGGCTGGTAAACGTTCCGGATCATTTCCATCTGGATCGACGGCATCAGCTGCCCTCCCGGATTGTTCAGGTTGACAACGTTCAGCACACCGCGCTGTTTCAGCAAAGCCCGATTAATGACATCACAGGCATCGTTTACCGCAATTTTCTTTTCCTGCAGCAAAGCATGATTCAGGTAAACCTGCTGGTTTATGTAGGACAGTACCCACTGCCCCGGTCCATAGGCTTCCTGCAACGCGGCTTTTGCCGCATCACTTATTTCTCCACCCGATTTCACGTCAGCCGGAATATGGTATGTTTTCAGGAAGCCCGGGACATCCGCTACTCCGTGATCGGCCGACAGAAACGCCACCCATTCGCCCTTGCCAACGCTGGCATCCAGCTGATTGAACAGATCGGCCAGCTGGATGTCGAGCCGGATGTAGTTATCTTCGGTTTCAACCGCGTGTGTCCCGAACGCGTGCCCGATATAATCCGGAGACGAGAAGCTCACGCACAGGAAATCGGTAATGGCATCTTTACCCAGTTCCTCGCCTTTGATGGCCGCCAGCGCAAATTCTTTCGTCAGGGCATCGCCATACGGACTCGTCCGTAAACCTTCATACTTACTGCCGCCGGACATAGTAACGAACTCATGCGGGAATACCGCCTTCTGTTCGCCCGGCATCAGGGCTTCATACGGCTGATCATCTTCTGCACTTTCCAGATACTGGTTCAGGGGCAAAAGCGGTTCCCATTTCTTGCTCAGGTACTGATCCGGCAAGCGTTTGCCGTTATGCTCCTGCACCCATTTCGGCAGCTCTTTCATGTAATACGTACTGCTGATCCAGTTCCCGTCTTTCGAATCGAACCAGAAAGCGCCGTTCGCCGCATGACCGGCCGGCAGAATAGCGCCACGATCTTTCAGCGCCACGCCGAAAACCTTCGCCCGGCCATCGGTTGCCAGCTTCAGCTGATCACAAATAGTGGTTACCAGCAGGTTTTTGGGCGACATTTTGCCCGCCGACCCTGTATTACCAACCGTCTGTACCGCCGTATCTTCAGCACAGTACATAATCCGGCCAGCCGTCCGGTCATAAAAATCATTTCCGACAATACCACTCAGCGCCGGAGCAGAGCCGGTGTAAATGTGCGTATGGCCGGGACCTGTATACGTGGCCGCGTAATGATAATGGTTATTGCGGCAGTTAAACCCCTGATCCATCATGCGACGGAATCCACCCTTAGAAAACCGGTCGTAATACCGGTAGAGGTAATCATACCGCATCTGGTCGACAACAATGCCAACCACAAGTTTAGGTCGTTTCGGGAAAACGGGAGCTTCAGGAACTGCGCCTCTTTTAACAGGTTGAGCAATCGCAGCGGTCGAAAGACATGCGAAGAAGAATAGCTTTTTTACGGAAAACATACCGCAGGTTTATTGACGTTTCCGGCAAAGGTAACCAAACCAATCCATTCCCTCATCCATTAAACCTTTTCCTCAGTTAAAGAGTCCATACATAAACAGGCCGTAAAAGCCGCTTTAACCGGTCGTTTTGGCGAGCCTGTTCATTAATTCTGAAAAATCTATGAAAACGATAAAGATGTTTTTTATACTGCTGACCGGGTTGACACTTTCCGCACAGGCCCAGCAGCCAAGCCTCATGCAGGCGGGTGTTGATGCCCTGAATTCGGCCCTGTTGTCAGATGCGCAGGTAGTCCAGCTCTCCCGTCAGGCCGTACAGCAAATGGACGCCCAGAATCCTGTTGCCGGTCCGAACGATCCTTATTCACAACGCCTGAACCGGATTGTGCGCCGGCATAAAACAGTAAGCGGTATTCCGATCAATTACAAAGTGTATATGGTGAAAGACGTAAATGCGTTTGCCACCGCCGACGGAAGCGTACGGGTCTTTAAAGGCTTAATGGATGTCATGACCGACAATGAGCTGCTGGCAATTATGGGCCACGAAATCGGCCACGTTATTAACCATGACACCCGCGATGGGATGAAAAAAGCCCTGCAACGGTCGGCCGTCCGGAATGTGCTGGCCTCTCAGTCGGGGGCAATCGGCCGGCTGTCCCGCTCAGAGTTGGGTGGTGTGGCTGATTACATCATCGGTTCTTCGTTCAGCCGGAAGCAGGAAACCGAGGCCGACGACTATAGCTATCAGTTTATGAAAAAGAACGGCTACAGTGTCATGGCGCTGGCCACGTCGTTTGAAAAGCTGGCCAAACAAAGTGGCGGCGCCGGTGTCCCGACGTTTCTGTCAACCCACCCCGACAGCAAGGCACGGGCGCAGCGGGTCCGTGACCGGGCGCGGCGCGATGGATTGAGCCGTTAAAAAAAGGCCTGACCTTCCTGGAAGTTTAGAACTTCCAGGAAGGTCAGGCCTTTTTTTTAACGCTAACGTTACTTACTCCGCTCAATAGTATATTGAACCAGCTGTTCCAGCGAAGTCCGGTAGGCCGATGCCGGAAAGGCGTGCAGGAGCGCTTTGGCCTCTTCAACAAACCGCTGCATGGCGGCCGTTGCGTATTCAATACCGCCGGACCCTTTCACAAAAGCGATCACCTCGTTCACCTTTTTGGGATCGTCGCTCTTATTTTTTACAATATTAATCACCCGGCGCTTATCGCCTGAACTGGCCCTGTTGAGGGCATAGATCAGCGGAAGCGTCATTTTTTTCTCTTTGATATCGATGCCCAGCGGTTTGCCGACTTCGGCCGTTCCGTAGTCAAACAGGTCGTCTTTGATCTGAAAGGCAATACCCACTTTTTCCCCGAATAGCCGGGCCTGCTCGATTTGTTCAGCCGCCGCGTTGGCCGAACGTGCCCCCATGGCGCAGCATGCCGAAATCAGCGAAGCTGTTTTTTGCCGGATAATCTCATAATACACATCTTCGGTAATGTCGAGCCGGCGGGCCTTTTCAATCTGGAGCAATTCGCCCTCACTCAGTTCACGGACAGCCCGTGAGCCGATCTGCAACAGGTCGTATTCATTATTATCCACCGACAGCAGCAACCCCCGCGATAGCAGATAATCGCCGACTAGCACCGCAATTTTATTTTTCCAGAGGGCATTGATGGAGAAGAAGCCACGGCGGTAGTTGGAGTCATCAACCACATCATCGTGAACCAGCGAAGCCGTATGCAGGAGTTCGATCAGGGCTGCCCCCCGATACGTCGATTCGGTAATCTGGCCGCAGACGCCCGCCGTCAGAAATACGAACATGGGGCGTAGCTGCTTTCCTTTGCGCTTGACGATGTAATTCATGATCTGATCAAGCAGCATTACCTCGCTTTTCATCAAGTCCCTGAATTTGCGCTCAAACTCGCGCATCTCGTGTTCGATCGGGGCTTGTATGTCGGCAACAGATAGTGGCATTTCCGGTAATTTTCCGGCAAGTATACCACCAAAAATTTGATTATTGCCCAAAATCCGGCAAATTACCGGACTGACTTTCGCAACCCTATGATCGATAATCCCAACCCGCCGGTACCCCACCGGTCCCATATTCAGCATAACTCCCCCGAAAACAGAGCGTTGGTACTGGGTGGCGGTTCGCTGAAAGGTGCTTTCCAGACCGGCGCTGTCATGGCTATTCTGGAATCAGGTTTTGAACCGGATGCCATTTACGGCATTTCAGTTGGCAGTCTTAACGCCACTTTCCTGACCCACGAAGCAACCCGTCAGTTCGAGGAAAACGGTGCCATCGACTGGCCTAAAGCCGGGCGGGCCCTGCTGGAATTCTGGATCCGGAACATCACCGGCCCCTATGCCATTGCGGAGGAGCGATCTAAGTTTATGATGGGCTATAATACGCTTTTCAGCCGGTTTGACGGGCTGCTGGACAATAACCCGCTCCGGCAGCTGGTTACCTCCCATCTCGATGCAGAGCGGCTGAAACGGTCACCGGTTAAGCTGAAAGTCGGGGCGGTTGATATCATTGAAGGCGATATGGTGTATGCCAGTCCACAGGATGACCACTTTCTGGATTATGTGGTGGCCAGCAGCTCGCTGCCGTTTATTATGCCTGCCACCCAGATCGGCGGCGACCACCGCAAAGCGTTCCTCGACGGCGGTTTGCGCGAAGTAGCCCCCTTGCGGGTAGCCATTGAAGACGGCCTTACCGACATCATGTGCGTGGCCTGTCATGCGAAGAAAATCTTTACCGAAAAGTTCAATTACCGCAACCTGCTGAACCTGATCGACCGCGTTAAGGACATTACCGTTAATCAGCTGGTCAACAACGACATTGCCTGGGCTGAGCGGTTTGCCGAGCGCGAGAAACTGCGGCAACAGGATTTTCGTCTGACGATTATCCGCCCTCATGAGCCGCTCCACCTCGACCTCCAGCGTTTCGATTCAGAGGACATCGGCCGGTTGATGGTCCTCGGCTATCAGACGGCTACCGAAACCTTTAAACAGTTACGGCTGAACCAGGCTGCTGAAAGCAAGGAAACGAACCTACCGAAATAACCGGTTAACGGCAGCAGGGCGGTCGGTTGTCAGAATATCGCCGCCTTGTTCAACGATTCTCCGGTAGTCACCCGCAGCTTTTTCCATTGGTAGCTCGTCCGTATTATCTTTTCCGTACGTACCTGTTGAGCACGGTATTCCTGCTGCATGCATGGCGTCATAAAACGCTTTCGGTGGCACCTGACGGGGTGTCAGCGCAACCAGATGATGCAGCGGTAGTCCTGCTTTTTTAAACCTGTCCAGATCTTCGGCCATTGTAACCCCCAGCGCCAGCCAGAGGTCCGGATACGCCTGCCGCAATGCAACGGCACTTTCTACGGTATAGCAGATTATAAACACGCTGTTCAGGGCCTTGTGTTTTTCCACCATCGCCATGGCTTTCCGGAGGTCAACGCCGGGTTTAATATCCAGTGCCAGCACTGCACGGTTCCTGTTCCACCTGAGCACATCTTCGAATAGCGGCATTTTTTGAGCCGTTGGTTTGCCGGTCAGATCACGTAATTGCAGCCGCGATAAAGCCTGCCATGTCTGTGCTTTCAGGGAGCCGGTGCCGGTTGTGGTACGTTCCAGTTCATCGTCATGTAACAAGGTCAGCACGCTGTCCTTCGTCATCCGCACATCCATTTCAAGAATAGCATCCGGCACATCGCTAATTGCCTTACTGAAGGTTTTCAGACTGTTCTCCGTGTCTCCTGCATCGGGTCCGCCACGGTGGGCCAGTATCAACGGTTTTGTTCGCCGCTCAGGCATCAGAAAGGTACTGATGGCAGCATTGGTCTGAAAGCGGTTTTTCTGTGCCGATACACTCCCGGCCAGCCAGCAGCCCAGTAAGGTGATAATGAGTTTTTTCATAGGGTTGATTCTGTTAAAAACAAAAGCCCCCGCTTTGGGGCGGGGGCTCTGTTATGGCGTAAAACCGGCTTAGTTAAAGATATAACGCAGACCGATCTGTGCTTGCCATACGTTGTCGATTGACACGTTCTTCACGAATGAGTCACGCAACAGGATTGTTTTGTTCGTTGTTCCTTCGGTGATAACCTGTGTGTTCAGGCGGTATGTCGGAACTCCGGCAGCGCTGATGCTTGAGTTGGTCAACGGAGTAGCTGTCGTTGTCAGGTAACCTACACCCCACTTGTTGTTCAGCAGGTTGCCGAAGTTCAGGACGTCAGCACGCAGCTGGATTGTATTTTTCTTACCTTCTTTGCCAACACGGATGTAAAATTCCTGTGTAACGGTCAGGTCAACACGAGTCAGCCAAGGGAAGTAACCACCGTTACGCTCAGCATATTTGCCGCGACGTGTTTTCAGGTAATCGTTGTTGTCGATATACTGATCGAAAGCGGCCTGCTGCTGCTCCGGCGTATAAACAACTGCTGATGCACCAGAACCTACTGTCAGCGATGCAAATGACAGGTCAGACGCTTTAGCCGGCACGAAGATCAGGTCGTTGATCTGACCGTCACCGTTCAGGTCATTACCGTATGTATACGATACTTTACCACCGCTTTGTGAAGTCAGACCCAGTGTGAACATCGTTGAACCACCGAATTTGCCACCGTAGTTCAGACGGTAGTTCAGGTAACCGATGATCCGGTTACGCTGATCGTTATCGCTGTATGATTCTGTCAGGTAGTTCTGCCCGTAAACTGTCGGCATGTTCGCCTGTACCGTGCTGCCTACTGACTGCATATCACGTGCGTAACCATATGTATAGGCTAACATACCGCCGAAACCGTTTGTAGCTGGTTTTTCCAGTTTAAACGTGGCTGTGTAGGCATACCCTACGTTTGTGTTTTTCAGCACGAATACGTTTGAAACCGCAGTATTGTAGAAACGGGCTACAGCTACCGTGTTTGCTGCACCTGAACCTGAGCTTGCAACACCTGAAGCAGGGAAACGATCACGGGTATCTGTACCGCTGAACGTACGATCCGCGGCTTTCAGGTTGGCATCGATATAACGCAGACCGTTAATCGTTTTGTTATAGATAAACTCTACGGTACCAATCAGGCCAAACGGCAATTTCTGGTCAATCGCGATGTTTGTTTTCCACATCGACGGGTATTTCAGATCAGGGTCAGTTGCATTAACAGCGTAAGGAGCCAGGTTTGCCAGAATAACTTTTGATGGATCCGGACGCAGGTTAGCAGGTAATTCACTCGGATTCAGTGCAAACGGAACAGTGTTAGTGTTGGTCAGGTTGATAACAGCCGTGTTAACACCGTTGTTACCCAATTGATTTGACACCAGTACCTGTGGAACACGTGATACGAAGATACCGGTTCCACCACGCACCTGCGTTTTCTTATCACCGGTTACGTCCCAGTTAAAGCCAAGACGCGGAGACAGCAACAGACGGTTCTTAGGGAAGGCTCCTGTATTTACTTTATAATTTGCCTTGTTTTCGTCGCGGAATGTTAAGCCTGCAACAATCGGGTTAGTAAAGTCTTCTGCCAGTGACTGATCATAGGCGAAAATATCACCACGCAGACCCAGTGTCAGTTTCAGGTTAGGCGTCGCCTGGTATTCATCCTGGATATAAGCACTGTATGTGTTTGATGCCAGCTTCTGCCATGGTTCTGCACCGCCATCCAGCAAAGAATAACGCAGATTGTATCGGTTAACCGTTACCGGTGACGTAGTGGCGGTAGGGTTGTTTTTGTACGCTAACGCTGCTGTTTTGAAATCAGCTAGTGAGTTATATACATACACACCGTTTGACGCAGGGAAGAACAGGTTATTTGATACGAAGTTTTCGTAGCCCAGACCTAAAGTCAGCGTGTGCTTACCGGCAAAGTAGCTCAGGTTGTTTGTCAGGTTCAGGGTCGAATAGTTCAGCTTATTATTTGGCGTAAACGGATCGAAACCGATAGACATATAGGTAGTACCACCCTGCAGAATGTCGATTGACGGGAACACACTGTTCAGGTACTGGCGATCTTCGATCTGCTTGTTGTAGGTAGCGACTAACTGGTTCGCCCATTTACCCTTGAAGTTCGAGTTCAGTTCGGCAGCAAATGACCGTGTGTTATCCGCAATCAGGTAGCCTGTGCTTTGCGGCGACAGGGCAAGCGATGAGTTGGTACGGTTACCGTTACCCGCCGTGTTGCTACTGTTACTGTTGCTGATCGGAACACCTGACTGTGAGTTATGGTGCGAGTACCGTACGGTCAGCTTGTGATTGTCGTTGATGTTGTAGTCAAGACGAACAAGACCTTTCTTGCTGGTTACTTCGTTGTTGAAGTTGTCGAACGGACCCAGTTCACGACCAAAGTTCGTACGCATGAAGTTCGTGATGTCATCCACATCCGCCTGCGTTACCCGTGAAATGTTACCTGATGTCTGACCACGGTTAACCTGCCAGTCAAGAGCAGGCGTGCTGCTGGTAAACTGCTCATAGTTCACGAAGAAGAACAGTTTGTTTTTGATCAGCGGACCACCTACGCGGAAACCGGTTGTTTTCTCGTTGATGTTGACCGCCGGGATATTTCGGCCATCAGCTTTTTTACCCACCATCCGGAACGAGTCTTTGCTCGTACGGAACAGGTGGTATGCTGAACCCGAGAATTCGTTTGTTCCTGAACGGGTTACGGCGTTGATACCAGCACCGGCGAAACCTGACTGACGAACGTCGTAAGGCGCTACGTTCAGCTGAACTTCGTCAATCGCGTCAAGCGAAACGGCAGTAGTACCTGTACGGCCACCTGCCTGAGCCGAAGAACCCAGACCGAAACCGTTGTTAAATACCGAACCATCAATGGTGAAGTTGTTGAAACGGCTGTCCTGACCCGCAAAAGAGCGGCCGTTACCGTAAGCATTGTACTTCGTGATGTCGTTGATTGTACGGCCGATTGTCGGCAGAGTGTTGATCGTTTCACGACCAAACGTTGCCGCAGCACCCGTACGGTCTGAGCTGAACACATCACTGCGCGTGCCCGAAACCGTTACTTCTGACAGCTGTGTGCTGGCATTTGCCAGTTTGAAATCTACGTTAGCCGCAGAACCAAGGTTGGCTGTGATGCCGTCCCGTGTCTGTTCCTGATAACCAACGAAGGTTACTGATACTTTGTAAGGACCACCGATACGCACACCCGGAATGGTATACCGGCCGGCAGCATTTGTAGTTGTACCATAGCGGCTACCCGATGGCAAGTGAATGGCTAATACTGTGGCACCTGGCAGGGATTCTCCTTTGTCGTCAACAACGGCACCGTTGATCTGAGAGGTAGTAACCTGGGCCTGTGCATTGATTAGCCCCAAAAAAAATACGGCCAAAACTCCGAAAAGTTTAAAAGCCGTCCTTGTTTTTTGTACAAGTTTAAAATGCATAAACTTGGGTTGTTTGATTAAGATGATGAAAGACATCAGACAACAATGGGTTGCCCGAAAACTTCCTCAAAAAAACAATAAAATATACTAATGAGCAACGTCCTTCTTCGAGAAATCCAGTTTAAGTGAGCTGTAAATGAGCTTTTGTAGAAAAAGTATACTTTTATATTCACATTGTTCAAGCTTTGCCGGTTAAATAATTATGAAGGAAAGGCCCTTCATTTTTTCCTTTGCCTGATCTGATACTCATTTTGCTGTTTTCAGAGTGAATAGTTGCCTGATTTTTCTCCGGAAACAGTGCCGGAAATCCGGTAAACTTAAAATTATACAAAATAAGCCTTTTAGCAGGGTTGTGTAATTTGCCCTGTTTTTTATTGCTTTACTATCAAAATGTATCGTTCCGGTGTTTCTTCACCGATAAATAGTTGAGAAATGACGCCAGTTGACACTATAAAACTTACGCAATACAGCCACGGGGCCGGCTGCGGATGCAAAATCGCGCCGAAAATTCTGGACCGGATTCTGCACCATAACCAGACGACCATCAGCCCGCCGGCCGTCTCTCCCCTCGCCCACCGGCTACTGGTCGGCAATGATTCCCGCGACGATGCCGCAGTGATGGACCTGGGCAACGGAGAAGCCATTATCAGCACCACCGATTTTTTTATGCCCATCGTGGATGACGCCTTTGATTTCGGCCGGATTGCCTCTGCCAATGCCATCAGCGATGTGTATGCTATGGGCGGTGAACCGCTGATGGCGATTGCAATCCTGGGCTGGCCGCTGGACAAGCTGCCGCCGGAAGTTGCGGGTGAGGTGCTGGCTGGTAGCCGGGCGATCTGTGCCGAAGCGGGTATTCCGCTGGCGGGCGGCCACAGTATCGACTCGCCCGAACCGATCTTCGGGTTAGCTGTGACGGGCAAGGTGCGGACAGAGCACCTGAAGCAAAACAACACGGCCACTGCCGGCTGCCGGCTTTACCTGACCAAACCCCTCGGCGTCGGTATTCTGACGACGGCGCAGAAAAAAGGGATTCTGGCACCGGAACACGCGCAGCTCGCACCTGCGCAAATGGCACAACTGAACAAATTCGGGGCAGTGCTGGGGAAACTACCGTATGTGAAAGCGCTTACCGACGTGACCGGCTTCGGACTGCTCGGTCACCTGGTAGAAATGGCCGATGGCAGCGGTCTGAGTGCGAACATTACGTTTGATACCGTTCCTAAACTGCCGGTCCTTGATGCATACCTGGCGCAGAACAGTATTCCCGGCGGAACGCACCGCAACTGGGACAGCTACGGCCATAAAATTGCCGGCCTGACCGATCAGCAACGCGTTGTTCTGGCCGATCCGCAGACATCCGGCGGCCTGTTAATTGCCGTGGAGCCGGATTCTTGTGCCACATTTGAACAAGTTGCTGCTCAAAATGGGTTTACTTTGCAGTCATTCGGCGAGTTTATTCCTCGTCAGGAGAAATCTGTTTACGTTTTTTAAGGTTGTTTAAACCACTAAGGCGGGAAGACATAAAGCAGCACAAAGTTTTTCTTTGTGCCCCTTTGGTACTTCGTGGCTTAGTGGCAGGAATTTTTATAAACCACAAAGGCGGTAAGACACAAAGCAGCACGAAGTTTTTCTTTGTGCCCTTTTGGTACTTCGTAGCTTAGTGGCAGGAATTTTTATGAACCACAAAGGCAGTAAGACATAAAGCAGCACGAAGTTTTTCTTTGTGCTACTTTGGTACTTCGTGGCTTAGTGGCTAATCAGACAATATGAAATTATTCTTTCGTCAGTCGGGCGATACCGGACCAGCCGTCATTTTTCTGCATGGCATTTTCGGATCGTCTGATAATTACGTTACCATCAGCAAGGCAATTGCCGCTCAGGGCTTCCGCGTTTTTTCGGTTGATCAGCGGAATCATGGCCAGTCGCCCCGTAGTGATGAATTTGACTACGATCTGATGGCGGCCGATCTGCATGAATTCATTCAGGATCATCAGCTCGATAAGCCGGTACTGATCGGACACTCGATGGGTGGTAAAACGGTCATGCAGTACGCCATGTCATACCCGGATACGTACAGCAAATTGATTGTGGTCGATATTGCTCCCCGTTTCTACCCCGTGCATCACGGCGAAATCCTGCGCGGCTTCAACGCCGTTCCGCTGCAAACGTTAAGTAACCGCAACGAGGCCGACACGATCTTCAGTGAGTATGAACGTGCGCCGGCCGTACGGCAGTTTCTGCTGAAGAACCTGTACCGGACCTCGGAAGGTAAGTTTGACTGGCGCATCAACCTGCCGGTTCTTGAACGGGAAATCCACGGTGTTGGTGAAGAACTGAAAGCCGTCCGGCAGGTTACGGAACCAACCCTGTTTATGCGGGGCAGTGAATCGCCCTATATTACGGAGGAAGACGAACAAACGATTAAACGTATTTTTCCGAATGCCGTTGTTCAGACCATTGCCGGTGCCGGTCACTGGGTGCAGGCTGAAAAGCCGGCAGAATTTGTTGAAGCCGTTTTAGCCTTTATCGCCTGATGCCTACATTATATTTAATCCCTACAGTTCTGGCCGACAACACTGCTGACCAGGTATTGTCTCCCCAAATCCGGGAGGTGATGGGTAAGCTTGATGCTTACTTTGTCGAAAACGTCCGGACAGCCCGCCGCTTTATCAGCAGCCTCAAGACCGGTAAGGTCATCGATGAACTATCGTTTTTCGACTTACACAAAGACACGACCGATACTGAAGTACGCCGCAACATGCAGGTGCTGACCGACCGGAAACAGGATGCCGGTGTGCTGTCGGAAGCCGGATGCCCCGGTGTCGCTGATCCGGGCGCCGCCGCCGTGCGGGTAGCACATCAGCTGGGCTGGACGGTTGTTCCGCTCGTCGGCCCCTCGTCTATCCTGATGGCGCTGATGGGCTCGGGCATGAGCGGGCAGTCGTTTGTGTTTCACGGCTACCTCCCGATCGATCGGGGCGAACGCAGCAAGGCCCTGAAACAGCTGGAAAAAGATGCCCGCCAGAAGATGCAGACCCAGATTTTCATGGAAACGCCTTACCGCAACAATCAGATGATGGGCGATGTCCTGTCAGCCTGCGCCGGTGACAGCCGCCTGTGTGTTGCCTGCAACGTAACGGCGCCGGATGCGTTTATCAAAACAAAAACTATCAAAGACTGGAAAGGACAACTTCCCGACCTGCATAAAAAACCAACTGTTTTTCTCCTTTTCTGACATGGTTAAGACATTCACATTTTCCCCGTTTCAGGAAAATACCTATATCGTTATTGATGACGAAACCCAAAAGGCCGCCGTCATTGATCCGGGTTGTTATGATCAGGCTGAGAAAGAGACGCTGTCGGCCTTCATCGACAGCCGGCGGTTGACGGTTACTCACCTGCTCCAGACCCATTCCCATCTGGACCACGTTTTCGGCAGTGCCTATGTCAAGCGTAAATACGGCGTTAAGATGTACCTGCATGAACTTGACATGGTTATTTTTAACGATGTGCCGAAGCGAATGGAGATGTACGGCCTGCGGGGCTACGATCCGACCGAAGTAGACGTTTACCTCCGCGAGGGTGATAAAATTGCGGTTGGTAACACAACACTGGAAGTACTCCATACGCCGGGACACGCACCGGGGCATGTGGTATTCGTGAACCATAAAGACCGGTATGTTATTGGCGGTGATGTGCTGTTCAAAGGAAGCATCGGCCGGACCGATTTTCCGTACTGCGACCATCAGGCCTTGCTGAACAGCATCCGGACGAAGCTCTATACCCTTCCGGACGACTATACGGTTTACGCCGGTCATATGGACCCGACCACCATTGGCCGGGAGAAAAAATCAAATCCGTTTATCCGGATGGACTAATCGCCGGAGGCGCTGTTGATACCTATATATATGCTATCCAAACTAATTAAACAGCTTCCGAATACCATGACGTGCGGCAACCTGCTTTGCGGGAGCATAGCCATCGTCATGGCGCTGAACGGTGATCTGGTAACGGCCGCCTGGCTGATGGTCATCGCCGCCGTGCTGGACTTCGGGGATGGGTTTGTGGCCCGGCTGGTGCATGCTTCCGGTCCGTTCGGTAAGGAACTGGATTCGCTGGCCGACATGGTTACATTCGGCCTGTTGCCCGGCGTTCTTGTCTTTAAACTGGCGCAGGGGCTGGACATGGGCATGCTTTCCTATGGTGCATTCCTGATCACGGTATTGTCGGCAATCCGGCTGGCTAATTTCAATATTGATACCCGCCAGGCCGATGGATTTATCGGCGTACCGACACCGGCCAACAGCCTGATGATCGCCTCATTTCCGTTTATGAGCCATTACCAGCCCGAACTGACCACCTATTGGTACAACCCCTATGTGCTGGCGGCCATCACGCTTTTTGCGTTTATGCTGGTAGCAGAATTGCCGCTGCTGGCGTTTAAATTTAAAACCTTCAGCTGGCAGGCGAATAAAATAAAATACATTTTTCTGATTCTTTCCGCCCTACTTCTGTTAATTTTGCGGTTCGCAGCCCTGCCTCTGATTATCGGGTTGTATGTGGTATTGTCAATGGGCGCCAGAACGAAAAACTGAAAAAGCGGTATTCCCGTCATGCTTGTCCGGGTAATCTGTACAATGCGTTCACGCTTTCGCTCTCTCACTCTTTCACTCTTTATCATTCATGAAATTTTTCGCAGAAATCGACGTAATGCCCCGGAAAGAAATTCTGGATCCTCAAGGAAAAGCGGTTCGGCTTGGCCTCCACAACCTGCACATCGATAATGTCGGTGACGTTCGTATCGGGAAACACATCCGGTTAGAAGTTGACGCAGAGAGCGAAGAAGCCGCAACATCAACTGTCGACGAAGCGTGCCGGCAGCTGTTGGCAAACCTGATTATGGAAGAATACAGCTTTACGTTACATACAGCGTAAGCAGCAGTAAAAACCGCATACTTTTTTTGCATTATCCCGGCAAAGTCAGGACTTTATTCATGGATACCACAATCCTCCCCGAATAAAGTGCTATTTTAGCCGGGCTTTTTTTGCTTTATCGCAATACTATGACGTACTCGACCATAACGGGACTCGGCTTTTATGTCCCCGACAATATTGTAACCAACGACGACCTGACGCAATACATGGAAACTTCGGATGCCTGGATCCGCGAGCGTACCGGTATTCAGCAACGGCGTTATTTCACCTACGGAAAAGATACGAATGCCAGTATGGCTACGGCGGCCTCCCGCATGGCCATTGAACGGGCCGGCATTGAGACATCCGCCATTGATCTGATCGTGTATGCGACCATTACACCGGATTACTTTTTTCCGGGCTCAGCTTTCCTCATGCAGCGCGAACTAGGCCTGGACGGTATCGGTGTGATTGACATCCGCAACCAGTGTTCCGGCTTTGTGTATGCCCTTTCCATTGCCGACCAGTTTATCCGGACCGGGATGTATAAAAATGTCCTGATTGTTGGTTCCGAGATTCAGTCTTCGTGGATCAACAAAAGTACCGAGGGCCGTAATGTTGCCGTCATTTTCGGCGACGGTGCCGGTGCTGCCGTAGTGCAGGCTACCACAGATCCGGAACACCGTGTGCTGTCAACGCACCTGCACGCCGACGGCCGTTATGCCGAGGAGCTGTTTGTCAAAGATCCGGGCAGCAGCCGTCCGGGCCGGGCGGTTACCAAAGACATGCTCGATGAAGGGGGTATTGATGTGATTATGAACGGCAATGCAGTGTTCAAACATGCCGTTGTCCGCTTTTCGGAGGTAATCAACGAAAGCCTGAAAGCCAACGGATACTCAGCAAGTGATATATCGCTGCTGGTGCCGCATCAGGCAAATATCCGGATTTCGGACTATGTCCGTCAGCAGATGAACCTGCCTGAAGAAAAGGTGATGAGTAACATACACCTGTATGGCAACACAACGGCCGCTTCCATCCCGATTGCGCTGACAGAAGCCTGGGAACAGGGCCGTGTGAAACCAGGCGACCTTGTGTGTCTTGCCGCTTTCGGCAGCGGCTTCACCTGGGCCTCCGCACTTATTAAATGGTGACTATTATTGAATGATTAAGTGATTGAATGATTGAATTAAATTCTATTCAATCATTCAATCACTTAATCATTCAATAATTCCCGATCGAAAGCATAACCAGCGTACAGGCTTCAACCGGTTCGATACCCTCCTGCTGTAGTATACGCTCAAATTCAGGATTTTCTGCGCCGGGGTTAAAAATAACCCGTCGTGGTTTTAACGCTTTGATGTAGTCATAATACTGCGGCTGGTTGCGGGGCCCGACGTACATGGTCACCGTATCAATCCCGGTCAGCTCCGGCTGTCCGGTCTGAATCGCATTCCCGCGTATATGCCCCTGCCGTAAGCCCACCAGTTCGATGGCATGCCCGTAGTTCAGCAGGCTGAGTGCCGCCCGGTTCGCATAGCGGTCCGGATTCTCCGAAGCACCCAGAATCAACGTCTTTTTATCTGTTATCATAGTTGTTCTTATCCGATTTATTTACAATTACTGTGTTACCTTCACGAAACAATAGCGTCTTCTAATAGAAACACATTAATTCTTTTTTTTGATTTTTACTTTCTTATGCGGCACCTTTTGTTTATCTTTTCTTGAAATTAGTTCAATAACCAACTATGTCCATTTAAATGAACTTTTTGGCCAGTATGAACGACATAAAACGATCCATCTATTAAATTAGCAGCCAGTCTTAACTTTTTCCTCAGTATTTTGTTTAAGTTTATATAAACAAACAGGTATCCTACTCAATCTATTTTACTTCTACTTTTTTGTGAAAAATGAATGACAAAAAGAATCAAAGTTACTGGAATGAGAAATGGGTAACCATTCCGTTTGATACCGTTGAAAACCCTCCCCATTACGAGGTTTCCAACTACGGCCGGATCCGGAGTTTTCAGTCTGGTGCCGTACAGGGGACTATTATTAAAGGGTCGGTTATCCAGGGGTATCGTTCCTTAAACATTCGTTCACAAGGAAAAACGCTCAACCGTTATGTACACAAGCTGGTCGCCGAGTTTTTTGTAAAACGCCTGCAACCGGAACACACTTTTGTCATCCACCTTGACCATGATAAGATGAATAACTACCATCTTAACCTGAAGTGGGTGTCAAAAGAAGAAATGATTGAGCACAACCGGAACAATCCAAATCTCAAGAACCGTCCCCAGCCCCGTCAGACCAGTAATTACAAGCTGACGGAGACAAAGGTAAAAATCATTAAAAAGCTGCTGCGGAATGACAAAAACCGGCTTAAAATGATTGCCAAGCAGTTTGGCATTACGCATACCCAGCTCAACCGCATCCGCTCGGGCGAGAACTGGAAACACGTCACGATTGATGATTAGCACACAAGAAAGGGAGTATCAGCTGATACCCCCTTTCTTGTAAACTGCCGGTATGTTTTACAGATATCTTACCGCCGGATCACGCCTTCCGGATGTTTAGAGAGACTCCCGCTTGTACCGTTAGCCCGCTGAGCCAGTGGCAGCGTCACAAAAAACGAGGTACCTACATCTTCAGTAGTTTCAAACCAGATGCTCCCGCCGACGTGTTCTATCCCGCGTTTTGCAATGGCAAGGCCCAGCCCCGAACCGTCTTTCTTGGTACTGAAGTTGGGCAGAAATACCTTTGCCCGGATCGACTCCGGAATACCTGTTCCGTTATCGTGAATCTCAATCTGGACTTCTTCTTCCGTAGTAAACAGCTTTAGGTCAATACTCGGCTTACGCCCTTGCGGTACCGACTGAATACCGTTGATGATCAGGTTCGTGATGATGCGGCCGGTCATCTGCCGGTCCCCGATAACCATGATCGGCCCCTGCATAATATCCTTGTAGATGTTGTTCCGCTCGTCGTCGGCATACAGATCAGCAGCTTTGTTCAGTACAGACGTAATCTCAAACATTTCGTTTTTCGGGAGCGGCATCTTGGCCAGTTCCGAAAAGGAAGCCGCGACTTCGCTGATGTTGTCGATCTGCTCCAGTAAGGATTCAAAAGCATTCTTAATGATCCGCCGCGCCCGGCTATCTTCTTCACCGACCGGCATTGTCCGCTGCAAATGCTGCAGCGTCAGTTTCATGGGGGTCAGCGGGTTTTTAATCTCATGGGCAATCTGCTTGGCCATTTCACGCCAGGCCGACTGCTTTTCGCTGACCGAAAGGGCTTGCTTGCTTTCTTCCAGCTTCACCAGCATCCGGTTATATTCGCCCACCAGCAGCCCGATTTCGTCGTCAGACTTCCAGTCAAGCGGCTCGTTGAGCTTGTCAAGATTTGTCCGCCGGATTTTCTGTGTAATCAGCCGTAACGGACCTGTCAGCGAGTTCGAAGCAACGTAGGATAAAATCAGAAAAACGATAAACAGAATCATAAACACGTTCAGCGTGGAGGCGACTACCTCGCTCACCTGTTCATCAAGTTCCGGCTGTGCGTAGAAATAAGGCACACTCAGCACACCCAGCAAACGGCCATTATACGATTTGATACCAGCATACGCCGTGCGGTAATCCTTGCTGCCCAGCGATTCACTCAGCAGCACCTGTTTTTCCTTGTTCTCAATGAGGTGAATGTAGGCCAGCGGATTAATGCGTTTCGACAAATGGCCGCTCTCATACATCAGCGGACGGGTCGATGTAAACAAAACGCCCGTCGTGTCGAACACATTGATGTCCGTATCCACGTCACGCGCAATCTTTTTCAGTTCCTCCTGCGCCGACTCGAGACTGCGTTTCCCTTGCTGGTATTCATCGAGATACGACAGGAAGTTAGACGCAATGTTGCGTGTGTTGCTAATGAACGCCGTCTCCTGATTCGAAACATAATTTGAGGTAATTACCCCCAGAATAATCACCATGACCAGCAACAGCGGCAGGAAAAAGGCAATGTTCAACAGGATCTGAATCCGCGTTGAATAGTTCACACTGAAATGCGATATCTGGTACCGGATAGCATAGGTCATGATCGCCACAATAACGGTCAGGACCAGAATCAGGAACAGAAAGGAGAAATTAGAGAGAATACTGCTGACCGGAAACTCCAGCGACGACGTAACAATCGTCCGCCCGTTTTTCCCCCGTAAACCAACGTGTTTATAGCCGTTCAGCGTCATGCCCTCATCGTAGAGTTCAGGCCGTTCGAGCATCCATTGCGGCATTTTCCGGTCATAGTTATAGCTGCCCGTACTGTACATAATGGACCTGGGTGACCCACCGTAAATGACATAGCTGTAATCCTGGCTTTCGGGCGACTGAATGAGTTTCTTGTCTACCAGTAATTCAAGATAGACGTTTTTAGGCGTCTCATTCCGCAGTTTCAGATCAAGCACCAGCCGGCCGATCAGCGTGCTGTCAGGATCCTGCCCGTAAATATCAATAAATCCGATGTATTGTTTGATAATGTTGTTCCCGACTTCGTTGACAAAGTACAAGCCGTTGTACTGCGTTTTGTAACGGTCTGTCCGGTAGCGGGCATCATATTCTTTATAGTCTACTGCATTGGGCCGGTGTTCCAGCGGATTGCCATCGGCGTCAAACGATAGTACCTCGACATCGTACTTCTCAAAATACTTCTCCAGATAGGTGCTTTTCACGCGATGCTGAATCCGGGCACTGCCAAGGATCGAATCCCGCCGGAATGCTTTCCGGATTTTGTTATCACCGGCAATTGCCCCGCGCGCCTTATCGAGCAGAAATTCGCCCAGCACGTCATTCTCGGCCAGCAGCCGCGCCCCGAAATCCTTTTTCTGCGCTACATCTTTCTTGATTTCCTGCCGGTAAACAACATAAGCTGTTGTCAGCGCGCAGATAAAGGCGGCAAAAAACAAATAAATCGAGGTTTGGTAGCGGAACGTGTATAAGATTCTCGGAAACCGTGTCAGATAAAGGAAAATGAAATAAACGCCGTTCAGGACCCAAACCAGCTCCGCAATGACGCCGACCGCATAATACAATACCGCCGACAGCACTGTGCCGACCAGAAAGGCCAGCCATCCCTGCCGCAGATCGTTATTGAAACGGATAAACAGACTGGTCAGCAAATGCAGGGCCAGAAAATAGATCAGCGAAATACTGACAAAAACCAGCAGACAGGCGATTTTCAGATGGGAAAAATGAATGCTCAGAGAAATATCGAGCATATACTGCGACTTCTCGTAAATATTATTCAGCTCCGTGTAACACAGGTAAAAGACCACGTAGCTGGCAATTACGGCGCTTACCGAAACAAGAAGTTTCACCCAGTCATGTTGCCGGATCAGAAACCGGAACGTACGGGTCCGGTAATAGTGGGCAATCATGTATAAGCCCAGCACTGCCACTGCCAGAGCGTTCAGCAGCATGTCGCTGAGCGAAGGCGCAATAACCGAAGAGGCGTAAAACTTAGGGTTAAACAGATCCGTATCAATGAACAGGAACGGTACGCCAAAATACAGCATAACACCCCGCAGGATCAGCAGATAAGCCAGTAAAACAAAAAAGCCGGACTCAAACTGCCGCTTCCGGCCAAAACGGATCATAAGCCGGATTACATACAGCCCCAGAAACAACACCCCGAGCGTAGCCAGTATAACGGTATTGACCGGCGTAGTGTGGTTACGGTAAGCCTGAATATGCGGCGGCGTTACGGAAAACAGAAAGACCGGCGAATTATCGTAGATGTTCTGGTACGATTTAGCCTTCTGCATCGAAATGGCTTTGGGCTCAATCGGGAACAAGGTCGGATTATACCCGGATTGCAGGTAGGTGTTGGTGTTATTATAATGGCGGTACACCATTACCAGCGAATAAATATCATACCGGTGACCGTTTTTAACGACTTTCTGCCGGCTGACAATATAGTTTCCCTGATCAAAGTTGACGAGTCTCGGATGCGCTACATTGGCAATGCTCTCATAGTCGGGCACAAAAATCTGATCAGACCAATACAGTATTTTACCATCCTGAAAGATAAAATACGGATAGCGCGTAGGAAAGCTGAGGTTCGAAAAGGCAAAATCCTTTGTTTCTTTTACGCGGTCAGTCACCTGCATCAGTTCGTCACTACTGATCCGTAATTCCGTTTTAATCCGGTCCTGAATGGCGGCAAGGTATTGCTCATCAGTAGCCCCGGGCGCATCCCTTTCTAAAAAAACATAGCAGAGTGCTGACAGAAAAACCATCAGCATTGCCAGAAACAGAAATATATGCTTTTCGACTATTTTCACGATTCAGGATAAAGACACTATTCCTCCATCTTGTAGTAAAAATCGTGCCAGAAGATGGTTTTTATATGGCTATATCGGTAACTTATATTTACCATTTTTTCAACCAGCTGTATTTGACTGCTTATCGACGGTAAATCCCCTCCCTTCTTCGCTCATTTCATAGCCGATTTCGGCCCCCAATACGTAAAGAAGATGCTTTTTGTCGATAATGATCCGTACGCCATCTACGTTATACACTTCGTCGGCCGCGCCGGGCAGGTCGAAGCCAAGCAGCCAGGATGACCCGCAGCCACCGCCCTTTATACCAACACGGAGGCCATATTCGGCAGGAATTTTCTGGGTCTGAAAAATATCGATTATCTGCGTGCGGGCATCTTCATGAAGCCGCACCGGTTGATCAAGGACAAACATGGTCTGTATTCCGTTACGTTTTACGGCCCCGGCATCCGTTTCCGGCAATTTTAAGTCGTCCGGAGGCAAGGCCCTTTTTTCAAAGTTACCTAATTTTACGCACACATAACGAAACACAGAATGGAGCTGATTGCTGATTTGCTTAAGTTGATTGTCCCCGCGGCACTGGTTCTTTACGGCATGTATCTGACCGTGAAACTTTTGCTGGAACGGGAGGCTGACCGGCATAAAAATGAGACCAAAACAGAATACGTCAAAACCGTAATTCCGATCCGCCTGCAGGCCTACGAACGCATGGTGCTTTTTCTGGAGCGCATCAGCCCGAATAATCTGCTGGTCCGGCTGAGCGGTAATGCAACCACCGTACTTGAGTTTCAGCAGTTGCTGCTGCAGGACATCCGGGATGAATACAACCATAACTTGTCGCAGCAGATTTACATGAGCGACGCGGCTTGGGAGCATATTCAGACGGCCATGAATGAGGTGGTGACTCTGATCAATCAGGCATCAGGCAATACCTCGCCGGATGCACAGCCCATCGAGCTGGCCAAAAGGCTCTTTGAACACATTATCCAGCAGGATAAACAGCCAACGGCAGCAGCACTGAAGTTTGTAAAAGCCGAAATTCAGGAGCAGTTTATCTGATTTTCCGGGAAAATTAGTTTTGACAGGATTACCGGATAAACAGGATAATGCTGTAAGCACGCAACAATCCTGTTCATCCTGTAATCCTGTCGTTATTTATATGCTACCCCGCGATTCAGTTGCCAAAGACTTCGCGGGAGATCGTCATGGCCTCTGTGAAAGCCGCCATATTGAGATCCGGTAGCAGCTCATGCTTTTGCAATACCGGCAAAATACCTTCTGTCGGCAGGTTTCCCGTCAGGTCGTCGGCGGCCATCGGGCAGCCCCCTAATCCCCGCAGGGCTCCGTCGATCCGCCGGACACCGGACCGGATAACGGCCTCAACCTTGGCCTCAACGTCGCCCGGAAGCGCGTGCAGGTGTGCTCCGAACTCCACGGCCGGATGCTGTGCGATCAGGTGAGTAAATAAACGGTCAATGGCCTGAGGCGTTGCCGTACCGACCGTATCCGACGGGGCAATTATCCGGATGCCCAGGTCTGCCAGCTGCTGCGTGAACATACTGACTACCTCCGGACTGTACGGATCGCCGTATGGATTGCCGAACCCCATCGACAGATAAATGACCAGCTCTTTCTGCGCCTCTGAGCACAGTTCCTGCATCGTTGCCACCTCCGCCAAGGCCTGTGCGATGGATTTATTCGTATTACGCTGCTGAAAGGTTTCGGATACCGACAACGGGAAGCCCAGGTAATGTACTCCTTCTGAGGCCAGTGCCTGTTCTGCCCCGCGCAGGTTAGCCACAATGGCCAGCAGCTTCGTTCTAGTCGATGACAGGTCAAGTCCGGCCAGCACATCAGCCGTATCAGCCATCTGCGGAACAGCTTTCGGGGAGACAAAACTGCCGAAATCCAGGGTATCAAACCCAACCCGCAGTAATGCGTTCAGGTACTCAATTTTCAGTGTAGCAGGCACTGTATGCGTCAGGCCCTGCATGGCATCGCGCGGGCACTCAATGAGTTTCATGAATTGTAGGGGTTACCTTTTTGGTGAAAACGCATTAAAGGCAGATTCAGTTTACGGAAATGTGTGCGCCAGCGTTTCTATGAACCGAACCACATCCCGATTAATTCTGTTTTACAATAGGGCGTGGCCTGTATACACCCCTTTCCACTTTAATTGTTCATTCATTACGAATGCTTTACCCGAATACCCTCGAACAAAAATTAGGTTTCGATAAAATACGCGAACTTTTGAAGCAAGCCTGTGTCAGCACGCTGGGTCAGGACTATGTGGATAAAATACGCTTCACGGATAACCATCAACTCATCGATAAACTGCTCCGGCAAACAGCTGAATTTAAACAGATCGTTCAGTTCGAACCGGATTTTCCGTCATCGAATTACATCGACGTACGGGAGCAGCTGAAAAAAGCCCGTATTGAAGGGCTGGCGCTGACAGAGGAAGAGTTTTTTGACCTGAAACTGTCTTTACGGACAATTCAGGATTGTCTGCGTTTTCTGGAGAAGCGCTCAGAAAAAAACGAGTACCCGTTTCTGCGGGAGCTGGCAGGACCGGTTATGGTCAATAAAGCGGTCAGCGAAGCCATTGAACGCGTTATTGACGATCGCGGGCATGTGCGGGATTCGGCCTCGCCAGAACTGGCGCGGATCCGCCGGCAGATCATTGCGGAACAGAATAACCTGCGTAAGCAACTGGACAGTATGCTGCGCATGGCCCGCAACAACGGCTGGATTCCGGATGACCTCAGCCTCACGGTACGCGGTGGCCGGCTGGTAATCCCGATTGCGGCCGAACACAAACGTAAAATAAAAGGGTTTGTGCATGATGAATCTTCGACCGGGCAAACAGTGTACCTCGAACCGGCCGAAGTCTTTGAAGCCAACAACGAAATCCGCGAGCTCGAATACGAAGAGCGCCGCGAAGTATTCCGGATTTTACAAACCCTGACCGATCAGCTCCGACCCCATCTGGAAGATCTGAAGAAAGCCGTTAACTTTCTGGCGATGATTGATTTTATCCGCGCGAAAGCACGGCTGGCCAATCAGTTAGATGCCGGTATGCCGAAGGTACACAACCGCCCGTTTGTCAACTGGACGGCAGCCCGTCACCCGTTGCTGCACCTCTCGTTTCAGAAGCAGGGAAAAAGCGTGGTGCCGCTTCAGGTACGGCTCGACGAAAAACAACGGATTCTGATTATCTCCGGCCCTAACGCAGGGGGTAAGTCGGTGGCGCTGAAGACCATCGGGCTGGTACAGTTCATGCTGCAATGCGGACTGCTGGTGCCGATGAATGACTTCTCGGAAATGGGCGTATTCCAGAATCTGTTTATCGACATCGGCGATGAGCAGTCTCTTGAAAATGACCTGAGTACCTACAGCTCTCACCTGACGGCTATGAAGCAGTTCCTGATTGGTGCCAATAAGCGTTCGCTCTTCCTGATCGACGAATTTGGTACCGGTACGGAGCCAGGGCTTGGCGGGGCAATTGCTGAAGCCATTCTGGAAGACCTTAACAAGTCGGGAGCGTATGGAGTCATTAACACTCACTATACCAACCTGAAAGTATTTGCGGATAAAACGGATGGCCTCATTAACGGCGCCATGCGTTTTGACGGTGAGCACCTCGAACCGCTTTACGAACTTGAAATGGGTCGCCCCGGCAGCTCGTTTGCTTTTGAAATTTCCCGTAAGATCGGTTTGCCGAAAGGTGTAATCGACCGCGCCAAGGAAAAACTTGGTTCGCAGCAGGTTAATTTCGAAAAACTGTTGAAGGAGCTTGATATTGAAAAGCGTGTGTTTGCCGAGAAAAACATGGAGATCGGGATTAATCAGCGTAAAGTGGCCCAACAACTGGCCGAATATACCGCGCTGAAAACCCGTCTGGAAAACGAGCAGAAGCAGCTGATTAACGAAGCGAAACAGAAAGCGAAATCACTGGTACAGGAGGCGAATCAGCGGATTGAAAACACCATCCGCGAGATTAAGGAAAATAAGGCCGAAAAAGAAGCGACCAAAGCCGTCCGGCAGCAGCTGGAACAGTTTGAAACAAAGGAGCTGAAACCGGAAGTAATTGCCGATACAAAGCCCAAAGAGGAGTATGAACTGGCCGAAGGGACAATTGAGGCTGGCAACTACGTCCGGATTAAAGGACAGACGGCCGTCGGTCAGGTGCTGGCCATCCGCGGTAAGGATGCCGAAATCGGTATCGGCGATTTGAAATCGAACATTAAGCTGAACCGCCTCGAAAAGCTCAGTAAAAAAGCCTACAAAGAGGCTACCGGCGAAGAAAACAAACCACGAATGCAGGGTGTCGATATGAACGAGAAGATGATGAACTTCAGCTTCAACCTCGACATCCGCGGCAAACGCGGCGAAGAAGCCCTCGGCGTGGTGGATCAGTTTATGAACGATGCCCTGATGCTGGGCTATCCCGAACTACGGATCGTTCACGGTAAGGGCGACGGCATCCTGCGAACGCTCGTCCGGAATCACCTGCGGACCTACAGAGAGGTCGCCCGCATGGCCGACGAACACGTGGACCGCGGCGGAACCGGCGTGACGGTCGTACAAATGCGATAAACACAAACAGAACGGTGGTACAGCGACAGGTTGTGCCACTTTTTTTTTATACAACAAAAAAACGCTATGGAATACAGACACTTAGGTGGCTCCGGCCTTCAGGTACCGGTACTTAGCTTCGGAACGGCAACATTCGGCGGTGGAAATTCATTTTTCAAAGCCTGGGGCAGCACCCAGGTTGACGAAGCTACCCGGCTCGTGGACATTTGTCTGGATGCTGGTCTAAATCTGTTTGATACCGCCGACGTATACTCGCAGGGGCTATCCGAAGAAATTCTCGGGAAAGCCATTGCCGGCAAACGGGACCAGCTGCTGATTTCGACCAAAGCCACCTTCACATTCGGAGAAGGGCCGAATAATCAGGGATCTTCGCGTTTTCATCTGCTGCGGCAGGTCGAAAGCAGCCTGAAGCGCCTCGGCACTGACTACATCGACATTTTCCACATGCACGGTTTCGACGGTGTTACACCCGTTGACGAAACATTGCGGACACTGGATGATCTGGTCCAAAGCGGTAAAATCCGGTACCTGGCCGCGTCGAACTATTCGGGATGGCACCTGATGAAAGCCCTCGGTATCTCCGAAAAATACGGCTGGAACCGCTATGTGGCCCATCAGGTATACTACTCCCTGCTGAACCGTGAGTATGAATGGGAACTGATGCCGCTGGGTCTCGACCAGAAGGTGGGCGCTATTGTGTGGTCGCCACTGGCAGCGGGTATGCTGGGCGGTAAGTACCGGCGCCATCAGCCGGTTCCCGCAGACAGTCGTGTGGCGCAGGGAGGCAGTCCGATTCCGGCAGCGGTGGTTGATAACGAACGTTTGTACGCGATCATGGATGTACTGGACACGCTTGCGGAAGAAACCGGCAAAACCGTGGCGCAGGTGGCGCTGAACTGGGTACTGCAAAGGCCGACCGTGTCGAGCATTATTATCGGTGCCCGTAATGAAGAACAGTTACGGCAAAATCTTGGCGTTGTGGGCTGGAACCTGACAACCGAACAGGTGAAACGGCTTGATCAGGCAAGTGATACGGCTCCGATCTACCCCTACTGGCACCAGCGGCAGAACCTGACGCTCAACCCGCCGCCTTCATTCTACTAATCCGAACCGCAGAAGTTACCATCGGGTAGCTTCTGCGGCTATTACCTTCTTGCGGGCATTGTCATGTTACCCCTCATCAGGGAAGGGTTCAGGCGGAGGTATAGTTCGCCCGAAAGCGGTGAGTTACCGTAAAACGCCCGTAAAGCCGGATCAATCTGATAGCCCGTGGCCTGAATACCCGCCACCAGATCGGAACCGGCAAAACGGGTCAGGCGTCCGTTCACGCCTAATGTCAGTGCGTTTATCGTTACCAGAGTCTGGTTTGCCAGGGCGGTTTCCAGGCCTAGTTCTTCCGTCGACTTTGCCAGCCGTTCCAGACGGCCATACACCGCCAGCCGTCCCCATTGCAGGCTGCTTTCGGCCAGCCATGAATTTTCAGTTTTCCCGTGTGCCTGATTCTGGCCCCAGACCAGTGCGGAGGTGATGTAAACATCATCGCGCACCAGCGTTTTGCTGTGCAGCAGCGAAGCGGTTGTGCGTACCACATTGTCTTCCGGATGCAGTTCTTCAGGACTTTTAATAAATCCCTGTGAAAACTGAACGGCCAATGCCGGCGATGGGTTTACCGACAACCGGTACGAGTAACTGTCGAAACGTGGCCGGTCAATGCCAAACCGGTGTTCATCCGGCTCACGGCCTGTAAACGAAGACGCTTCCAGTTTAGCCCATTTATAGCGTACACCCGCGGTGGCCACCCCAAACAAAATGTGCGTGGCATCCTGCCAGTGATGACCCAATGTCGCATCCGGATTGTTGAAAGATGAAATCCGGTGCATGAATGCCGGCGGTCCAAGAGCCGGTTCGCCGGGCAGCCCAACGTATCCGTACACATCCACGTTTTGGTTGACAGCGTAACTATACCCGACCGACAGTTCAGAGAATAAATCGTGCGGGTGTTGCCGGTCAATCAATGGTTTGCCCTGAAACGACTCTCCCGTCTGAAATAAGAGCGGATACCCACCCCTCCCAACTGTCAGCGCGTCGAGCGACAACATGGCCCTCACCAACAGCAAACCCCGTTTGCCAACCTGGCGCTGGGCCATTCCCATTACCCAGTTCGGTGCATCTACCTGGCGGTCGCTTCCACGCATCGACTGATTATTAGCATTCTGGCTGGTATAGCGTAGAAAAACACTGTAGTGCACCATGTAGGTCCACTTATCGGAGTGGGCCATGTAAGCATACATAGGTGTATTATCGGGATGCCAGGATGTACCCGATCCATTCCGGTTCATCGGCAAGTTGCGCGAGAAGGAATGGGTCATGGCAGGCATAGCCTCCATCTCATGCATGTGATGGGGCATTGTATCTGCCTTCGCCGCAGACGGCATTGACTGCATAGGATCATGCCGGTGCTGCGCAAGACCCGTCTTTAAAACACTTAATGCAATAAGCACCGGTATAATTTTTCTTTTCATAACGTCGGGTTGCTGACCTGTATCTCTAACCACTGGCCCGTAGCACTGTTGCAAAAAGTTAGTATCCGATGCCTGAGAAGCAACCGTTATCGCCGCATTACCAGACGTGGGCCCGCTCCCGCACCCGGATCAGATACAGGCCACCCAGCGCATTCGAAGCAAGGCTGATGAGCGGAAATGCGACAAATATTCCTATGCTCAAATTCCGGTTAGCAAGCATTACATCCAGCGAAACAAATTGTACCAGAACAAAATACAGTATAAACCAGCACGCACCGGAAATCAGCACACTGCCAAACCAACGATTGATGGCCGGCCATGGATTTTCGCGGACAACCAACAGCAGAAAAAAAGCATTTATGGCCTGAACCACATAGTAGAGTGCAATGGACCGGATAAATGTATTTTCTACATACGTCGCCGTCAGACAACGGGCCGGCCCTGAAAAATACCACCAGATCAGTGTGATTGGCAGCGTGCAGAGCCACCAGACGGGTTTAACAGTTTCGGAATATACCTGCAGGATCAGCATCTGGGCGAACGTCAGTAAAAACGGGAACAACACGATGCCGCCCATTCCGGTCAGCCAGCTCAGCCAGTGTGCAATTACCGGTAAAAAAATCCAGCGTATATAAATCGTCGGCTCCGACACGGCGATCCCACGGAATCCAAACAGCGTTTTCATTTTCTTATTTTTGTATTTTCAGAAATAATTGAAAATTATTAACCAAAAAGAAGGCCTCAACGGCCTCTTCCCTATCTATCTAAATGCTCCGGAAAAACGTCAGAAACTGGCCCATTAACCAGTTCTCTTCTGCTTTAATTACCGCATTCAGCGTATTATCCGCAAATCCGACCACCTGGCTCAGATCACCCACAATTTTCCGGAAAGCCTCGGCTTCGGGCGTATCGGTATTTACTTTTTTCAGTTCTTCCAGCACCTCAATTACCGGTGTAATTTCCCGGCGGCGGCGTTCCTTTGCCACTTGCCGGGCAATTTTCCAGACATCCTTCTCCGCCACATAGTATTCGCGCCGGTCACCGGGCTTCAGCTGTTTGTAGACTAAGCCCCAGTCCATTAGCTCGCGCAGGTTCATGTTGGCATTTCCCCGTGAGATCTGTAGCTGCTCCATCACGGCATCCGTGTCAATTGGCTCCGGCGAAATCATCAGCAGGGCATGAATCTGTGCCATTGTGCGGTTGATCCCCCACTGCGTAGCCAGCGTACCCCATGTCTGGACAAATTTTGCCTTTGCTTCATCGAACGTCATGCTGCAAATGAAACGCAACTTTCTGTACTTTCAAAAAATATTGAAAATTAAATTCGCCGCCTGCCGTATCTTTGTCCATGCATTATTTTGATCAGCTCCTTGCCCTCCTTCAGACCGAGCGGGCCGAAGATCGCCGGCAGTACCAGCAGCTAACCGAAACTACGTCTATTATCGAGCGCCGCGCCGCCGGACTGGCCTGGTATCCGATTGCCATCCGTGGCTCGGAACTCAGCCGCGGCGATTACCTGACGATTGAGGCCGAACGCACCACGCATCAGGACATTCCGCACCAGCTGCGTTTCGGCGTGCCGGCGGTACTGTTCAGTAATTATAATCCGAAAGCCGACCGCGTTGAGGGTACCATATCGCACCAGAGCGGTAACCGGGTCCGGCTTACGTTGCGAACCGACGAGCTGCCCGACTGGGCCCGCGACGGCAAACTGGGTATCGAGGTGCTGTTTGATGACAACAGTTACGACGAAATGCAGCAGGCTATCAAACTGGTTAAGGCGCGCCTTGAGTCCGAAAAAGAGCCGCTGGTGAAGATTCTGGCCGGCCAGAAAGCCCCGACCTTCCGGCAGCAAACCACGCCGCTCCACCTGCCGAAGCTGAACCCGAGCCAGCTCAACGCTGTCGATAAAGCACTGCTGGCCAACGAACTGGCGATTATTCACGGACCGCCGGGTACCGGCAAAACCACGACACTGGTACAGATTATCAAGGCCCATATTCAGCGTGATCACACACAGCTGCTGGTTGTAGCACCCAGCAATACCGCCGTCGATCTGCTCAGCGACAAGCTACATGCCGAGGGGCTTAACGTAGTCCGGATCGGCAATCCGGCGCGGGTTTCAGACCGGCTCATGGCCCTGACACTGGACCAGAAAATGGCGGAACATCCGTACATGAAAGACATCCGCAAGTCGAAAAAACAGGCGAATGAGTTTAAAAACATGGCGCACAAATACAAGCGTCAGTTCGGGAAGGCGGAACGGGAGCAGCGGAAAGCGCTGTTTGATGAAGCCCACCGGATCATGAAGGATGTGGAACAGACCGAGCAATACATCATTGACGATATTCTGGCAAAGGCACAGGTAATTACGGCAACCCTGGTTGGCGCCAACAACTACGTTATCCGCCAGCGCACCTACGATACGGTGGTGATTGACGAAGCAGGTCAGGCCCTCGAACCCGCCTGCTGGATACCGGTTCTGAAAGCCGGCAAGGTTATACTGGCCGGCGATCACTGCCAACTCCCCCCTACCATCAAATCGCAGGAGGCAGCCAGAAACGGGCTGGCAACCACACTGCTCGAAAAATGTGTGGCGCACCACCCGGAAGCCGTTTCGCTGCTGACTGTTCAGTACCGCATGCACGAGCACATTATGCGGTATTCAGGACAGGTTTTCTATGGCAATGCGCTGAATGCCCATGCGTCGGTAGCGGGGCATCTGCTTACGGAAGGTGATCAGCCCGTATTATTTATTGATACCGCCGGATGCGGCTTTGAGGAAAAACTACAAGGCACCAGTTCAACCAATCCGGAAGAAGCGGCTTTGCTGGTACGACACCTGACCCGGCTGACCGCTGATCTGGCCAACACTTATCCGCCCGAGCGTTTCCCGACAGTTGCCATTATTTCGCCGTATAAGCAGCAAATCAGTATCCTGAATGAACTTCTGGATCAATCGGCTGATTTGCAGCCATACCGGCATGCAATTTCCGTAAATACCATCGACAGTTTTCAGGGGCAGGAGCGCGATATTGTCTATATTTCAATGACCCGCAGTAATGCAAACAGTGAGATTGGCTTTTTATCAGACATCCGGCGGATGAATGTTGCGATGACCCGTGCCCGGAAAAAACTGATTATTATCGGTGATAGTGCTACGCTTTCGGTGCTGCCGTTTTACAGTGATTTTATTGCCTACGCAGAAACGATAGACGGCTATCAAAGCGCCTGGGAATGGATGTGATTACGACACGCCAGACGCTTTACGGCAAAACTCGTCAATCAGGTTCTGCCAGCCGGGGTAATTGTCCGGCTTGGGCCAGCACCACCTTACACCCAACTCCTCAAGTTCCTGAGGAGTTGGCATTACCAGATCATCGCCCAGCCAGCCGATCGGTATCCGTTTCAAAAACGGAATGAGCCGTAAGGTCTGCGTCAGTTCATACCCGTTCATGCCATCCAGCTGATAGTCAATTACAATGAACTGAGGTGGCCGGTGCAGGCTGCTGACGTGTTCCAGTATACTCAGACAATCCGGAAAAATGAGTAGCTGGCAAGGATTTTCTATACGCGTCATGGACTGCTGCATGAAAATTGCATCCTCATCCATTTGATCAACCACCCAAATCAAAGGCAAAAGTCTCTCCATAGTCTCCCGTTTTGTTCACCAATCCGGCACTTTCTTTTTACGAAGTGTTGCCAGTTGATGATTTGTTCAACTGATGAAGCAATGGATTGTTCCCGTTCCGTTATAAAAACTACTAAATCACCGAAGTTAGCAGAGTTGTTTACAAGGGAAACAAGTACGCGCCTCCGCAGGTCAGGCTCAGGTATTGCCGGGCTATAGACAATAATAGCCCCGCTGTATACGTTAGCCATGTAAGATAACCAGAGAGCTAAAGGTTATGCCGTCTGTGGCGGGGCTCCAGTACGAAGTATTGGAGCTATTTTTTTTTCTTCTCACTCGTTTTTCAGCCTTTCATGGTAAAAATAACAGCCGGCTGCCTTTACCGGATAGTGCCTGGTTCAGGCATGTCTCATACTGTTATTTACCATGAAAAAACTTTTGATTCTCCCTGCCCTTCTCCTGCTGGGGAATGTTTTTGCACAAAAAAATCCGGAAGAAAAAGCAGGCTGGAAGCTCGGCGCACAAGCCTATTCATTCCGGTTATTCCCGTTTTCAGAAGCTCTCCGCAAAATTGACAGTTGCGGCCTGAAATACGTTGAAGCGTTTCCCGGACAGACGATCGGCGGAGGCATCGACGGCAAAATGGACTTTAAAATGAGTCCTGCTACCCGCGATGCCGTCAAGAAAATGATTAAGGACAAAGGCTTGACGATCTCTGCCTATGGCGTTGTTAATGCCCCTACGGAAGAGGACTGGAAACAACTGTTTGAGTTTGCCAAAGCGTTAGGTATCCCGAACATCAATACGGAACCGAATAAAAATCAGATGCCTTACATCATTCGTCTGGCGGATGAATACAAAATCAATGTGGCCATCCATAATCACCCGAAACCAACCAAATACTGGCATCCTGACTCCGTTCTGGCCGTAATCGGCAACAGTAAATACGTTGGTGCCTGTGCGGACATCGGCCACTGGGTACGCTCAGGCCTGAACCCGGTAGAGTGTCTGAAAAAATACGAAGGGCATATTCTGGGCATGCATTTCAAGGATGTGAAAAAAGATACCCCCGACGGCAAATACCATGACGTAATCTGGGGCACCGGCGACTGCGACATTCCTGCCGTTCTGACCGAACTGAAACGGCAGAAATTTAAAGGTCCGCTCTCGGCCGAATACGAATATCACTGGGAAAACAACGGCCCTGAAATTGCCGAAAGTGCCAAAGCATTCCGCAAAATCTATAGCGGCAAGTAAAATTCGGCCCGTTGAGGCCGCCCTGGACCAGGATAAACCGGTTAATGTAACCGGTAACTGTTACTTTCGTAGCCGGATATAAGTTATGCCCTCAAGAGGCCGGCTTATATCCGGCTTTTTTCCTGAACAACTGATACAACCCAAACAGCCATGATGCCAAATCCCTTTCCACTTTACCGTCCGGCGCCCAATCTGACCGAATTCAAGAACCTGACCGCTATTGAAAGCACCCGCCACGGCGGTGTTAGTCCGGCACCCTTCACCTCCCTGAATGTCGGCTACAATACCCCTGACTCCGAGGAAAATGTGACCGAAAACCGGCTGCGGCTGTATAGTGAACTCGGTATTCTGCCGGATCAGGTTGCGTCTTCACACCAGGTGCACGGGATTGAGGTACTGGTAGCCGAAACATCCGGACGGTATAGCGGCTATGATGCGTTAATTACCAATAAGCCGGATCTGTTTGTTGGGGTCAGTGTGGCCGACTGTACACCGATTCTGGTATATGACGCCCACAATCAGGCCGTTGCAGCGATTCATGCGGGTTGGCGCGGCACGGTCGGCGGCGTAGTTACGGCGGCGCTCCAGGCCATGAGCACAACCTTTAATACACGTCCGGCCGATTGTTACGCCTATGTCGGCACCTGCATTGACGAGACCTCATTTGAAGTTGGTGCCGAGGTTGCCGCGCAGTTTGCTCCGGCATTTAAACGGCTTGACGCTTATACGGACACTTGGTTTGTCAACCTGAAATCTGCCAACGTTCATCAGCTGACCAGCTTCGGGATTCCGCCTTCCCAAATCGGTATTTCTACTTTTTCAACGGTCCTGAACAACGAAGATTATTACTCGCACCGGCTTGAAAAAGGGCAAACCGGACGCATGATGGCATTAATTGGTATAAAATCCTGAACATTTTCTGACCTATGTTGTTAGGTTATCACTGCGACACTTACGTAGCAGATTAACTCAACAACGTTATGAACTTCTTGATCTGGATTTTAGTAGGTGCCATAGCCGGATGGCTGGCCGACCTGCTCTTCAAACGCTTCTCTTTTTCATTGCTTACGCAAATCCTGTTAGGGATTATCGGTGGTCTCGTCGGGGGCTGGATTTTTGGCAGCACCTTTGCAACGGGTGCCAGTGGCTTCCTTGACCGTGTACTGACGGCATTTGTCGGTGCAGTCGTTATTCTCGGTATCGCAGCGCTGATCAAAGGCAGCCGGCGATCAGTATAGGTATAGGCACAGATAGATAGTATATGAAAAAGGGCTGATCATCAGCCCTTTTTTTATTACTTATTTTTAACCAGCCACCCCAGCGCCCAGATAACTACGGCACAGATTGCCAGCCCGCCGGACTCTCTGGCCAGTTCGATATTTATAGTTTTCATACCCATCGAATCGAGCAGAAAACCTTCAAACACGGGCGGCCATTGCTGCCAGGCGGCCACGGCATAAACCAGCCCGATAACGCCATATAGCCAGATGGGTCCGGTTTTAAAGTAAGCCAGTATACAGGCTCCGACACCAATCAGGTAAATCGGGATCCATACTTCAGGATCCGGGTCGTTGTACTGAAAGGCGGCAAACAGCAGAAAAATCAGGGCAAAAAATACGGCGGTTAGTTTTCTCATCGTCACGTCCGGGTTATTTTTCACAATACTGGGCAATGGCCTCGACAGCGTCGGCATAGCCAAGCTGACGGGCCTGTTTCAGGCTCAGGCAACCGGCATCCTTTTCATTATTGATCATCTGCGCCACGCCCAGTGCATAAAAAGCTTTGCCGAAGCGGGAATCTACTTCCACTGCCTTCCTGAAATCATTCAGGGCACCAGCCACATTCTTCTGCTGAAACAGAATATTGCCACGGTTATAGAATGCCAGTGCATTCTTTTCATTTTTTGCCACTGCCTGCGAAAAATCATTCAGAGCCGCTGTCTCCTGATGCTGTAAGGCAAACAACTGACCACGGTTCAGGTAAATATCTGAAACGGCCGTTTTAGCCGTATCAGGGGCAAGACGGATAGCCTCCGAATAATCCTTCAGCGCTTCATTCTGTTCGTTCTGTGCCATTTTCAGCAGGGCACGGTTGTAGTAAGGCCGGTAAAAATCCGGTTCGAGCTTAATGGCCTGTTCGTAGTCCAGCAAGGCATTACTGTATTCTTTCAGTTCAAAATAAGCCACTCCCCGCGTATTAAAGGCTTCGGCATTTTCAGGATCGGCATTTACCGCCATGTTCAGCGGCTCAATTGCTTCCCTGAATTTTCCTTCTTTCATTAAGCTACGTCCCTGCTCAAGTTCCTTTTCTGACGATGTACAGCCCGTAAAAGCCAGAAAAGTGCAGGCAGCAATAAAAAATTTTAGTTGTTTCATTCCGCTTATAATCAATAAAATACAGCCTGAACGGCTTTTTTCGGCACTAAATTTCCGCACAAAACTACATCCGACATTTGGATTCTCTTAACAAATACCTAATTTTGCACCCGGCAAATCAGTGCTACCAGCTCCTACTGAATCCCCCAGGTCTTGACCGAAGCAAGGGTAGGTAGTTGAAGCGGTGAGACACTTGATTTGCCTTTTTTTATGTGCTTTTACAAACAACGCACATCTTCTCCGTAATTTGCCTGCTCAATCTGTTTTTTAACAATGTTTTAAGCAGTGAGCCCTGTTAGCAGCTTTCTAACATATTCAGTACATATTCCAGCCCTATACATTCATGCTCGAAAATCTTACGCAGACCTTTCAGCAAGCATTCGGGACTACCCCCACTCTACAAATTGCCTCTCCGGGCCGTGTTAACCTGATTGGCGAACATACCGATTACAACGAAGGGTTTGTGCTGCCCGCCGCCATCGACAAAGCCATTTTTCTGGCTGTCAGCCCGCGGCAGGATCAGGAACTACACTTCGTTGCCGCTGATCTGAATGAATCGTATACGGGTCATACCGATCAGCTGACACATACAGATGCCTGGCCGGATTACCTGCTGGGAGTTATCCAGCAGTTTCAGCTGGCCGGCCTGACCGTCGGCGGGTTCAACTGTGCGTTCGGCGGCACCATCCCGATCGGGGCGGGCCTGTCTTCCTCAGCCGCGCTGGAAAACGGCGTTGGTTTTGCCATTAATGAGCTGTTCGGCCTCGGCGTTGACCGGCTCGACCTCTTAAAAATGAGCCAGCGGGCCGAAAACAACTTTGTCGGACTCAAGTGTGGTATCATGGATATGTTTGCCAGTATGATGGGGAAAGCCGGTAATGTGATCCGGCTGGATTGCCGTTCGCTGGATTTTGCCTATGCGCCGTTAAAAATGGAAGGCTTCCGGATCGTTTTGTGCGATACGCAGGTTAAACACTCACTGGCGTCATCGGAATACAACACCCGCCGCGAAGAGTGCGAGGCCGGTGTCCGGATTCTCCAGGCCGCTTACGGCGATTCGGTGAAGAGTCTGCGTGACGCGACCATGGATATGCTCGACACACACCTGAAAGACCGTGAGCCGTTGCTGTACCGCCGTTGTGCCTATATCGTACAGGAAAACGAGCGGCTGTTAACCGGCTATACTGATCTGGAAGCCGGCGATGTAGAGGCGTTCGGCCAGAAAATGTATGGCTCGCATGAAGGGCTCAGCAAATGGTACGAAGTCAGCTGTGATGAGCTTGACATACTGGTAGACATTGCCCGCACACAACGCGGCGTACTCGGTGCCCGTATGATGGGCGGAGGCTTCGGCGGCTGTACCATCAACCTTGTCCGGGAAGAAGCACTGGATGCCTTTAAAGAAGCCATTACGGAGCAGTATCAGGCCAAAACCGGCCAGTTGCCGCTGATTTATATCTGCAAAATTGAGGATGGCACCCGTGTGGTAGCCTGACCGCGTTTTGATTGCGAAACCGATTCTTTAATTTTGCTCCCTGTAAGCCAAATACCCGTGTATTTGGATCCAGGTTTTAATCATTCGGACGTGGAGGTCCGATATACAGACCATGAAATTTTTTATTGACACGGCTAACCTCGCCGAAATCCGCGAAGCGCAGGATCTGGGCGTCCTTGACGGGGTAACAACGAACCCGTCGCTCATGGCTAAAGAAGGCATTACCGGCAAGGATAATGTCATGCGCCACTACAAACAAATTTGTGACATCGTTGAAGGCGATGTAAGCGCTGAGGTAATCGGCACTACATTCGACGAAATGATCAGCGAAGGAGAAGAACTGGCCGAGCTGGATGAGAAAATTGTCGTGAAAGTTCCGATGATTAAGGATGGTGTGAAAGCCATTAAATATTTCTCAGAAAAAGGCATCCGGACCAACTGTACGCTGATCTTCTCAGCGGGTCAGGCTTTACTGGCAGCAAAAGCCGGTGCCACCTACGTATCCCCGTTCGTTGGCCGTCTGGACGACGTCTCGACCGATGGTGTTGCCCTGATTGAACAAATCGTTATGATTTACCGCAATTACGGCTATACAACCGAAGTACTGGCCGCGTCAATCCGCCACCCGATGCACATTATCCAGTGTGCTGAGGTGGGTGCTGATGTGATGACCGGTCCGCTGAGCGCTATCACAGCCCTGCTGAACCACCCGTTGACTGACATTGGTCTGGCTAAGTTCCTGGCTGACCACAAAAAAGCTTCGTCTAAGTAATTTGCCGGCATACAGCATCGTTATCGGTGCTGTATGTCCTTTTTCCCGACTCATTCGCTATGTTTAACACGGAACCCGTTCTCAATCTCGATCATGCTGATATCTATCAGGGACCAAAGCTGATCCTTGGTGATATTAGTTTCTCCATTCATAAAGGTGAGTTTGTTTACCTGATCGGGCGAACGGGCAGTGGAAAAACATCGCTTCTCAAGACCTTATATGCCGACCTGTACCTGCAGGGCGGTAAGGGATTTGTTGCCGGTTTTCCACTCGACAAGCTCAAGCCGAAAGATGTACCATTCCTTCGCCGGAAAATCGGGATCGTGTTTCAGGACTTTCAGCTGTTTTTTGACCGGAATGTGGAGGAAAATCTGCTTTTCGTGCTGAAAGCAACGGGCTGGACGGACAAAACAAAGATGAAAAACCGGGTTGCTGATGTATTGATGCAGGTAGGTCTGGGTACGGCTCAGAAAAAAATGCCGCATCAGATGTCAGGCGGTGAGCAGCAACGTGTCGTTATTGCCCGTGCCATGCTCAACGAGCCGCAGATTCTGATTGCCGATGAACCGACCGGTAACCTTGATCCGGCCGTTTCTGATCAGATTATGCAGGTTTTTCAGGCGATCAATAATGCCGGAACAGCCATGCTTATGGCAACGCACAACTACGATCTGCTGAAAAAATATCCGGCACGTACCCTGCGGGTCAACGACGGTAAAATCAGTGAAGTAATCGGGGGCAGCTTTTAGATATCGGAATTCACCCTCGAATCGGGTAAAGCATAGTAGTGGTGTCAGGTTTACAGGACGGTGCGTCCTGTAAACCTGACACCACTTTTTTTTATTTCGCCTTCAGGTAGGCAAACGGAATGATTACCTCTTCGAGCGACACCCCGCCGTGCTGGAAGGTATCCCGGTAATAATTCACGTAATAATTGTAGTTGTTCGGATACGCGAAGAAGTAATCTTCCAGCGTAAACACGTAGGCCGTGGATACGTGTAGTTTCGGCAGGAAAAACCGTTCCGGTTTCCGGCAAACCAGTACGTGATTCTCGTCGAAGCCCAGATTTTTGCCTTGCTTGTAGCGCAGGTTCGTATTGGTTTCGCGGTAGCCAACGATTTTGGCCGGTTTCTGCACCCGGATCATACCATGGTCGGTTGTCACAATCAGACGGCCTCCCTTATCCGAAATTTTCCGGACCAGCTCATACAGCGGTGAATGCAGGAACCACGAACGGGAAATGCTCCGGTAGGCTGCTTCATCGGGTGCCAGCTCCTTGATCATCGCCATATCCGTACGGGCATGCGAGAGCATATCCACGAAGTTGTACACAATCACATTCAGCTGATTCTGCATCAGGTTGTTGAAGTTATCGACCAGCGATTTCCCCTGATTCGTGTTCAGAATCTTGTTGTACGAAAACTTAATATTGAGCCGTGAACGCTCCAGCTGACGGCGCAGGAACTCATCTTCATGGTTATTCAGGCCTTCTTCGTCATTTTCGTCATTCACCCAGATATCCGGATGATGCTTTTCCATTTCGCTCGGCATCATACCCGAGAAAATGGCATTACGGGCAAAACCGGTCGTTGTCGGCAGAATGGAGTAATAAGACGATTCTTCTTCAACCGTAAAGAAATCGGACAGAATCGGCTCAATCACCTTCCACTGATCATACCGCAGGTTATCAATCAGGATAAAAAACAACGGTGAGTTCTGCTCCAGCAGCGGGAATACCTTTTTCCGCATCAGCTGGTTCGACAGTACCGGCTTGTCCGCTTTCGGGTCGTTGAGCCAGTCCTCGTAATTGTCCTCCAGAAATTTACAGAAGTTAGAGTTGGCTTCGCTCTTCTGCATGTTCAGGACCTCAACCATACTGCGGTCCTGCGCGCCGTCGAGCTCCAGCTCCCAATAAATGAGTTTTTTATAAATTTCAGCCCACTCATTGAAATCAATCCGGTCGTTATACTGCATGGCAATATTCCGGAAGTCCTGTTGATAGCTGATGTTGGTCCGTTCGGTAACCAGCCGTTTGTTGTCGAGATTTTTTTTCAGCGACAGCAGCAACTGATTTGGATTTATAGGCTTAATCAGATAGTCAGCGATTTTTGCTCCGATCGCCTCCTCCATGATGTGTTCCTCTTCGCTTTTGGTAATCATGACCACCGGCATATTCGGACGCATCTGCTTGATTTGCGCCAGAGTCTCCAGACCTGTCATACCGGGCATCATTTCATCCAGTAAAACCAAGTCATATTTTTCCTGTTCGACCTGTTCGAGGGCATCAGCGCCGCTGTTTACAGGGGTCACCTGGTAGCCTTTATTTTTCAGAAAAAGGATATGGGGTTTAAGCAGGTCGATTTCGTCGTCTGCCCAAAGGATCGAATAATTTTGCATAATTAATGTATTAAAATTGGACTTGTCGTCGTCAGTTGAGTACGTATCTGTTAAACCTCTAACGCGCCACAGTGTTTGAATGGTTTATTTTTAACTTTCTTTAACAGTCTGAAAAACAACGGAAATCGTATTTTCAAGGTCTGTTAGGGACTGAATATCAACCGGTGAGATTCCTGCCAGCCGGGCTGCCTCCTGATACACAGCGACCGGTGTAATGCCGGCTGCCCGCCACGATTTTAGCGCGGTACTGCCAGCGGATTTTGCTAATTTCCGGCCATCAGCGTCCTGCACAAGCGGATGGTGCCACACTTTCGCGTCCGGAAATGCGCCCGTTTTTGGGTTAGCCGGTTGCAGCAGACCAGCCAGATAGGCCTGCATGCGGGTGGAGTACCTCAGGTCTTCGCCTCTGACAAGGTGAGTCACCCCAAAATAAACATCGTCGGTTAGGGAGGCTACCTGGTAGGCCGGAACTCCGTCGCGTCGCCGCACCACAAAATCACACTCCTCATCCAGGCGCCACAACGGAGCCTCATCTACACTAATCCGCCACGCCGTTTCCGGTGCATCCAGGGCAGCCCCCGTTACCCGACAATCGGTTGGATAACGGTTTCCATAGGCCTGTAATTGCTTTCTGGAGAGTAAGGCGGCAAAAATTTTTCCAGTGGCCCGCAATGCCGCTAACTGCTGCTCATATAAATCGCGCCGGTGCACCTGTGACCATCTTGCGTCAAAATCGTCCGGTCCGGCAGGGCCGAGATCGTAGGAAAGCCCCAGATAATCAATGCAGTCAAAGATATCCCGGATATATTCCGGCCGTTTCCGGTCCGCATCCAGGTCATCGATCCGGAGCAGAATCCGGGCATTCAGCTGCCGGGCCAATACATAATTCAGCACCAGATTGATGCCGTTCCCTACATGCAGGTACCCGGAAGGCGTCGGCGCGAACCGAAAGAGCAGGTGCTGGTCAGCCATAAACGGTAAACACTGTCCGGTGCCGGTTTTACCCTACCACCCGTTTCAAATCACCCGGTGTGTCGATGCCGTGGCTTTCCAGTTCCGTCTCAATAATCCGGATGCGGTACCCGTTTTCAATCCAGCGGAGTTGCTCCAGCGCCTCGGCCCGTTCCAGCGATGACGGTGCCAGCCGGGTAATGCCGGCCAGTACGTCTTTGCGGTAGGCATACAAGCCAATGTGTTTATAATAAACATGGTTTTCCAGCCACTGAGCGGGTTCATGATTACGCTGATACGGAATTGGTTGCCGGCTGAAATACAGTGCCTCCCGCGTAACCGGATTCCCGAACTGGCTCACCACCACCTTCGGCGAATTCGGGTCGAATAATGTATGCTCGTCATTGATCCGTTTCACCAGTGTCGCCAGTTCCGTAGCTCCATCCAGAATCGATGTCAGCAAATTAATCTGCTGCGGGAGGATAAACGGCTCGTCGCCCTGGATATTTACCACATAGTCGACGCCGGCCGCTTCACCACCCAGTATTTCCATGGCTTCCTGACAGCGGTCCGTTCCGCTCTGGTGTTCGGTTGAGGTCATAACCACCTCGCCCCCAAAGCCTTGTACATGGGAGAAAATCCGGTCGTCGTCGGTAGCAACAACTACCCGGCTCAGCGACGATGTCTTCAGCGCCTGTTCATACACGCGCTGTACCATGGTCTTGCCGTTAATATCTACTAAAGCCTTCCCCGGAAATCGTGTCGATCCGTACCGGGCCGGTATAATGCCAATATAGTTCATCTTGGTTATTTCGTTATACAGACGGGTATCTTTCGGGATCTCCTGCTGTTTTTAGGGCAAAAAAACGGTTTTATCCCTATTTTTACACTTTGTTTACCCGCTACCCATGAATAAAAAGTTAACATTCCGGCTGTTAGGTCTCCTTTTTCTGACCTGGTACCAAAGTCAGGCAGCCCGTTTTCCTGCTGACTCAATCGGTATCGAAAAGAAAGACGGTAAGGTCTTTATCCTGCACCGTGTCGAAGACGGACAAACCCTGTATGGCATTGCCCGCCGCTATAACAGTTCGGTTGAAACCATCCAGAGTGCTAATCCAACGCTTGGTGCGGGTCTGCAGTTTAATCAGGTGATCCGGATTCCGACAACGGTTGCTGTCCGGAAGGAGGCAAAAGCAGCATCCGCTGACAAAATTGACGAATCCGAGCTTTATAAACCCGAGCCTAAGCCTAAAAATGCAAAAGAGCAGGCAGAAATGGATGTGAAAGCGGCTCAGCGCATTGAAAAATCATTCCCGAAAACACCGGGTATCCATATTGTTGAAGCAGGCCAAACCCTGTACAGTCTGTCGGTTCGCTACGGTGTTCTTCAGTCTGAAATCCGGACCTGGAACAACCTGACCAACGATAATCTGAAAGCCGGACAGGAACTGATTGTATCCGAAAAAGCTTTCGCCGCGCGCCATGCTTCAGGGCCGGCAGAAACAGCGGTTAAACCGGCAGCCCCAAAGCCGGAGGTTGCAAAAGCAGAGCCAGCCAGGCCGGAACCGGTGAAAAGTGAAACGCCCAAAGCCGAACCGCCAAAGGCTGAGCCCAGTAAAGCCGTTACGACGAAACCAGAATCGGCCAAACCTGCACTCGGAAAGCCCTCGCCGGTTGAGCCGACGATTTCGGCCGAAAAAACACCGGTACCTGCCCTGCCATCGAAAGGGCGCCGCATTTCCGAAATCGGTATGGCCGATGTGATTGACCCGACCGATACCTCACCGAAGCTCCTTGCGCTTCACCGCACGGCCCCGACCGGTACACTCGTGCAGGTCAGAAACGACATTAACAACACGTCGCTTTGGGTAAAGGTAATCGGTAAGCTGCCTGATACGGGGGTTAATGACCGGATTCTCATCAAACTCTCAGCAAGGGCTTTTGAGAAACTTTCCCCGAACCAACAACGTTTTCGGGCTGAGGTGTCTTACATGGCCCCCTAATGTCCGCTCAGACCTATTAGCTTATGGAAACTAAAGAAGAACGAATTGCCCGGCGACGCAAAGAACGTGATGCCAAATACATGGCCACCTCCGGTTATAAGGTATTCAGTGTTATGTTCACCATCGCCTATCCGTTCATTGCCCTGTTTACGGCTGTCTTTTCCGTTATTGTCGCCGTTTTCTCCACGATTTCCCGCGGGCTTGCCTGGGTAATCAGCGGCGGCCGTTCTCATTAATAATGTACCCTGTTTCCGACGAAATCATCAGGCTGCTGCATCAAAAAGTAAGCCAGTATAACCAGCCTGCCTTCATTGATAAAGATCCCATCAGTATTCCGCACCGGTTTACGCTGAAGCAGGATATTGAGATTATGGGCTTCTGGGCCGCAATGCTGGCCTGGGGGCAGCGGCCGATTATTCTGAAAAAATCACAGGAGCTTATTTCCCGCATGGACGGGGCTCCGTATGACTTTATACGGAACCATCAGGAATCTGATCTGAAACGCTTTCTGGATTTTAAACACCGCACGTTCAACGCAACGGATGCCTTGTATTTCCTGCATTTCTTCCGGCAATATTACCAGCAGCACGACTCGCTCGAAGATGCGTTTCTGCCCGACGATCCTGATACACTCACCGTTGAGCCGCACCTGATCCTCTTTCACAACCGGTTCTGCGGCGGTTATGACCTTGATGACAGCTATTTCCCCGCCCGCACGCGGAAACACATTGCCACACCGGTCCGCAACTCAACCTGTAAACGCTTATTGATGTTTCTTCGCTGGATGGTCAGGCAGGATAATGCGGGCGTGGACTTTGGTATCTGGACCCGGATTAAACCCCGCCAGTTAGTCATCCCCATCGATGTGCATGTCGGCCGGGTGGCGCGTACCTTCGGGCTGTTAACGAGGGATCAATCCGACTGGAAAGCGGCGCTCGAACTCACGGATGTGCTCCGGCAGCTTGATGCTGACGATCCGGTAAAATTTGATTTTGCGCTCTTTGGCGCCGGTGTAGAGGGCGAATTTTAATCGGCTTTCTTGTCCCTTTTCTGCGTTTTTCTGAACAACTTCCTCTACTTTAGTGTCCTATATAACGACGCAGAATTTACAGCTTTATGGCATTTTCAATTACTCAACAACCCTTCGGTGCCTACACCGAATACGTCATTCAGTATACAGAAACCGGTGAAGGCCTGATTGTTGTACCTGGCCACGGTGGTGTAATCCGTAAACTTGTTCTAAAAAAGTCAGGTTCAGCCCCGACTCCGGATCAGCCCGAGGGGCTGGTTTCACTGCTGCGGGTTGCCGATAACCCCGAAGCATTAAGAGCCGACGAGGCCTATTCGAGTGCCCTTTTATTTCCTTTCCCGAGCCGGATCAAATATGGCATTTATCGCTTCGACGGGGAGGCATATACCCTGCCGTTCAATGATTATGGCCGCGATAATTCCATTCATGGACTCGTGCACCCTAAACCGTTCGAAATTGTCGGCCAGACCATTAGCGAACAGGCCGCTTCGCTGACCCTGGCTTATATTTATACCGGCGAGGTAAACGGCTATCCGTTTCCGTTCCGGCTCGAAATGACCTATACGCTGACACTTGCCGAAGGGGATAACCTTGTGTTGTCGCTGGATTTCCGGGCGACTAATACCGGTATCACCCGTGCGCCGATGGCATTTGGCTGGCACCCGTATTTTACACTCAACAACGAGCCGGTCGACGGGATGAGCATTGTGCTGCCGACCGACACGTCAATCACGCTCGACGAAGATCTGTTGCCGGTTGGCCGGAAGCCCTTTCCGTATTCAGGCCCGCTTTCTCTTCATGAAAAAAGTCTGGATAATGCCTTTCTGGTATTGCCTGAGCAAACCGGTGCCGAGACGGTACTTCATGCACCGGCCATCAATACATCCTTACACGTCTGGCAGGATTCGTCCCTTCCGTATCTGGTTGTCTATACCCCGGATCGTCGCGACAGCATTGCGATAGAACCTCTGTCAGCCAACGTCAACGCGTTTAATAACGGCGAGGGCCTCCAGGTACTGGAACCGGGCCAATCCATGGCAGGCCATATTAAGGTGTGGTTGTCCTGATTTTAATGTAACATGAATACTGGTTAATGTACAATGCAGCATGCTGAAATGCCCATTATTCATTAACCAGTATTCATTTTCCCTTTTCTACAGGTCGAACTTTATCCCCTGTGCCAGCGGCAGCGTTGTTCCGTAGTTAATCGTATTTGTCTGACGGCGCATGTAGGCTTTCCAGGCATCCGAGCCCGACTCCCGGCCACCGCCCGTTTCCTTTTCCCCCCCGAATGCTCCCCCTATCTCAGCACCTGACGTACCGATATTCACATTGGCAATGCCGCAGTCTGAACCGGCAACTGACAGGAACTGCTCAGCCTCGCGCATATTGAGGGTAAAAATTGACGACGACAGCCCTTGCGGTACTCCGTTTTGTAAGGCGATTGCGTCTTCCAGTGTCCGGTACTTCATTACGTACAGAATTGGTGCGAATGTTTCGCGCTGCACCACCGCCCAATGGTTTTCGGCTTCGGCAATGCACGGTTTTACGTAGCAGCCCGACTCGAAGCCGGCACCGTCAACCACGCCCGGCTGCACCACAAAGCGGCCACCCTGCGAACGGATTTCGTCAACCGCCGCCAGATAGCTCTGTACCGCCTGCTGATCAATTAACGGTCCGACATGGTTTACCTCATCCAGCGGGTTACCGATCCGCAGCTGCTGATAGGCACGACCCAGCCGCTGTTTTACCTCTTCGTAAATACTTTCATGAATGATCAGCCGGCGGGTCGTCGTACAACGCTGGCCGGCCGTCCCGACCGCACCGAACACAATGCCCGGAATCGCAATGTCGATATCGGCATGCTGCGAGACAATGATGGCGTTATTGCCGCCCAGCTCAAGCAGGCTGCGACCCATTCGTTCGGCTACTGCACTACCGACGGCCTTACCCATGCGCGTACTACCCGTTGCCGACACCAGCGCCACACGCGGATCGCGGGACAACCATTCGCCGGTTTCACGGCCACCGCTGATAAGGCAGGAGACCCCTTCCGGTACCTCGTTATTCCGCAATACATCCTGAATGATCTGCTGACAGGCCAGTGCCGTCAGCGGCGTTTTTTCCGAAGGTTTCCAGACACACACATCGCCACACACCCAGGCAATCATGGCATTCCATGACCAGACAGCTACCGGAAAATTAAACGCCGAGATGATGCCGACGATGCCCAGCGGATGCCATTGTTCGTACATCCGGTGCGACGGCCGCTCCGAATGCATGGTCAGGCCATAGAGCTGCCGGGACAGTCCGACGGCAAAATCGCAGATATCAATAATTTCCTGCACCTCGCCCAGGCCTTCCTGTAGCGATTTGCCCATTTCGTAGCTCACAAGCGTTCCCAGCTCTTTTTTATAGATCCGGAACTGATCCCCCATTTGCCGGACAATATCGCCCCGTTTCGGTGCGGGCCAGCGCCGCCAGTCGTGGAAAGCGGCCTGAGCGGTGTCTATAACTTTATCATAATCGCTGCGGGTTGAGGTATAGACCCGTGCGATTAGCTGGCCGTCGGCCGGTGAATACGATTCAATGGTTCGTTCTGATGAGTCGTTGTGCCAGAAAATCTGGCCGGTGCTTGTTCCTGGTTTTATTCCCTGCACCGGAAGTGGTAAGATCGATTGCATAAACTCGTTTTGTTTACTCCATTCCGCAATAATAACGGGCTTTTGGGTATAAGCTTACCAATTTTTCGTTTTTTTGAGGAAATAGCAAATCCTTACTCCAAGCCTTATTGTATGTCATTCCGTCGTTTTCCTACGTACGCTGAACTGTCGCAACATGCCGCCGAACACATTGCGGCGCTCCTGAAACGTAAACCGGACGCCCTCATCTGCCTGGCTTCCGGCGCCACGCCTATCGGTACCTTTCACCAGCTGGTTGACCTGGCGCAGACCGGCCACGCTAATCTGAATCAGTGTTCGTTTATCGGCCTCGACGAATGGGTCGGCATGGGACCGGATGATGACGGAAGCTGCTCGTACCACCTATACCACGACCTGTTTATTCCGCTCGGCATTCCGGCAGAACGGATTCATTATTTCAACGCGAAAGCGGATGATTTAGCGGCTGAATGCCGTCGGATTGATGCAGCCATTGCTGCTCACGGCGGGCTGGATCTGCTGCTGGTAGGTATCGGCCTGAACGGGCACATAGCCCTGAACGAGCCAGGTACACCGTTTACCAATTATTGCCACGTAATTGACCTGCACGAAACAACCATTACTGTCGGGCAGAAGTACTTTACCAAACCAACACCGCTGACGAAAGGGATTACCATTGGCCTACAGCATTTGATGGATGCCAAAGAAGTGATCCTGATGGCCAACGGACAGGGGAAAGCAGCCGTCATTCATCAGGCGCTGACAGCTCCGGTGTCAACCGATTTCCCGGCTACTATTATTCAGCGTCATCCGAACGCCCTTGTCTGGGTAGATGAACCCGCCGGTGCCCTGATGTAAAAAACAAAACCCGGACAGGTTCTGGCCTGTCCGAGTTTTGCGTAAATAATGCCGGCTATTGCCTCAGGATCTTCACCACTTTTACGGCTGACCCCGATTTCACCATCAGCAGATACATACCGGCCTGACGGCCCAACCGGATTGTCTTGCGTTCGACCGGTGCCGGTTTCTGAATCTGTTCGTCAAACCGGACATTCCCCTGCGCATCAGTCAGGTACAGACTAATTGTATGGTTGCCTGTACTTTCCAGCTCCACCTCTACTTCTTCACTAAGCGTTGGGTTACCGAGTACCTTTACATTGACAAAATCTGTACTGCCGGTACGTTCACGTCCGCCTGCCGCACAGACCGTCCGTGGGTCCCAGGTAAGGGTAACCGTATTCCCGTCCTGTCGGGCCCGCAAGGTATACGGACTGACCTGAGAACTTTGACTGCGGATTAAGGCAACCATCGCCGGATCGTCAATGGCTGACTGGCAGTTACTTGTCCAGCCGGTAATGCCGATCGCAAAGTATTCAATGGTTTTACCATTGCCTCCTGTCGTCCTGAACTGAACAGCTCCGGTCTGGCAGTCATAGCCCGGTGCTAAAAGGGCCAATGCGCTGCCAATTGTATTTGCCGCACTCCCGCAACCGGTCGTTGGCGAGGTCGAGGTGGTCGATGACGGAGGGGTTGAGGTTGTTGACGATGGCGGCGTTGAGGTCGTTGCTGAAGGTGGCGTTGTCGTCGTTGACGATGGTGGCGTCGTCACGTTACAAACCGCCTTCCAGTCCCATGTATACGAAACAACGGTATTCGGATTACCCTGCGTTCGGGCAAACAGAATAAATGAACCAGCATCTGCCGCCGGTTTTACGGTATAAGGTCCCGGTGATGTCGTCCAGCCGGAAACGCCTACCGCTGAGTATTCAACCGGTGTACCATCGCCGCCTGTTGAGTTATAGACAAACTGACCGGTACTGCAATTATAGGTTGGCGCCGTTAGTACCAGCGGCGCACACGCCGTAACAAACACAGTAGTTGTAGCAACTGCAACGCAGCTCCCCAGCGTAACCGTTACCGATAACGGGGTTGTACCGCCCGGTCTGTAGTTAATCGTTCTGGTCGATTCACCAGTTGACCAGCGGAAGCTGGCCCCGTCTGAGGTCGATGCTGTCAGCAGCGTACTAGCTCCTGAGCACACGGTTGTGTTACCGGTTATGAATGCAGTAATGGCTCCAGCTTGGGTAGTAACGGCTATCAGCGGACTGGAGGTGAGACAGCCGGAAGAGAACCGTACATCAACAAAATATTGGCCAGCTACACTAACATCAATTGAATTGCTGGTCGTTTTCGAGTAAAAATTATTCGGGCCATAAAATTCATATGTCTGTGCGTTTCCTGTATGAACAGCACTAAGTGTAACTTTTGATTGTGAACACGATAACTGCCCGTTAGATTGCAGTACAACCCTTGGACTTTCCGATGATTGAGAAACAGTGGCGACGGCTGTATTCGTACAACCGCTCTGGAAAATAACTTTTACCGAATAGGTCCCGGCAGTATTGGCCGTAATTGAATTTGACGGTGGCGTTACCAGCGTTGTTACCCCTGATGGTGACGTAAATTCATACCGCGTAGCCTGATCTGTGTGCAGCGCCGATAGTGTCACTGTAGGATTCGAGCAGGATACCTGTCCGCTGGCACTCAGCGTTACATTAGGCAGGGAAGTGCTTGCCAGTACCTGAACAGTTCCTACGCCCACACATCCGTTCGTAAACGTTACCTCCACCTGATATAATCCGGCGGTTGTTACGTCAATGGTATTGTTGGGAGGCGTCGCAAATGCCACATAGCTGGGTACATTGAAATTAGTAAACTTATAACTTGTCGCCGTTTCGGTATGCGTTACGGCCAGTTGCACCTTAGGCTGTGCACACGTAATCTGCCCGCTAACGGTCAGTCCGACTGTCGGCACCGCGTTGTTCGACGTAATGGTTGCCGTAGCAGTTGCCGTACAACCACTTGTCGTCGAGACCACTACCCGATAGGTACCGCCGGTATGGCCGAATGCCGTATTTAATCCATACGTGTTCTGCGTACTGCTTTGTACCAGAACACCGGCCGGGTTATAAAACGAATAAAAATCGCCTCCGGTAGCAATTAGTGTGCTTGTCCGGTTTGTACAGTTAAAAACAGAATTTGTAGCCGTCAGGGTGGCTGTCGGAACGGTATTATTGGCAATGACGAACGTACTGGCTGAAGCTGTACAGCCATAGACGTCGGTTACCCGTACGGTATAGGTTCCCGGCTGATTAACAGTAATTGTTCCGGTTGTATTGGTTAACGTACTTCCATTAATCGGCGAAAATGCATAATTCACCCCTCCACTGGCAAACAGGATTGCAGATGGCAACGAACAGGTTAACACACTGGTTGAGGTACTCAGTGTGGCTACCGGTGCCGCCGTTCCAACCTGTACCAATGCACTCGATTGTGCCGTACAATTCTGGTTAGCCACAATCAAACTATACGTACTCGTCGCGGCCGGCACTAACACTGCGTTGAATGGCGATGCAGCCGTTCCGGTGCCAAAGATATTCGATGAACCGTCTGTCAATGTATAGCTGTAGCCACCTGTTAACCCGCTGACAAGGGCTGTAAAGGTTGACGGACGCCCGGCACAACTTGGGGTAGCGGCAAAACTAACTATAGACGGCGTAGCATTCAGCGAGATACTCTGGGTAGCGCTGGCAGTACACCCCTGAGGCGTACCGACAGTCAGCGTGTAGACCGATGTTCTGGTCACAGACATGAACTGTGCATACTCACCCGTGCCCGGAATGGCGCCGGAGACCGATCCGGCCGGGCTGCCAAGCGTATAGCTTGCCGGCGTGGCCAGATTCCCGATATTGGCTGTGAACGTAGTTACCTGGCCGGTGGCCGTACATAAAGCCGAAACAGAAGCCCCGAATGTGGATAAATCCGGAATGGTATTGACGGTCGTGCTCATGGAGGCAATGCCCGTACACCCCAGCCCGTCAATTACCGTCAGCTGGTAAGCGCCGGTTGCTGTTGCGGAAATGACCGGCGTCGCTTCACCGGAGTTCCATTGGTACCGTAGCGGTAATTGCCCGCTGTTTACAACGGCACTCAGCGAGACGGTTTTACCCTGACAATACGAGGTACTCGCCGGACTGATGGTAACACTGACCGGCCGTACATTCGGAATCACAGTAACCGTAGCCGTTCCCGATAGAGTCCCTGCCGTAACACTCAGCGCATCAGTCACCGAAACAAGGCTGTAACTGGTTGTGCTGGTCAGACTGAGCGGGATTTTTGCACCGCTGGTATAGCCTGTGATGGTGGTTGTACTCGTTCCGTTGTTAATGACTACCTGATAAGGAGCAACCCCTCCGGCAATCGTTACCGTAAGGGGAGCTGTGTTTTCGCCGCAGATCGTTGACGTACCGACAAGGGTGGCCGTCAGCGAACCCGGTGTAGCCAGACTGAACCGGGCCATTACAGGCAGGTAATCAGATGTACTCATACCCCAGTCAGCCGCCGATGCCAGGTATTCCGGCACGACTGCGTCCGGCGAAATCGTTGCGGCTGTTCCGGGAATGTAATTCCTGAACAACTCATCAGAAATGAGTACATGACTGGTCATCCGGTCTGCCGACAGTGACGTTGTTAACCGGCGGGCCGACAAGGTTTGTGTCACAGCCGAATAGCTGCCCGTACCGCTCAGGAGGCTTTCATAAGGGGATGGATTCGGCGCCGCAACGGAGGCGGTAATGTCATCCCCAAATTCACCGGCTATAAAAAAGGCTTCTGTAGAACGGCTGTCGAGGTAGGTTTTCAGCTGAGACGCTGCCCGTTGCCGGATCGAAAAATCAGTTACCGTGCTGCCTTCATGCGCATGAATCCCGACAATATTTATCCGCCGTGTTAACCCGTTCAGCAATGCATTTCCGGTCAGAACAACCGGAAACCGGCCGCCATCCCAATCAGCGGCTACCATACTGACCGACACGACTGAGACAGCCGGAGGAGCAGTAAATAATCCGGATGCATACAGGAAGCAGACCCGCGGGTTTTCCGCTGTATAATAACTGCTCTGTGCGCAAACCGCAACGTATGTTTTACTGGCCACACTGCTTACCTGTGCCGCAATGGTTGTCAGCATGGCCGGATTCGAGACGCCTTGTAGCACATAGACGTCCGCTCCCAGATAGCGGATAATATTACCGACATTCGCTTGCTGGCGACCATCATTCACCCCACTGAATACAGGCCCCTGAAGCAGCGCTCCCAGACTATCGACATTCCAGGTAGCCAGTTCAAGCGTCTGTTCGCGGTTCGGAACTCCGCCATCTGACACAGCCAGTTCCGTTGTACCGTCTATATCTTTCTGAGAACGCGGATACAGCCGGTTTCCCAGCGAACCGTTTTCTGTTTCATCATCCACATCGTAGCCGTCCAGAATACCGGTCAGCGAAAACCGGCGTGGCGGCTTCAGGGAGTTAATGACATCATTTACACCGGCACGGATCCGTAATTTAGCCGTTGCGTTTGTCGTATCCCGGAAGGAAAAATCTGTTTCCGGCACAAAAGCAGGTCTGGTATCAACAATGGACGCACTATCGATTCTTACCAATAAACCGAGGTTGTCCGGATCACCCATTTGCCCGGTTGTAATGAGTTTGGGGGCCGGTAGTGCCGTTGTCGCATTGACAACCGAAAGACTTGAGATTGCCGTAAGCCCGACTGCGCCCTTCTGATACCCCAGTACTCCGCGCACCCTTACTTCGTTACCAGGCAGTATCCCTGTCTGAGCCTGCGTAAAAATTACCGGACTGGTAGCCGGCGTAAACAAGGCAATCCCGCCGGTTTTATCCTGAATGTACATCACCTGACCGTTGTCAAACTGCCGGCTAACAGTCACTGTCCCCTGAATGAGTACCTCTTTTGACTGGGCCAGCATCCGGGCCTCCGCAATTGTTGTGATTCCGGTAAACGGCGTCACCGTACCGGTCACATTGAGTGTTCTCGTCAGCATACCGGTGCTGATATGACTGACTGAGCCATTATTAGCCCCGACAAACAAACCAGTCATCCGTATGATGATGATTGCGGTTTCGGTAGAGGGCGGCAGACTCAGCGTTGAGCTATAAAAAGAGCCGTTCGGGCTGATCTCATAGCCTGCGGACGCGATTAAACGAAGGGTATCCCGCAAATTTGCCGCCTGCAGTGTGTAGGCTTTGGGAGCAGACGGCTTACTCTGTTCTGTCGTAAAACCAGTAATAACGGTTGGGGTCAGGGTCAGGGTTGGTGTAGTTGTCTGAGCAAACGTGCTGTAGCTACTGAAAAGCAGACCAATAAGGACGCTTAGCTTCGTGATTACGCTCAAACTTACTTTTATACGTAAAATCATAAAATAAAGTAAAATGATACTGGTACGATGCATTCAGGTTGTTCTTCCAAATAAAATTATCCTTAATCCGGCCGGAAGCAAAATTATCTTACCGTTAACTAGTTATTTTTTATCCAACGTAATGCTTTTTAGTTACGCTGCCCTATACGCCGGAGCCTCTTTAGTATACTGATTTTACAAATCGGGAAACAAAAAAAGGCAGCTTCTTCCGAAGCTGCCCGAAGATCATTTCAGTATGGCATAAACGCTTACAACCAGTCTATCAATCGTTTAGTACCCTCTCTGCCGGTAAATGCGCTCATAAACTCGCGGCGAAGTACAGCACGGCGCCGGCGCGGATGCGTCGAAATAAACAGCGCCCGCATCTTCAGCACAAAACTGATCAGCATATACAACATAAACAGCGCTGCAAGCACAAGCAGTGATTGTGTATTGGTAATATTCCGGTGCAGCATGAAAAACAAGACCGTATTGAACAGCGAAGCTGCACACAGGAACATAGTCGCCTGGGCATGGCTCAAGCCGTTGTCCAGCAGAATATGGTGCATGTGATTCCGGTCAGCCGCAAACGGTGAACGGCCAGCCAGAATACGTACCAGAAATACGCGCAGGGTATCAAAAATCGGTACGATCAGAATCACAATGGCAATGATGGGGGCGTTAAAAAACGCCGTCGGCTCGAAACGGTACGATGCGTTCAGGTTTATAAACCGGACAGCAAAGAATGACAGCATAAAACCCAGAATCAGCGATCCGGTATCACCCATGAAGATTTTGCTGGTCTTCGAAAAATTGAACCGTAAAAAACCAATCAGGGCGCCTGACAGGGAAAACGCCAGACAGGCCATCGCAAAGTGATTCGTCAGTAGAAACCAGCCGCCAAACGTAGCACTGGCGATGGTCGCAATACCGCCCGCCAGACCGTCGATACCATCAATAAGGTTAATGGCATTGGTCAGGGCAATAAAGATAAAACAGGTTAGTAATACGCTGATTAACTGCTCAATATGGTGAAACCCCATAATTCCGTACAGGTAATCGACCTTCAGATCCCCAAAGAAAATAAGGATCATGGCAGATAGAACCTGAAAGAAGATTTTCTTATTCGGATCAACATTAACCAGGTCATCCTTGATGCCGACAAAGAAGAGGATGGTCATGCCGACAATTGACAGGTTAGTCCGGTAAATATCCGTCTGGTCAATGCTCGGCCACAAAAAATAGCTGATCAGTACTGCCGCGAAGATGCCGATTCCGCCAAAGGTCGGGGTCGGGGTTGTGTGCGAACGGCGCTCGCCCGGCTTATCCATCAATGATTTCAGTTCCGAAATTTTTATGACAACCGGAATCGAAATTATTGAGACAAAACACGCAACCAGGAACGACAGCAAACACTGGTATAGGCCTATCGTAAACAGTTCTTCATTGAACTTATTTTTGATGAAGGCAATGAGTAATTCCAGGTTCATAGAAATAGTTTTTAAAGAGTCAGGCAGGTTAGAAAATGTGACTAAAAATTACATTATTCCGGTTAATGCCAATGACATATTGATCAAATGACATTTTCATTTATTTAACGGATACGTAAAGGTGTTCTTCTTTTCTTTCAGAATCAGCTGAGGCAGTTTCCGCAACGGCTTGAAAAACAGCGTAAACGGATAGGGTTTTATCTCATTCAGTTCCCAGGCCCTGCGATCTTCCAGATTTCCCCGCAACCAGTTTTTCAAACTGCCGTTACTGACCCCACCTTCCCGCATCACGATGGTCGTTTCGTCCATGTAAGTCAGCGAAATCTTATGCTTGTGAATAAAGCGCAGCATCAGCTCATAGTCGGCCGCACTTTTCAGATCAAGCCGGAACAGCCCGTACTGATCATATAGTTTTTTCTTCGCAAAGAAGGATAAATGCCCCGGCATCCATCCCCATAAAAAGGCTCCTGTGGCGTACTTGCCCGACCTGAAATAACGGCGTACGTTGTACACATCGTTCCGGTCCACATACAGCATATCGCCGTAAACGGCATCGCTTTTTGTCCGGTCAAACGTTTCCACCACATGCTTGATCACATCCTGATGCCGGTAAAAGTCATCGGCATTCAGGAGACCAATCACATCGCCGGTGGCCCGTTGTATGCCTTTATTCATGGCATCATACAACCCTTTGTCCGGTTCTGACACAAATTGAGCAATTCGCGTGCCGTAACTTTTTATGAGGTCAACGGTGCCGTCTTTCGATCCACCGTCAATAATGATATATTCAATTTCAGGGTACGTTTGGGCTAAAATTGACTCAATTGTATCCTTTATGGTTTCAACACCGTTGTATACGACTGTGATTATGCTAACTTTCACGCCTTTATCTCTCTTTTTCGCACAAAATTTGCGGGGTTACCCTGGTACACGCCATAAGGCTCCAGGGAACGGGTCGCCACTGAACCCACGGCCAGAACCGAGTGACTGCGGCAGATAACCCCGGGACAAACAACTGTCTGTGCGCCTACCCAGGCCCCTTCTTCAATTATGATCGGCTTTGGCATCAAATCAAAGGTCGGCAACTGATAATTATGATTCCCTGTCAGCAGCATGGCTCCCTGAGAGAGACAAGCATTATCCCTAATGGTTACCATCGAAAAGTTATCAATCCAGACACCCTCCCCGATCCAGACGTAATTACCGATCTCCAGAAACCACGGGTACTTCACGTTGACGTTGGGCTTAATCATTACATGATGACCGATTTTAGCGCCAAACAGTTGCATTACTTTTATTTTTATTAATACCGGAATGGGCAGATAGTTTTTCAATACCAGTGTATTCACGAAAAACCAGAGGAGCACCTTCCAGCGCGGCCCCGGCTTATACCAGCTGTTATTAAACCGGGAAAGATCGGTAACACCCTGCCTGTCAACCCTGTTACTATCTTGGTCCTGCCCGTAAGTCTTTTCCATATTCGGTTAAAAAGAATTCGATAATCGCTTCCTTATTATGCCCTGCATGCCGGTATACTTCCAGCATTTTTGCATCGACCAGAAAACGGTACCACAGACCCTGTAAAAAATGCCAGACCAGTCCGCGCCGGCCGTCCAGAAAGCCAAGTCCGAAAAAATACCGGTAGAAGAAATACATAAACGGCCGCGTAAACAAAGGCAGTGAAGCGTATTTTACTTTCAGATACCGCTTCATTTCGTCACGCGTGCCACCGATCAGTCGTGGCTCCACCCGCTCGGCATTCGTAAAGTTATACTTGATATTCAGCAGATCGATGACTTCCCGAATGGCATAATTATTATGCTTCTGTGTCCACCAGGTCAGGTTATTCAGGTTGTGATCGACAACGTCATGGTCAAACCGGATGTGCCGTCCCTGCGTCAGCTTGATGTGTTCATCCATCCAGGTCTGCTCGCAGATGCCCTGCCCGCGCCGCCAGAACCGCATCAGCCAGATCGGGTAATAACCGCCATGCTTAATCCACCGGTCCATGAACAGCACGCGGCGCTTAATGTAAATTCCGCTTACATCATCGGGCAACCCCGGTAGTTTTTTGGACACCTCCTGCGCCAGCTCAGGCGTAATGTATTCGTCGGCATCCATCCGCAGAATCCATGTTGTCTGAAACGGCAGGTTATCAATGCCGAAATTGAATTGGGTAGCATAAGTCACCCACGGGTTCTGTACAACTACCGCACCTAATGAACGGGCAATCTCCACTGTCCGGTCCGTCGAGAACGAATCGACAATAAAGATTTTATCAGTGAACGGCAGCAGACTTTTCAGGCAGCGCCCTATGTGTTTTTCCTCATTAAAGGTGAGGATGATGACGGACAGGTCGGTCATAGGTGACGGTGGGCGTTTTTGGACTATTTTCGCAACACCTAAAATAATATTTTTGGTCAATAAGGCTGGAAAATCATTATTTTGCCACGATTTTCAAACCAAAAGACAGGCAAAATTATCATTTTTTTAAGAATTAAGAAATGGCATACTGTTTCCCGCCTGAAATCACCGAAATATTGATTTTTCGGCAAGCACTGTACATTCAACAGCCTTACGGTTACCCTGAAAATTTTAGCGCTCATTAAATGTTTAAACTTTTACTTTTCCTGTGCCTGGCATTTAGCACTTTTTCGGTGCTGGCACAACCTTCGGTATCATTTACCCAGCTGCCAAAAGATTTACAGTTATATCCCCGCGATGGCCAGAACCAGGCAGAGGTCATCATTAGCGGACAAGTAAATGATGCCGGTTTTCAACAGGTTGATGTCTCAGTCCTGAAAGAAGGTACTTTTTGGAAATCAGCCAGCCAATCCATCTCCGAAGGGGGGGGCAGCCAATTTCGCATTCCTGTTTCGATCCAGGCCGAGCCGGTCGAATATACGTTCCAGATCACTCTCCGTCGTGGCAATGAAACTGTGCCGGTGACCGAACGGAAACGCATCGTATGCGGCGATGTTTACATGCTGTACGGACAGTCTAACGCCCTGGGCCTTGCCGGTCTCGACGATTACCAGCTCGACGACCGGCTGCTCCGGAACGTAACCTATCCTTATGGATCAACTAATGTCCCGGCCGAGATACGCTGGTATTCCGCGCGTGAACCCTTTGGCAGTGTCGGTATGCTGGGGATGGAAATCCAACGGCATATTTTACAGCAATACGGTATTCCGACGCTGGTGATAAACGGTGGTATTGGCGGAGCCAGTATTCTGGAACTTGGCAACCGGACGCCCGCCAATCATGCTGACTACAGTAATTACTATGGTAGCTTACTGTACCGGGCGCAGTGGGCCGGTGTGGCCGATAAGGTGAAGGCCATTATTTACAAACAAGGCGAAAATGAAGCAGGGGGCGAACCGGCGGGCTATGCCGATAAATTCCGGACGTTCTACAACCAGCTCCGCGAAGACTTCGGGCAAGCCCCGAAAATCTACATCGGTCAGATCAATATTATGACGCCCTCAGTGCCGGGGGCCGGTGATCTCCGCGATTTTCAGCGCCGTACGCCACAGCTATATGCCAACCTCGCTGCTGTCGCTACTGTCGGCGCCGTTGGCTATGATGGTCTCCATTATGAGCCAAGGGCCAATCAGCAGCTGGCGCTTGAACAGTTCCGGCTTATTGCCCGCGATATCTACGGGTCTACTGATACCCGGCAGATCAATTCGCCGGACATTAAAAAAATAGCCTATAACGAACGTCGGGATGAGCTGACGCTGACGTTTGATGATGACATGCAGATGGTATGGCCACAAGACACAACCATCTACAATCCGTTGACGGGTAATCAGGTCACCCGCCGCATGGCAGATTTCATTTATCTGGACGAGCAGCCGGGGCTGGTCAGAAGTGGCCGTGCAGAAGGCAACCGGATAGTTTTGACACTTGCCTCACCGCAGACGGCCAGGACAGTCACCTACCTGCCCCCGTTTTACAGTACAGCCGAATTACCGTTCTATCAGGGACCCTACCTGAAAAACAGCCGCGGCATGCGGGCGTTTAGTTTTTCGAAGGTTGCGATTGATGCCGTACCGGTCATTGTCACGCCCCCCGCAGCACCAGGCAACCTGGTGGCGTCAGCCGGTTCTCCGACTATGATTACCCTTACCTGGCAGGACAACGCCGACAATGAAGCCGGCTTTGAGATAGAGCAGCAACAGGCTGACGGATCGTTCCGCCGGATTGCAACTCCTGCCGCAAACAGCCAGTCATTTCAGGTGACCGGTCTTGCCGAACAAACGGGCTATTCTTTCAGAATAAGGGCCGTTAACAGTATCGGCGCGTCAGCTTATACCAATACAGCATCGGCATCAACCCCTGCATCCATCCCGCTTCAGCCTCAGAGCCTTACCGCTACTGCCATTTTTTCTAACAGTGTTAACCTGTCGTGGGCCGACCGTGCTTTTAATGAAACCGGCTACGAAATTGAGCAGAGTACAACCGGACAAAGCTTTACCCGTGTAGCCGCGCTTTCGCCCGGATCAACGACTTATGCAGCTACAAATCTGACGGAAAATACAACGTACATTTTCCGGGTACGGGCCGTAAATAGTGCCGGTGCATCAGCCTGGAGTAATACGCTTCCGGTAACAACACCGATCTCTGTCCCATTGACGCCGGGAAGCCTGACTGCGGTTGCCGCGACTCCTTCAAGCCTGACGCTTGCCTGGCAGGATGCCGCGTTTAACGAAACCACCTATGAAGTAGAACAGGCGACCCCGGGGCAGTCGTTTACCCGCGTAGCCTCGCTGACAGCGAACGTTGCCAGCTTCTCCCTTGCAGGGCTGACCGAAACGACGACCTACCTGTTCCGGGTACGGGCGGTGAATAGTGCCGGAGCGTCTCCTTACAGCAACACCCTGACCGTTACCACACCGGCTACCCTGCCGGCCGCCCCGACCAACCTGACTGCCGGTGCTTTCACGCCGACGAGCATTTCGCTGGTCTGGTCCGATAATGCATTCAACGAAACGGGGTATGACATTGAGCAAAGCACCGGATCGGGCGAGTATCAGAAGGTGGCTACCCTACCGCCGAATTCCACTACCTACATCAGCAGCGGCTTAACTGAAGCCACGCTTTACCGGTTCCGGGTACGGGCCGTAAACAGCGCCGGTGGTTCCGCCTACAGCAACATTGCCCAGTCGCTCCCGCTGATTCTCGGCGTAGAAGACCTGACGGGAAGCCTGCGGATCTATCCGAATCCGGTCCGGACCGGCCAGTATTTGCAGGTCGAACACGATCAGCCTATCTTTACGGGCTTTGATGTGTATACGATTGACGGCCGTGTCCTGTCATCCGGTCAGCAAAAAGCATCCCGCACGCTGTCGGTTCCGCTGGTACAGGCCGCTGCCGGCCGGTACATTGTACTTCTCCGGACTACTTCCGGACAACCAATCCGAAAACACATTCTGGTATATTAGCCTAACAAACAGTTTCCTGATAGCATGAACGACAAAAAAATGCGCCTTGTATTTCTAACCCAGGACGATCCGTTTTACCTGGCCCGCAACATTGATTACCTCGTTAAGCATCTGCCTCCCTATGCCGAGGTTGTTGCGACCGTGGTATTTGATGTATCGCCTTTCGGAAAACGGGAAAGTTTTTCGGATAAGATGAAAAAGACGCTCGACATTTTCGGGCTGCCATTCTTTATCCGGTATGGCGTAAAATTTGTCAAGTCGAAGCTGGATCCGCGCAACAATGTCCGCAAGGTGCTGGCAGGCTTTAAAATCCCGCTGATTCACATTGAAGGGAATATTAATAAAGACGAAAATCTGGCGAAGATCAAGGCCTACCAGCCCGACCTGCTGGTATCCATTGCCGGTAATCAGATTTTCAGACAAAAGCTACTGGATACGGCTACGCACGGCTGCATTAACCTGCATACAGCCCTGTTGCCTAAATACCGTGGTCTGATGCCATCATTCTGGGTATTACGGCATAATGAAAAACGCACGGGCGTATCCGTTTTCTTTGTGGATGAAGGCATTGACAGCGGTCCGATTCTCGTACAGAATCCGGTCGAAATCGGGAATATGTCCCAGGAAGAGCTGATTCATGTCACCAAGAAGATGGGCATGGACGCTATTCTCGAGGCTATCGATAAAATTCATTCCGGTAATTATCAGCTTCAGGAAAATGATGCGTCGCAGATGACGTACTTTACCTTCCCGACGAAGGAAGATGTACAGGCGTTTAAGGCGGCCGGTAAAAAATTCTATTAATGCTCCGTCACCGGGTCAGTCAGCCATCCTGTCCGGTGCAAATTTCTACACATGAATATCCTGACGTTTGATATCGAAGAGTGGTTTCATATTCTGGACAACGCCTCAACCCGGACCGAAGCCGAATGGAGCCGGTATGAGTCGCGTATCCACCGGAACATGGACCTGATTTTCCAGCTGCTCGATGAAACCAATTCACGGGCGACATTTTTCTGTCTGGGCTGGGTTGCCGAAAAATATCCTGACGTAATCAAACGGATTGATGCGGCGGGCTATGAGGTGGCTACCCATTCGTATGCCCATCAGCTGGCTTATGAGCAGACACCCGCCGAATTCACGGAAGACCTGCAGCGGTCGATAAAGGCATTACAGGATGTAACGGGCAAAGCTGTCAGGGCATACCGTGCGCCCGGCTTTTCGATCAAATTCCTGAACCGCTGGGTATTCCCGATCCTGCTCGAAAACGGAATCAATATGGACTGCTCGGTCTTTTCAGCGCGCCGTTCACACGGTGGGGATGCGGCATTCGGGATCACCGCCCCAAGCCTGATCGATATCAACGGGGCACCACTTAAGGAGTTTCCGATCAACACGGTGAGTATTGCCGGGCAGGATGTTATTTTCTCCGGCGGGGGATATTTCCGGCTGCTACCCTACCCGGTTATTCACCGGTTTACGCAGAAATCGTCGTATGTGATGACCTATTTTCACCCGCGGGATTTTGACCATACCCAACCGGTCATCGACGATCTGGGCATGGCACGCCGGTTTAAATCGTACTACGGCCTGAAGGGTTGCTGGCCGAAGCTGCACCGGTTGCTGAAAAATTTTGAATTCATCGATCTGGCCGAGGCCGACCGCCGGATTGACTGGAACGCCGTTCCTAAAAAATCATTTGGGTAATATTTTCAGGGAGCTTATATTTCTCCCATGAAACACCATACATTCATTGAAGTCCAGCGGAACAAATACAGGTGGATACCAGTATATCTACTGGCCGCTTATCCGCTGGTTTTTCTTTATCTCGTTGATATAACCATTTTCATGGACGATGTCTGGTTTGTTCCAGCTATTTTGATCGCTTTTTTTCTAGGTAAGTGTGCATTTGTTTACCTGATTTTGTTCAAAAAATTTGAAACCAGAATAGACCACAAAGACGTTCGGTTCCGGTATTTTCCGTGGGCCAAATGGATGGTTTATTCTTGGGAGGAAATTCAGGAGGCTTACGTCAGGGAGTTTGCATTAATCGGGGAATATCCGCAGGGCGTAGGCGGAACCAGGCAGGGTCCCGGCGGCTGGGTGTATTCAATGGATGGTACGTGGGGGCTTCAGCTTGTCAAAAAAAGCGGAGCCCGAATCCTGATCGGAACGAAACGACCGGATGAAATCCGCCGGTTTCTGGAGACCAGACAAACCGAGAGTAATCAGTCCGGCAAATAACTGTTTATCTTTTTGCTGAAGCGACAAGGCCTGCCCTGTCGCTTCAGTTTTTTTTTACGAGACCCGCACGTAACTGCCGACCCATTTCACATCAGCAGCATGGTGGTTCAGAATTTCCTGAAGGCGCGGTTCATCGGCATGGCCTTCGCACTCCAGCAAAAACCAGTACACAAACGACGCACCACCGCGCATCGGACGGCTTTCAATTTTGGTCAGGTTAATCCGGCGGGCGTTAAACTCCTGGAGGAACTCCGCCAGCACACCCGGCGATTCGGTGTTGGGCAGCCGGGCAATCAGGGTTGTTTTATCCTGGCCGCTAGGCTGGTTCTTAAAATCTTTTGCCAGAATCAGGAAGCGCGTCCGGTTCAGGTCACTATCCTCAATGTTATCAAATAATACCGGCACGCCGAATAATTTAGCCGCAATGGTTGAGCATATCGCCGCTGCATTCGGTTGCTGAGCGGCCAGTTTTGCGGCTTTTGATGTTGACTCTACCGGTACTAATTCAGCTTTCAACCCATCAAACGAGTCATTCAGGAACTTGCTGCACTGACGGAACGCAATGTCCTTTGAATAAATATGGGTAATGTCGGCGAGATTTTCGGCCTGCGTCGCAAACGTAAAATGCACCGGGATTTCGGCCTCGGCCGCAATCATCAGCTCCTTTTCATTCAGCAGGTCGATGGTCTCAAAGACAACACCTTCCTGATTGTTTTCGATGGGTACTACCCCAAACCGTGCCCGGCCGGTCTCCACGCTTTCAAACACCGAACGGATGGTTGGCAACGCCATATATGCGCTCATTGCCCCGAACCGGCTTTCGGCGGCCTGGTGGGTAAAACTGCCGTCCGGACCCAGAAAAGCTACGTGTTCCGGTAGCTCAAGGTTACGGGAAACGGCAAAAATTTCCAGAAAAACAGCCTCAATCGCGGCGCGGGTCATTAATCCGTTATTCTGCTGTTCTAACCGGTCGATAATCTGCTTTTCGCGTTCCGGCCGGTAGATCACAGCATTCGTTGAACGCTTTAGTTCACCCACATGACGAACCAGTTCCATGCGTTCGTTCAGCAGGGTCAGCATTTGATCGTCAATGGCGTCAATAGCGTTTCGGAGAGAGTCTAGTGTCAACAAATCAGTAAGAGGTCAGTCAATAGCTGCAAATTTACACCTTATGCCTTTATACCATTGCTAAAGGGGCATTTTTCCTTCTGCTTACCCGATTTTTAATCCTATTGAGAGGCAATGCCGTGTTCCCGCAGGAAAAAAAACGCAAACAACTTTTAAACACTCCCCGTTCTAATTACGATGTTACCCCATGCAGGGCCACAAAAGGCATCCTCCGGACGGGTTCATATTTCACTTATCTATAATCTCAACGTATGAACAAGACCATGAAACGGTACGGCTGGTCGTACCTTGTTGCCGCAACAATGCTATTTTCAGCGCCTGCCTTCGTCGGCTGTAACGGAACAGATCCGGACCCACAATCACCAGGTACCGGTACAACGCCTCCAGGCTCAACTACAACCCCTCCGGGTACTGGCACGGTCACCAATCCACCAAGCTCAACAACGTCGACTCCCGGTAATTCAACGGTCGTTCCCGGCACTGACTATATCAAAAATGCCGGCAATCTGACGTTCTTATCAGCTGCCATAGCCCGTGCCGGTCTGGAACAGGATCTGCGCTCAGGTTCGCTGACGATTTTCGCGCCTTCTGATGATGCCTTTAAAGCAGCCGGTTATGCCAGCGCAGCAGCTGTCAGCGCCGCAAACGCCGCTGACCTGAAACGTATTCTTCAGTACCACGTACTGGGTTCGCAGATTGACCAGGCCGCTTTCCCGACCGCAGTCAATACGTCATATCAGACAACGCTGTCGGATGGCCGCCTGTCCGTATACAAAACTGCGGATAATGTTATCAGTGTGAACAACGCAAAAGTAGTTCAGGTAAATATTGCCGCTACTAACGGGGTAATTCATGTTATCGACAAGGTATTGATGCCACCGACAGTGACGGTGCTCGACTTTGCTAAAGGTAACGCTGACCTGTCATTCTTTGCAGCGGCTGTTGAACGGGCCGGTACTACTGTCCAAAACAGCTTAGCAGCTAATGCCCAGAACGGTATTACGGTCTTTGCTCCGACGAATGCCGCCTTCAAGGCTGCGGGTTATGCAGATGAAGCAGCCGTACGGGCCGCCAACGCCCAGACACTGGCAAACCTGCTGAACTACCACGTGTTGACCTACCGTGCATTCTCCAGCACTTTCCAGAACGGTGCTGACCTTGTAACGGCACAGGGAACCAGCATCCGGACAAATGTTAGCGCTGGAAAAGTTACGATCCTGGGTAAAGGCAATGGCACCAACGTTGCCAACGTAACGTCAGCCGATCAGGTGACTACGAATGGTGTTGTCCACATCATTGACCGTGTGCTGATGCCACAGTAAGTTGCATACCGGATACCTGATTAAAACAGGGTAGTCCGAAACCGTTGACTACCGCCATGCATGTGTAATGGCGGTATAAACAAAAAAGACCTGAGAAATCAGGTCTTTTTTGTTTATACCAGGGCAGCTTCTTCAAGATCTTTTTCTACCCTCAGGTTGTCAATAATAAACCGTTGCCGGTCCGGGGTGTTCTTGCCCATATAATAGCCAAGTAGCTTCGGGATGGAAATTTCCTTCTCGATGATTACCGGTTCGAGACGCATATTTTCACCGATAAAGAGTCCGAATTCATCCGGAGAAATTTCGCCCAGGCCCTTAAACCGGGTTATTTCGATCTTCTTACCGCCTTTCGACAGCTTTGCACCGGCAATCTGCTTTTCTTCTTCTGAATAACAATACGTTGTTTCTTTATGATTTTTCGGATTCCGTACCCTGAAGAGCGGTGTCTCCAGAATGTACAGGTGTCCGTTACGCACCAGATCAGGGAAGAACTGGAGGAAGAATGTCAGCATCAGCAGCCGGATGTGCATGCCGTCTACGTCGGCATCGGTAGCAATAACAATCCGGTTATAGCGCAGCGAATCAAGGCCATCTTCAATATCCAGGGCGTGTTGAAGGAGGTTAAACTCTTCGTTTTCGTACACAACTTTTTTGGTCAGGCCAAAGCAGTTGAGTGGTTTGCCACGCAGGCTGAAAACCGCCTGTGTCTGTACATTACGTGACTTGGTAATGGATCCGCTGGCCGAATCCCCTTCGGTAATAAACAGCGTGGTCTGATACCGGTCTTCGGCTTTCGGGTCGGGCAGGTGAATCCGGCAGTCGCGCAGCTTCTTGTTGTGCAGGTTTGCTTTTTTCGCCCGGTCATTGGCCAGCTTCTTGATTCCGGCGAGCTCCTTGCGTTCCCGTTCCGATTGCTCAATCCGTTTTTTAAGCGCATCCCGTACGGCAGGATTCATGTGCAGAAAGTTATCCAGCGTACCGCGGACAAAATCCTTCACAAAGGAGTTGACGGTCGGGGCATTCGGCTCGGGGGCCATCGCGACCGAGCCCAGCTTGGTTTTTGTCTGGGATTCAAACACCGGTTCCTGCACCCTGATACTGATGGCGGAGATAATAGAGGCCCGGATGTCGGCCACTTCATAATTTTTATCGAAGTGTTTCCGGATCGTTTCAACAACGGCTTCGCGCAATGCCTGAAGGTGGGTTCCGCCCTGCGTGGTATACTGACCGTTCACGAACGAATAGTATTCTTCTCCATACTGATTGCCGTGGGTCATGGCAATCTCCAGATCCTGTCCTTTCAGGTGAATAATCGGATATCGGAGTGTTTCGGCATTGGTCTTGTTCTGTAAGAGATCGAGCAGACCGTTCTGCGAAACGTACTTCTGACGGTTAAATGAAATGACCAGTCCGGCATTCAGGTAGCAGTAATTCCAGATCATATTTTCCAGATACTGCGGAATGTAATGGTAGTTTTTAAAGACCGAGTCATCGGGCTCAAAACAGACCAGTGTACCGTTGCGCTCACTGGTAGCCAGTTCGCCCTGGTTTTTCAGGATCCCCCGTTCAAACTCAGCCCAGACACTTTTACCCTCACGAAACGACTGTACCTTGAAATAACCGGACAGTGCGTTCACGGCTTTTGTACCTACCCCGTTGAGGCCCACCGACTTCTGGAATGCCCCGGAGTCATACTTACCGCCGGTATTGATTTTTGAGACAACCTCAACCACCTTGCCCAGCGGAATGCCCCGGCCATAGTCCCGGATTTCCACCCGGTGGTCGGATACCTTAATCTCAATGGTCTTACCAAACCCCATGACGTGTTCGTCAATACAGTTATCGACCACTTCTTTCAGTAATACGTAAATGCCATCGTCGGCGGCTGATCCATCACCCAGTTTGCCAATGTACATCCCCGGCCGGAGGCGGATGTGCTCCCGCCAATCCAGCGACCGGATACTATCCTCATCGTACTGAACCGTCTTTGTTAAATCTGCCATGTAAGGTTGCAACTAAAAGGCACAGTGCTCCGGTAATGGATACCAAAGTAACCGTTCCTTAATAAATCCAAAATTTATTTTATGTGTTTACTCTAAGAGGCAATATACGAAATTCCGCCGTGAAATAGAAATGTATTTAAAATAAGATAAAAGTTCGCTTACTTTGCCAGCAAATCCCGTTTAAGTAATAAAAACAATTCTTACAACGTAAGGGTTATTAGGTCCAATAAAGCCCCCTAATGTTAGTCATACACCTAAAAAATATGCAAAATTTTCGGTGTCTTCACTTCTCCGAGGTAAAAACAAGTACGAAGCAATTGTTTAAACGAAGCCTTAAATCAGCCTGCGCCCTCTTACTGGCAGCCGCACTGATACCTGTTTCATTCACGAACGCCCAGGTTACACCCGGGCCGGTTGCTGTTCCGGGCGGTTTGCCCGGCGGCACTACCCCTGCCGGTACATCAATTCCAGGCAGTGCTCAGCCAGGAACATCCCAGCCCGGAAAAGGGCAGCCGGGTGGTACTCAATCCCAGCAAGGACGCCTGGGCGGGGTAAATCAGCCTAACCAGCAGGGTCGTTCGGCTACCGGACAAGGTACTCAGAATGGCCAGGTACAGAATGCCGACGGAACCCTCCAGTCCAATGATAAAGCGGATGAAATAGACGGCAAACAGGCCCAGAAGACCAATGAAGAGGTAATCGAAGACGGCTACGAAGCCGCCCGTACCCGCGAAAAACTGGAAATCCGCCGGAAACTGTTCGGCAGTTCCGTATTCAATAACCCGGATCTGGCGTCTGCTTTCCAGCCTAATATCAACGTGGCCACGCCACAGAATTATGTGCTGGGGCCCGGCGATAAGCTGAATATCCTTATGTACGGCTACACTGAGGCCGATTTCAGCCAATCGGTTTCACCCGACGGGACTGTTTTCCTCGGGAAACTGACCGGGCTGGGTCCTGTATCCGTTGCCGGTTTATCGGTCGAACAGGCCAAGATACGTATCCGGGACCGGCTGTCTCAGAAATTTGTCGGGCTGAAAAGCTATAACGGGGCTCGTCCGAATACGTTCCTCGATCTGACCCTGGCCGACCTGCGCAGTATCCGGGTGTCTATTCTCGGTGAAGCCATTCGTCCGGGCACGTATCCGGTTTCTTCGCTGGCTACCGCTACCAATGCCATTTATCAGGCCGGCGGCCCCAACGAACTGGGTTCTTACCGGAAAGTCAACGTGATTCGTGGCGGCAAAGTGCTGGTAACGCTGGACTTATATGATTACCTGCTCAACGGCGTTCAGCGGAATGACGTTCGTCTTCAGGACGGTGACATCATCCGGATCGGCACCTACCAGTCGCGCATAGAGGTAACGGGTACGGTTAAACGTAACAACTTGTTTGAACTGCTACCAAACGAAACACTGGATAAAGTGCTGTATTACGCAGGTGGTTTTGCGGCAAATGCCTATAAAAACCGCATCAAGGTAACCCGTCTGACCGACCGTGAACGGAAGGTAATTGACGTTACCGCTGACCAGTATGCCAAATTTGAGCTGCAGGATGGTGATGTTGTGACCATCGAACAGTTGCTGGACCGCTTCGAGAACCAGGTAAACATCGAAGGTGCGGTCTATCGTCCGGGTCGTTATTCGCTTGATCAGAACCCGACGCTCCGCACGCTGATCCAGAATGCGGAGGGCCTGCGCGGCGATGCCTTTACCGGCCGTATCCAGATTCTGCGTACCCGTGAAGATCTTTCAGTCGAAAATATTTCGCTGAACCTGGCCGACATCATTAACGGCAAGGCAGAAGATATCGTCCTGAAGCGGGAAGATCAGGTCGTCATTACGTCCCGTTTCAGCATGGCTGAAAATGCTACTATATCTATTACTGGTGCAGTCAACCAGCCAACGGGTGATATTATATATGTCTCGAACATGACACTGGAAGATCTGATTCTGAAGGCGGGTGGGCTGAAAGAATCAGCGGCGGCGGCACAAATTGAAGTGATACGCCGTAAAAAGGATGTGGATGTTTCGTCGAAAACGGCGCAGCTGGCTGAGGTATTCCACTTCCAGGTAAACCGCGACCTGACGCTAGACAGTGACGACAGCCGCTTTTTCCTGTATCCGTTTGATCAGGTAATTGTCCGCCGTTCGCCAAACTATGCAGCCCAGACCTTTGCCCGGGTAGAAGGCGAAGTAATTATGCCAGGAGAATATCCGATTGACCGCAAAGATCTCCGTATTTCTGATCTGATTAAGCAGGCCGGAGGTTTGTCGCCCTATGCCTACAAAGAAGGGGCTACCCTGCAACGCCCTGTAAAAGAATCTGCGGAGCAGCTGGCCCAACGTCAGAAGGCTATTGATGAACTGGCTGATGTGTCACGGAATACGGTTGTGAAAAAGACAGAACTGGTTGCCGGCACGCCGGAGCCAATCGGTATTAACCTTGGTAAAGCACTGGCAAATCCGGGCTCGGCGGAAGATATGATTGTAGAAGAAGGAGACGTACTTCTCGTACCGAAATATCTGGAAACGGTACGGGTACAGGGCGAAGTACTGCTGCCGACAAACGCTAAATTCCGGCCAGGCAGTACGTTTCAGGATTACATTGCGCAGGCTGGTGGCTTCACGGAAAAGTCACGTCGCCGCGGTGCCTATATCGTGTATGCCAACGGTTCAGCAGACCGTACCCGCCGGTTTATGTTTTTCAACATCTACCCGCGCGTTGAGCCAGGCGCAACCATTACCGTTCCGCTCCGGACGTCAACACCGCTTACACCACAGCAGGTCCTGAACTCAGCCATTGGTATTACCGGTTCATTACTGACGTTAATCACAACCGTTCTGGTGTTAACCCGCGTAGGCAATTAATATGGAAAGCATCAATAAAAATAACATTCCAAGGACCGTAGAACGTCCGCTTCCACCCGACCAGCTGTCTCCGAAGGCAGTAATGCTGCGCATTTTCAGCCTGAAAGACGTCTTTAAACGCTATTGGAAGCTAATGCTGGCCTTTACGGTTATCGGTGCCGGCATCGGTAAGTTTATTGACATTTCGGAGGAACGGAAGCCGATCTATAACGCAACCATCACCTTTAACCTGGGCGGTGGCAGCAGTGGTGGCGGTATGGGCGAACTCGGTGCGCTGGCCAGCGCTTTCGGTCTGGGCGGCAGCGCACCGGATGCCAGTATCTTCGTGGGGGATAACTTCATGATTTATGCGCTGTCGCGGCCGGTCGTAGAGAAAACGCTGATGAAAACCGTTAAGATCAACGGAAAAGATACGCTGCTGGTGAATTATTACATACGCCATAGCGGCATCCGGGACAAAGAATGGGAAGACGATGATAGCCTCCGTAGCTTCTATTTCGATCGGGCCAAGAAGGTTTCTGAGTACACAAAGCAGGAGATCAACGCCATGTCGCAGATTTATACCCGGGTAAAGGGCGAAATCAGCGTACAGCAGCCGGAACGGAAATCATCCTTCATGGAACTTTGGGGAGGTATGCAAGGCGAAATGCTCACAAAAGTGTTCATCGAAACACATCTTGAGACTATCGAAGAAGATTACCGCCAAAAGCAAAATAAGAAGAGCCGAGAAGTGGTAGATGTTCTTGAAAAACGGATTGACTCATTGTCTCGTTTGTTAAGAGGTAATGAGAACCGTCTGGCCCGAACGATCGATCAGAACCAGCAAATGGTTGTTGCATCGGGTAAAATGGAAGAAACGAAACTTACCCGTAATTCCTCTTTCCTGTCAACCCAGTATTTTGCTGCCGTTCAGCAGTTGGATAACATGCACTTATCGATGATCAAGGAGGCTCCTTTATTCACCGAAATTTCGCCGGTTTATTTACCGTTGTATAAAGAAGTGCGTACGTCTATTGCGATGCAGGCCGGTTTAGTATTAGGTTTGATACTTAGTTTATTGATCGTTTTCTTCCGTGAGACCTATATTTCGGTCATGCGCGAAGCCTAAAATAGCGTACGTTTGCGGGGTTGGTCAGTGGTAGACAGTATGTTCACTGCTGACCAACTTTTGCAAATACGCAACCACTAATCATGAAATCCGAGGAAGTACTTATACAATCCGGCCGGGCAGAACGGCATTACTGGCGAGATTTATGGCGCAACCGGGAATTACTTTATATTCTCTCCATGCGCGATGTGTCGGTTCGTTACAAACAAACAGCATTAGGCACCGCCTGGGGACTTATCCGGCCCCTGACCACCATGTTGATCATGGTGTTTGTCTTCAGCAAAATCGCCAAATTACCGGCTGATCCGGGCGTACCATACCCCCTGATGGTTCTTGCCGGTATTACGGTCTGGACTTTTTTTTCTACCTCCTTCACGCAGATCAGCAACAGCGTGACCCTGAATTCGAATCTGGTCACGAAAGTGTATTTCCCGCGGCTGATCATGCCGATGAGCTCGATTGCCGTTAGTTTTATCGACTTTCTGGTTTCGCTGGGACTGTATATTGTTATTGCCATCTGGTATAAATTCGTTCCCGACTGGCACATCCTGCTGCTGCCGGCGTTTATCCTGCTGGCCCTGCTGGCTTCGTTTGCTTTCGGATTGTTCTTTGCCGTTATCAACGTGCGGTTCCGGGATATTGCCCAGCTGATCCCGTTTATCGTTCAGATCGGCTTTTACATTTGCCCGATTGCCTACAGCAGCCGGCTCGTGGCTGATTCGCAGGACTGGTGGGCACCCATTTACTGGTACAACCCGATGGTAGGCATCATCGATGGTTTCCGGTGGGCTTTACTGGGCGAACAGGCCTATTTTAACCCGCAAAGCCTGATCACATCAATCATTACAATTGTGTTATTTTTGTCTTTCTCACTGACCTTCTTCCGGAAGCGTGAGAATACATTTGTAGACGATATCTAGGAGCTCATGTCTGTAATCACTGTCGACAATATCAGTAAACGTTACATAATTGACCATAAAAAAGGCAAAGGCGGCACTACCCTCCGGGATATGCTGGCGGAGAATGTAAAAAGCCTGTTTGGCCGCAAAAAAGATACTGCTGACGGCGGACTGGAGCACGAAGAGTTCTGGGCCCTGCAAGATGTAAGCTTCAGTATAAATCAGGGAGACCGTGTCGGGATTGTCGGCCACAACGGTGCCGGGAAATCGACACTCCTGAAAATTCTCAGTAAAATTATTGAACCCACCAGCGGCTCCGTCCGGATCAAAGGACGGGTTGCCAGTCTGCTGGAAGTCGGTACGGGTTTCCATCCGGAGCTTACCGGCCGCGAAAATATCTTCCTTAACGGCTCGCTGCTTGGCATGAGCCGTTCGGAAATAAAAAAGCAATTCGATGCCATCGTTGACTTTGCCGGTGTTGAAAAGTTTCTGGATACGCCCGTCAAACGGTATTCATCGGGTATGTATGTGCGGCTTGGCTTTGCCATTTCGGCGCACCTTGATCCGGAAATCATGATCGTGGATGAGGTACTGGCCGTTGGCGATGCGGAATTCCAGAAGAAAAGTCTCGGTAAAATGCGGGATAACTCAGCCAGTGGCCGTACAATCCTGTTTGTCAGCCATAACCTGACCGCTGTACAGGCACTTTGTAACAAAGCACTGTATTTTGAAAAAGGCCGGTTACTGGAAGACGGCGAAACCAATCAGGTTATCGGAAATTACCTCAGTAAAGTTTCGAAAACGAAACTTGTGCGGCAATGGGAGACGCCTGAAGAAGCACCGGGTAACGATAAGGTCCGGATACGCCGGATTGAGCTGATTCCGGAGATGCGGGAGGGTCAGACGCATATTGACGTGCGTACACCGATGCGCCTCCGCTTTGAGTTCTGGAATCTGATGGAGCAGGCCAACCTGAACCTCAGCCTTCACCTGAACTCGCTGACCGGCGAATGTATTTTTAACGTCGGTACCCAGTCAAAAAGCTACAGCAAAGGACTGCTGGCCGGCGAATGCGAAATCCCCGGCTATTTCCTGAATGACGGCTCGTATACGATTTCCGTCATGATTGTTAAAGATACGGTAACTCCCTTGTTCAATATGGAGGAGGGAATTACTTTTGACATTGAGGACTATCGGGAAGGCATTGCCTGGTATGGTAAATGGCCGGGCTATGTCCGCCCTCAGTTTCCGTTTGTCATGCAAACCCTGGAGCAGGGTGTACCCATAAAATAAGCAGAGTGCCCTGACAGGGCGCCCGGCTTTTTCGACGCAACTACGCATTATGATTAACGTTACCAAGTCTTATCTGCCCGATTTAGAGGAGTTTACCGGATATCTGAAAGGTATCTGGGAGCGTACACAATTAACTAATGACGGCCCCCTTGCCCGCGAACTCGAAGCTAAGCTGAGCGAGTTTCTCGGTGTAAAACACGTAAAGTTTTGCACCAATGGAACAGTTGTGCTCCAGATGGCCCTGAAAGCGCTGAATATTACCGGTGAGGTGATTACGACACCATTTTCATATTGCGCGACGACAACGGCAATTATGTGGGAGAACTGTACTCCTGTTTTTGCCGACATCCGGCCGGAAGATTATTCCATTGATCCGGAAAAAATCATTCCGCTGATTACGGATAAGACACAGGCAATTCTGGCAACCCACGTATATGGCAACGCCTGCCAGATCGAACGCATTCAGGAAATTGCGGAACAATATAATCTGAAGGTCATCTACGATGCCGCCCATACCTTCGGGGCCACTTACAACGGTAAATCGCTGATGAGTTACGGCGATCTGGCGACCTGTAGCTTCCATGCAACCAAGGTATTCCATACGGCCGAAGGAGGCTGCATTGTAACAGACAGCGACGAAATGGCCGAAAAACTGGGCTTATACCGCAGTTTCGGCCACCGTAACGACGATTATTACAGTATTGGTATCAATGCCAAAAACTCGGAAATTCATGCAGCCATGGGCCTCTGCGTACTGCCGAAAGTACCGGAGCTGATTGCGGCCCGGAAAACGGTAACCGAACTGTACAATAATACCCTTGATTTCAGCCTGATGACCCGCCCTGAGCTGCATCCGTCCGTTGGCTACAACTATGCCTATTACCCGGTTGTGCTGGAGTCAGAAGCCCTGTTGCAGGAAGTACGTGAAGCGCTGAATAAAGAAGAGATCTTCCCGCGCCGCTACTTCTATCCGTCGCTGAACACACTGCCCTATGTGACAGATAAGCAATCGTGCCCCGTTTCGGAGGATGTTGCCCTGCGCGTGCTGTGTCTGCCCCTGTATCCGGGTCTGCCGGAGGCCGATGTTGAGCGTATCTGCGGCATCATCAATAACGTTACTCAATCAAATCTGGCATTAGACAGTAAGCAATAGGCAACGGAACGGTGCCGGCCTCACCGCCTGCGCGGTTTCTGCCTTTGCCATTGATTCTTACCCATGACAGTTATCTATCTGCTGACATTTGTGCTGTTCGTTGCGTATGTCGGGTACCTTGCTTCGCGCATTACCCGCCGTTCGCTGAGCGAATGGATGATTACATCATTTCTGCTGTTTGCCGGAAGTGTCATATTCACAGGGTTTGTGTTATCAGCCCTCTACCAGACTGCTCATACACCGGTATGGGCGATTTCGGTTTTCTTTACAGCAACGCTCTTTGGCCGGGGCCTCCATTTCCTGACGGTCAAAAGTAGTCCGGATCGTACACACACACCGTTTTCACCAACCCTGCTGATTCGTGAACGGCGTCGCCAGCTGATCCGCTGGTACCGGGCACTGGATACATTCCCCAAGTTCATTTTCGGGATTATGTTTATTACGCTGGGCATTATCGGGATCATGAACCTCATTCTGGTCTTGTTTACTGCACCAAACGAATGGGACAGCATGACCGGTCACCTGAACCGTGTGGTGCAGTATATCCAGCGGGGTTCGATGCGCCATTTCGGCGGAACAAACTGGAACATTGACACTTACCCCAAAAGTGTCTGTACTTTACAGATTTACGGCTACCTCATTACCGGCCATTTCGAAAACGGCTTCAAGCTCATTCATCACCTGTCGTACTGGATGGCCATTGTTTCTGTCTTCGGCATTGTCCAGCGCATTACCAACGGCCGGTTGTCGGCCAGCATCCTGTGTGCCCTCGGGTACGCACTGCTGCCTGATTTCCTGATGCAGGCTATTACAACAGAAACCGATATTGTCCTGACGGCTTATCTGAGCGTGGTTCTGTATATGCTCTTCACCTTCCGGCAAACGGGGGATAACCGCTATCTGTACCTGACCGCAATGGCCTTTGCAATTGCATACGGACACAAAATCACCTTTACCCTGCTGCTGCCTTCGGTGTTTGTCATCATGGTTTACACGGTTTTTCTGGCACCGGGCTTCAGCATTTTCGTCGGTCGTACACTTCGACTCGGCATTGCGATTGTCATTGCCATGTGCCTGTGGACATTCCCGACCGGCTATCTCAAAAACATTGAGGTATTCGGTCACCCGATCGGACCGCCAACGGCACTCAGGCACCAGTCGGTCGAACGGGCGGGTTCACTGCGTAACCTGCTCGAACAAGGCTCAAGGAATGTGGTCCGCTATGGCTACGATCATGTTAACCTGGATGGTATCCGGAACATCGAAGCTGGCGTTGTTCTGAATCATGAGATGCGGAAACCGCTGGTGTTTCTGGAAGACAAGCTCCGGATGCGGCTGGATGAAGAAACCGACTTCTCGATTCAGCCTTTTTCGTTTGACCGCCGCTTTATTTTCTACAATGCCAACCCGTACTGGGGCATCATTGGCTTCGGGCTGATTTTTCCGGTTCTTTTTCTGGTTTTACTGGGCATTTTCGGTGTTCCGGTGGCCCGTTCAACGCCACACGCATACTTAGCTGTTGCTTTTCTGCTTCACTTTGCGGCTCTCTCCTACTCGGCTCCCTACGATCCGTTTAAGGGCCGTTATTTTATTGAAACCGGTTTGTTCGGCATTCCGATGCTGGCGCTGCTGTTCAGTAATACAAGCCTGTCGGTCGACCGGCCCGGTCGCTGGCTGTGGAAAGGGTACGTCGGCATGGTACTCACCGGCGGTTGTATTTCGGCGCTGTTGTGCGTATTCTACAATACCCGCGCCTTGCCGTTTAGCTGGCATACGCCGGACGGACGCGATATTCCGTCGGTGTTTGACGCCGACCGGATGCGGGTACTGACGCTGGGGCGCCCGGATATTTACCGTCCGTACAAACGCTTTGATGAACTCGTACCGGAGAATGCGACAGTGGCCCTGGGTACTATCAACGATGACTACGAATATCCGCTGTACGGCAAGGACCTCACCCGCCGGCTGATTGCGATTAACCCGTTTGAACGCGGGGTACAACCTATTCCGAAAGAAGCAGATTACCTCTTCTTTGCCAAAAGTGTCATTAAGCCACAGCCGGGCGATATCCGGTTAGGAACCGATACAACCATGACTGAAGCCGATGGTATTGTTGTACCCGGCGAAGACTATTATCTGCGAAAATTAAAGTAATACGCCGGTGAAACTAGCTATCATGCAGCCCTATTTCCTCCCGTATATCGGGTATATGCAGCTCATGCATGCAGTCGACAAGTTCGTGCTGTACGACGATGTTGCCTTTATCAACCGGGGCTGGATTAACCGCAACCGAATGCTGGTCAATGGGCAGGAATTTATGTTTACCATTCCGCTGAAAGAAGCCAGCCAGAATAAAAAAATTAATGAGATTGAGCTGAGCAACGATCCGAAATGGCGCGGAAAACTGCTGAAAACAATTGAACAGAGCTACCGGAAGGCCCCCTGTTATGGAACGGTATACCCGATGCTCGAAAAAATTATCAATTTTACGGGCGGTTCCATTGCTGAGCTGATTTATCCCGGACTGCTTGAGTTGAACCGGTATCTTGGCATTACCACCGAAGTGGTTCCCTCCTCGGCGGTATACCGGAACGATCATCTGAAAGCGCAGGATCGTATTCTGGACATTTGCCTCCAGGAGAAAACGACCCATTACATCAACCCGGTCGGTGGCATGGAATTGTACGATAAGGAACGGTTTTCGCAGGAGTCCATCCAACTCAGTTTTATCCAGGCGAGGAAAGTGGTCTATCCCCAGCTGAACCGTCAGGAGTTTATGCCCTGGCTGTCGATGCTTGATGTATTGATGAATAACGACGTTGACAGCATCCGCTTAATGCTCAACGAATACGATTTAATTTAACCCGGTGTGCTTTCCGGCTGCGCAACACGCCGCCCGAATATACCATTCACGAATCAACCATGGCTAAAGTTGTTATTTTTGGAATACTTGATACGGCTGAGCTGGCCCATTTTTACCTGACGCACGACTCTGAGCATGACGTCGCTGCCTTTACGGTAAACCGCGAATACCTGAATGAGGTCACGTCTTTTAAAGGGCTGCCACTCGTTGCATTCGAAGATGTCGAGACGCTGTTTCCGCCGCAGGAATATAAGTTTTTTGCCCCGATGACGGCACGGAACATGAACCGTAACCGTGAAAAGGTTTACCTCGAAGCGAAAGCAAAAGGGTATGAATTAATCTCCTACGTCAGTTCTAAAGTGACCATGTTCGGCAACGAAATCGGTGACAACTGCTTTATTCTGGAAGACAATACGATCCAGCCGTTTACAACAATCGGCAACAACGTTGTTCTCTGGAGCGGTAACCATATCGGACACCATGGCCAGATTAAGGACCACGTTTTCTTTACCTCGCAGGTTGTCTTGTCGGGGCATTGCGTTGTGGATTCCTATTCCTTTTTTGGCGTAAACAGCACCATCCGTGACTACACCCATATCGCGCAGGGTACGCTGGTCGGGATGGCGTCTGCGATTTACAAAAACACGGATGAATGGGGTGTGTACATCGGCAATCCGGCCAAGAAACTCCCGAAACCAAGTTACGAGACTTATTAATCCGGCAAGCGCAACCCGGTTCTACGACTAAGTAATCACCTGGAATAACCATTCTCTGTACTGAAAACGATTTTATTAATTGGCCATGATGCCAACCGCGCCGGAGCCCAGCTGGTTCTGCTACAGCTTATGCGTTTGCTGAAGCAGGAAGGTATCCATATGCATTTGCTGCTCGGCGCCGGCGGGCCGTTACTGGACGAGTATCAACAGGTTGCCTCTGTCACAATCTGGCCGGCAACCAACGATCAGCCGGTTGTTAATCCACTCGTTGATAAAGTTTTAGGCAAAATCGGCCTCTGGGATGCTATGTTCCGGCAGCAGCAGCAGCGTCAGCAAGCGAAACTGCGACAAACCCTGAATCTGGATAAAACCAGTCTTATTCTGGTCAATACCGTTACCAGCAGCCGGTGGTTTCATGCGCTGGGGCTGGGCGACATGCTGCCGGGCCATACGCATAGAATACCGGTCATTACCTTTGCCCACGAACTGGCTATGTCCGTTGGCATTTATACGGATCCCGACGAATTAAGCTATTTACTGACCCATACGGATCACCTGCTGGCCGTATCAAAAGCCACGGCATCGTATTACGTTGACCGGCATCAGTTTGATCCGAAGCGCATTACACAGTTTACCCTGATCGACACCCCGGCCCTTCAGCGGAATGTAGAGCAGGCACGCCATCAGCCTACTCCGTTACCGGCCCTGGGCATTCCGGCCGATGCGATTGTCGTCGGCGGATGTGGCCTGGCCGAATGGCGTAAAGGCAATGACCTGTTTGTTACCCTCGCGAAACTCGTGAGCCGGCGACCGGTCAAACGACCGGTCCACTTCGTCTGGGTCGGTATGAAGCCGGGCGGCTACCGCGACGACTTGTGGCTCGATGTACAGAAAGCCGGGTTAACAGCCTGTGTTCACTTTGTCGAACCCACGCCGGAAGTACTCCGCTACATGGCAGGCTTTCACATGCTGGCCCTGACCTCGCGCGAAGACCCCTACCCGCTGGTTGTGCTGGAAGCAGGCTTGTGTCAGGTACCGGTCTTATGCTTTGAGCATGCCGGCGGATCTCCCGAACTCATCGAACAGGACGGCGGCGTGGTGGTTCCTTATCTCGATATCGAAGCCATGGCAGACTCCATTGCCTGGCTGGCGGACGACGATACTACCCGCACCGGACTGGGAAGACAGTTACAGCGGAAAGTGTTGCAACGGCACCCGGCCAATCAAAGCGTGGCGGTCCTTTTACATTTAATCGGGGATCTGGTCCGCGACTAACCATTTTTTGTATGCGATTACCTACCGGACATATGCCCCAGCTGGATGCCCTGCGAACCTTCGCGGTGCTGCTGGTTGTCATCTACCACTGGTTTCCGACCGATCGGGGCTTTAATTATTATGTTCCGAACGGCACCATCGGCGTCATGATCTTTTTTGTTATCAGTGGTTTTCTGATTACCAGAATCCTGCTCGATAACCGGAACCGCTGGCTCGACGGACGGGTAACCCTGGGCGAAACATACCGGAAGTTTTTCATTCGCCGCGCACTCCGGATTTTCCCATTGTATTACCTGATTATATCGCTCGTCTGGCTGCTGATTCCGGAAGCAACCGACGTTGATGAGCATCCGTTATACTATTACCTCTACGGCTATAACATACTGCTGCATAAGACAGGGAACTGGTCTGATCTGCTGTCGCCGTTCTGGACACTTGGCGTCGAAGAACAGTTATACCTGGTCTGGCCATGGATTGTTTTTCTGACCCCAAGGGCATCTTTGCAATGGGTTATCACCGGTATGGTCGTACTAGGAATTGCCTTCCGGGGATTCGGTTTTCTGACCGGCGACCTGGATGGTGTACTGACTCCGGCCAATCTGGATTCGTTCGGACTGGGCGCCTTGTGGGCGTGGCTGATTGTTGACCAGCCGCAGCATATACCCGCCTTCCTCAATAAGTTAACGATTGCTGCTATTGTAGCATTTATCGCGTTTATTGGGTTCCAGTTTTTACCTAATGACCATTTTTTAGTTGTTTTATTTCAACGATTCGTTATTTCAGTAGTATCTTTATTTTTGGTTGTTCAGGCCAGTATTGGCTTTAGCGGATTGACGGGCGCAGTGTTCAATAATACACTGCTGCAATACATCGGCCGGATCAGCTACGGTATCTATGTATTTCACATGATTGTACCGGGTTATCTGGTTCCATTTACCATCCGTGTCATCAACCGGTTTATTACCCTGCCACCCTTTGGATTCTGGACCCACCGGCTATTCAGCTTTTGTGTCCTGTTTGTTCTTGCATCTGCCTCGTGGTTTCTTTTTGAGAAGCCAATTAATGAGCTGAAGCGCTATTTTTCATACAAAACCACATAAACAGACGACTACCACTGGCTGTCCGGACTGTTTTTATTTTTTGGAATGACGCTTGCATTTACGATATGTTCGGTGAATTATCTGGCCCAGGCGCGGACACTTGGTGATTCACTGCGTGCGACCAACCCGAACTGGGAATACATCATTGGTCTTGTTGATGATTTATCGGCGGCCAATCTGCCTGATGAGCTTCGTCCGCCTTACCCGATGCTGGAAGTGGCCAATATCAATATTCCGGACTTTCAGGCGATGTGTGACCGGTATGATATTACGGAGCTTAATACCGCCGTCAAACCGTTCTTTATTGACTACTTCTACGCCACTAAGCCGGAAATGACCGAAATTATCTATTTCGACCCAGATATCATTGTTTTTCAGCCACTTGTGGAGCTTCAGGAACGGTTGGCCAAGTACAGCATCGTTGTCACGCCGCATACCTGCTCGCCAACCCCTGATTGGGAACGGCCCAATGAACTCCATCACCTGAACACCGGCATTTTTAACCTTGGTTTTGTCGGATTGCGGAAAGATGCCGAATCACAGGCCTTTGTCAACTGGTGGAAAGAGCGGTTAACCTACGAATGCCGGATTGATCTCTGCGCCGGTCTGTTTGTGGATCAGCATTGGGTCAACTTTGCACCAGCCTATTATAAATCGGTTTTTATCGACAAAAATCCCGGCTATAACGTAGCCTACTGGAACTTACACGAACGTTTTTTCAGTAAAGAAGATAATCAATGGATTGTTAATGGAAAGTACCCGCTTTTATTTTTTCATTACAGCGGATACAACCCTTACAAGCCGAATGAGGTCTCTAAATATCAGACAAGGTATACATTTGACAGTACCGACGCGCGCAACCGGCCCGATGCCTTCCCGCTTTTTCTCTACTACCGGGACCAACTGCTGGCCAATGCAAACGATACGTACCGGCATTACCCCTGTGTCTATATCAAGCCGCCGGTTGTACCACGGTACAAGCGCGTGCGGAAGGCGCTGAAAGCACCGCTGAACAGACTCATCACCCTATTAGAAAAAAGGAACTAGCTATGTTTTCATGGCCACGCACCAAAGCACTCTGGATCCATCGATATACTAAATATACCCATATTGTCGGGACGTATTTTTCTTTCTGGCGTAAATATGTTCAGCTTCGCCAATTGAAGGCCACGCTGAAAGGACGGCCGTTTATAGCCATTATACTTTCCGAGCAGATGGGCGATATTATTGCCTGTGAACCGGTAATCCGGGAAGTACGCCGCCGTTATCCGGATGCCTATCTGATTTGGTTTGTGCGTCAGGCCTACCTTGATCTGGTAAAATACCACCCGGATCTGAACGGCCATTTAATCGAAAAATGCCCGGGCGAACGTGTCAAACTAATTAATTCGGGGGTTTTCGATCACGTTTTTAATATGCACCTGTCGCACCGGAAGTGCAAATACTGCGTTGAAGACCCGGTAAATCCGGTGGCAGAAAAACTGCATATTAACTACTCCAATTACTATTTTCACGGTAACCTGCTGCATTCGTTTTCGCTGGCCGCCGGACTTCCCGCGCTTGAGGATCAACCGGTTATGCACATCCCTGCACAGGTTCAAAGCAAAATTAACCGGCTGAACCTCCCTAAGGATGCGATTGTTATTCACTGCCAGTCCAGCCATGCGCCACGGGACTGGCAACCGGCTAACTGGAACAAACTGGTGCGGTGGATACTGGCCACATACCCCAATCCTGTCATCGAAGTAGGTTTAACACCAATCGTGCAACTTAATGACCCGCGTTATATAAATTTGTGCGGTCAACTGAGTTTGCTGGAAACAGCCGAAGTCATCCGGCAGGCCCGCTTATTCATTGGTATCGACAGCGGACCGGCTCACATGGCTAATGCCGGCGGAACCGATGGCATCATTATGCTGGGACAGCTCTTCGATTTTGTGAATTACATGCCTTACTCAGGCCGCTACAAGCATGGAGAAGGCGTAACCATTTTAAACCAACTGGGGCATCCGTGTGCGGACATGCCATATGAGTGGGTGCAGGAGGCCGTCGTTAACCGATTGGCCCAGCCCAAACTAGTATGAAAAAAAACGGAAAACAAACAGTTTGCATCGTCATTCCGGTCTACAAAGCGGTGCCTTCACCGCATGAAATCATTTCATTAACGCAATGTTTTAAGATTTTAGGTCACTTTCCTATAAAGCTGGTTCACCCGGAAACCCTTGACCTGACCGCCTATCTGACCGCATTTCCGACGCTTGAATCTGTACCCTTTCCGGCGCACTACTTTACTGACATTCAGGCCTACAACCGCCTGATGCTTTCCGAAGACTTTTACCGGACCTTTCTGTCGTTCGACTACATGCTTATTCACCAGCTGGATGCCTTTGTTTTCAAGGATGAACTCCTGTACTGGTGTAACCGTGGTTATGACTATATCGGTGCGCCGTGGCTCCGCGACCGGGATTTCGCCGGTTTTACCGATGAGCTGATCTTCACCCTGAAAAAGCGGGTTGCCATTTTATTTGATCTGAAGAAAGAAGACGGCATCACCCCGCGTGAAATTACAGGTCTGAATGGTGTGGGGAACGGTGGCTTCTCCTTACGGCGCGTTTCTGCTTTTCTGGCCTGTTTACGTATCTTTGATAAAAAAATCAGACAGTACGAACGTAGTACGCTTTACCAGTATAATGAAGATGCTTTCTGGGGTATTGAAGTAAACCGATACTGGCCCAGGTTAAACATTCCGGACTTCCGGACAGCCCTACGTTTCGCTGTTGAATTTTACCCACAACGCGCAATAAACAATTACAATCAAGGGGAGTTACCCTTTGGTTGCCATGCATGGGACATTCATGGGACTGACTATTGGCAAGGTATTTTTGCCCGTTATGGCTACGTAATTTGACTTGTAACTGATGAATCCGCGTAAATCGCCAGGTATTTCTATAGCTTTATGCACCTACAACGGAGCAGCCTTTCTGCCCGCGCAGTGGGACAGCATTTTAAAACAAACCCGCTTACCCAACGAAGTCATTATTTGTGACGACGGTTCGACCGATGGCACAATCGACCTGTTGCATCAGTACCAGGCATCGGCTCCTTTTCCGGTACAGATTTTTCTCAATCCGGTACAGCTCGGCTTTAACAAAAACTTCGAACAGGCCTTGAGCCGGTGTACGGGTGAGCTTGTCTTCATCTGTGATCAGGATGATTACTGGATGCCGGAAAAACTGGACGTCATGACCACCTTTATGGAGGAAAATCCGGATACAAAGGTTGCCTTCAATAATGCGTTTGTGGCCGATGACGAGTTGAATAATCTGCACGAGCTGTTCTGGCTACGCGTCCGCTTCGACGAAGAAGCACAGGAACGCTGGAAAAACGGCGAGGCAATGGAGGTCCTCCTGGATGGCGCCCGGATGATGGGATGTGCTACCGTTATTCGCAGGGACTTCATCCCGAAACTCATTCCGATCCCGACCGATATTCCCAAATACATCTATGACGGCTGCATTTCGCTGGTCGGAGCTGCCTTTAATACCATCCGGTTTGTCGATAAGCCCCTACAGCTTTATCGTACGCATCAAAGCCAGCAGGTCGGTGTCAGAGCCGCCCCGATTCCGCCGCGTACCCGCCTGCGCGACCGGTTCACCCGCCCGCGTGCCGAAAAACTGGAACCGCTCGTTTACAAACGGATGCAGATGGAAAAAATTCATCAGTTTCTGGCTCCCCGCGTGCCGGCAAATACACCTGCCATGCAGCAACTCAACCGGAAACTTGCCCATTACACCATGCGTAGCTCACTGTCTACCAACCGGTTGGCGCGCATTTTCCCTGTGCTGCGGGATTTACAGCGTGGGTTATATCACCGCTATGCCGATGCCGCAACCGACTGGTATAGCCCCTATCTAGCCGCTATCGGTGACCTTCTGGAATGAGTTGACTTCCGGTCACGCACTGTTCGTTGGTCCGCCTGTTAACTCACTGTCTCTAACCTGTTATGTTTGCTGTACTTACCGTTTGCCATACACGTCAGTTACCACAAGCCATTACGCTTGGAAAATCCGTTCAGCAGGTCACTCCGGAAGCTACATTTCTGATCGGGCTGGCCGATGAATTACCCGATGGCGTTACTCCCGAAACGCTGCCATTTGCAATTATTCCGGCCTCAGCGATTGTATCCGGGCCGGAATTGACCAGCTTATCGGCGGTTTATACCCCAACGGAAATGGCAGGAGCGCTTAAACCCTTGTTTTTGAAAACCTGCTACGAACGCTTGCCGGATTGTGATACGTTTATTTACGCCGATCCGAATATTTGCTTTTACCAGCCCCTCAGTGCCATTAAGGAGCAACTGACTAACGCCTGTTTCCTGCTGACACCTTATCTGGTGAATGCTCCTGCCGACGGGAGGTTTCCCGACGAAAAACACTTGCAGAACATCGGGCTCTATAACAGTGATTTTCTGGCACTGCACCGTTCGGATGAGGTAACGCGGTTCCTCGATTGGTGGGACAGCCGGGTCCGTACACGGGCTCATATCAACTTCTGCGAGGGCTTATGTACGGATCAAATCTGGCTGATGCACGTACCGGCTTTTTTTAACGGTGTCCGAATTGTGCAACAACCCGCATGGCATGTGGGCGTATGGAACCTGCATAACCGGCAACTCCGCAACGAGGCAGGCATATGGCATGTTGACGAACACGGTCCGCTGGTCTTTGCTAATCTCAAAGGGCTTACCAATCCGGATGATGGTTTTTTTCCGTATCAGAACCGGATTTCTATCCGAAAACGCCCTGATATTCAGCAGCTCATTGCAACCTATAGCCAGCAACTTCAGGTAAACAAACAACCCGCGCTGACCAGTCGCCCGGTATATGGCCAACTGCCGGAACCTGTCATTCTACGGGGCTGGCGGAAAGGAACCATTGACACGCTTCGGAAAATCACCACCTTTATCGACATCATGCCGATTCCGGTTATCCGCTGACGAGGCTCGCCACTAAGTAAGTCCTTCTTGAATCTGGCTAGTAAATACGCTACTTTTGCAGTAGTTTTCTAAGAAAAATACAAACAGGACGTTTCACTGCATGAAGGTATTATATGACCATCAGTCGTTTACGGGTATGGCTTATGGAGGTGTTACCCGCTATTTCTACGAACTGATGAAGTCATTTGCCCGGCGCAATGACATAGATTTTGAGCTTTCCCTGAAGTTTTCCAACAACGAGTACCTCGATCAGTCGGCATTCAGCCGGCATTTCCGGTTTCGTCGGTGGGCACATTTACAGCAAGTAAATCAGGTCGCCTCTGCCCTGAACAGGCTCTACAGCGTACAACGATTGAAGACCAATGGATTTGATGTCTTTCATCCGACTTATTACCATAAATATTTTCTGAATCACCTCGGCGGCAAGCCCTTTGTCATTACGTTCCATGATGCAACCAGTGAGCGATATGCCAAACTGTATCCTGAAGTAGGCGAACACATGACCGAGGTCAAAAAAGCGCTCCTGCCACGGGCCGACTGCATCATTGCCGTTTCGGAATACTCAAAGCAGGAAATTCTCCGGTTTTTTGATGTAAAACCCGAAAAAATAAAAGTCATTCATCTGGGTTCATCGTTCAGTCACTTTAAGCCGGCCCGCCCGTTTGACCCGCTGCCCTTTTCGTATTTACTCTACGTTGGAAAACGCGGACTGTATAAAAACTTTGACGGTTTCTTCCGGGCCATTCAGCCGGTGCTGCAAAAACATCCGGATATGCATCTTGTCTGTGCCGGCGGGGGTGCGTTTACCCGGCAGGAAAACGAGCTGTTTCACTCGGCAAGGTTAGGCAACCGGGTTCACTTCCGGCCCATTACCGACGCTGCCCTGTTCGGGCTCTACCAGCATGCTACAGCGTTTGTGTTTCCGTCGCTGAATGAGGGTTTCGGCATTCCGGTCCTGGAAGCCTTTAGCGGAGGCTGCCCTAATGTTCTCAGCGACCGGAGCTCACTGCCCGAAGTCGGTGCGGATGCGGCCATCTATTTCGACCCCGAAAATGACGAGTCGATGGCCTATGCCATTGAACGGATTATTTCCGACAGTGAGCTGCGGGCAACACTGTCCCGGAAAGGAACCGAGCGGCTTAAACTTTTCTCCTGTGAGAAAACCGCTCAGCAAACATTTGATGTGTATAAGGAGCTAACCAAGTGATTTCACCGACTGACCCATTCCTGCATACCTTCGTCACGAAACCGTTTGTTGCTGATCCGCAGACGGGAAACGGGCAATGGCCAAAACTTACTGTAGTGACGCCATCCTACAACCAGGCCCACTACCTGGAGCGAACCATCCTGAGCGTGCTGAACCAGCAATACCCCAATCTGGAGTATTTCATCATCGACGGCGGATCGACGGACGGGAGCCTGGACATTATCCGGAAGTATGAACCCTGGCTGGCCGGCTGGGTCAGTGAAAAAGATAAGGGGCAAACCGATGCCATCAACAAAGGCTTCCGAATGGCAACCGGCGACTATGTAGCGTTTCAGAATTCAGATGATGTCTTCGCTCCTAATGCGCTGTTAAACGTCGGAAAAGCCTGGCAGCAAAACCAGCAAACGGATGTGTTCTTCGGCGACATGTACACCATCGACGAAGCAGATTTCGTTATCGAAGAAAAACGGGCACTTCCGTTTATTCCGGCCTGCCAGATTTACAGCGGCATGCAGGTATATAATCAGTCGATGTTTATCCGCCGGGACGTTTTAGCGAAACACGGATTACTCGACGAAAGCCTGCGGTTTGTGATCGACTACGAAATCATCGCCCGTCTCGGCGTGTTGCCCGGCATCCGTTTTCAGCACGTTGCTGATTTTTGGGGCGGATTTCGTGTCCAGCCCGATGCCAAATCATCGACCATTGCCCAAACCGTTGGTGTACAGGAACACCAGCGAATAAAAGAAAAATATCAGCCGTATCTTCGCAGCTGGTTACCCGAAGCATTCTGGCGGCGGTATGCGCCTTTCCGCCAGCTTGCTTACTTTGCCCTTCGCGGTGATCTGGACTATGTCCGGCACCGGATGCAGATTCGAAAAGCCAACCGTATTACTAACGGATAAACATATAATGACGAACCATGTTCCGGCTCATACAAAAACTTGATCTCATGCGGATTGTCCTCGGCATCTGCATGGTTGTCGACGGTCCGCCGCTAATTACGTTCCTGAAAGAAACTGTCCACCTGGCCCCCAACAGCCAGGCGTTTACGGCTGCTTTTCAGGGCCTCGGCTTTGTGCTGATGATACCGTTTACCTTTCTCAGACGGCTGTATACCCCCAACATACTGCTCTTCTGGATGGCAATCTGGTTTATCCTGCTCTGTATTTTCTACATGTTTTATTTCAACGGCGAACCCGGGTTCAAGGGCTATGCAACCGACCTGACCTATTTCGCCTTCTCGCTGGTTTTCATCCTGTTGCTGCTCAATGTTCCCAATGATATCATTGAGGTAGCCATACCGGTCATTATCCTGTTTACGTTTATTTCCAATCTGGCCTTGCTCTATGCCATGGTTACCGACCCGACATGGAGCATCGGACAGCGGGCCGCGATCAATTACGGCACAACGGATACCGGCGAACGGATGGGGAACCCCCACATTTTCGCCCGGAACGCGCTAATGTGTGTGGTTGCCTGCGGGGTCTGGGCATTCCGCCCGCAAACCGGGCCTCTGATGCGTATTGCTACTCTCTTTACGGGTGCATTCAGCATTGCCATCCTGATCATGACCCAGACACGTTCCAGCATTGTTGCCCTGGGGATCGTGGTTGCTTTGTTTCTGTTCTTCAACGTGCGGCCACCTCAAATCAAAGCGGCCATCCGCGGCCTTCGGCATCCGTTTTCGCTGATCACCATTTTCCTGATGTTCTTTGCGTTTTCGATGTTCGTCCGCAAATACAATGATATTTACGGCATCCTGTACGGCTATGCGGTAAACTTCATGGAGCGTAACCTGGAAAACGTGTATGCCCTGCTCGGCCTGCAATCATCCGGCGCAGCCTACAAAGCAGCACTTGACGCCTCGGCAGCCAACCGGGCGGTAAGTGCCAACTTCTTTTCCAATGTCGTTGTCGGGCACATGGAAATGCTCATTTTCGGAAACGGGTATAAGTTTTTGTACCTCGATGTGCCGGTCATGGAGGCCTGGGTAAACCACGGTATTCCGGGGCTTATTCTGTTCGGCGGGATGAATGTCCTGATTTTGTATTACTGTTTCAGGGTTATGAAAAACAACCCGAACCCGCTGTCGACCTTCCTGGCCTATTTTTATATCCTGATTTTTGTGCAGTTATTTACGAACGGGCGGCCCTATGAGCAATCCTTCTGGTATCCGTTGGGGCTGATGATCCGGTTTATCGGCATCGAATCCCTGTTTCCGGTCCGGCTCTGGAATCATCCGCCGTCGGTCGACTATAACGGGTATGCCGTCCCGTCCGCTCTTTCTGCCAGCGGAGATGAAGCCGCAGCCACGTAGCGTCCATGAAAATTCTGATCGTACATAATCTGCTTTGGGCTCACTATAAGGCAAAGGTATTTCAGGAGGTCGACCGGCTCGCCCGCACCTATCCGGATGTGGAGGTGAAGGTGATTCAGATTGCGCGGAACGAAAAATCCCGCAAAGGGCTGGAAACAAACGACCCGGATACGCCGGTTTACCAATACCGGTATGAACTGTTGTTTGATGCCTTCATTGAGGATACGACCGTACAGCAACGTACCAAAGCGTTATTGCAGCACATCCGGGCCTACAAACCGGATGTGCTGAACCTGACCGGCTATTACGATCCGGCTCAGCTTGTCCTGCTGCTTTACGCCAGACTGACCGGCATCAAGGTGGTTATGCAGAATGAAAGCACCGCCGCCGATAATGCCCGCGGGGGCCTGAAGGAACGCTTCAAGAAAATAATTTTCCGGCTTTGCGACGGTTTCTTCTGCTTTGGCACCCTTTCGGCCCAATACCTGCTTCAGTCCGGGGTAAAGCCATCCCGGATTTTACTCAAAAAGAACGCGGTTGACAATGATGCGTTGCTGCATGCATTCACGCGGGCGCAGCAAACCAGAACGGTACAGCAGCAGGCGTTGGGAGTAAAACCGCATAATTTCATTTTCGTGGGCCGGTTGATTGAGGTAAAAAACCTGATCCGGCTGGTTGACGCCTTTGCTGTCAGCCGGCAAACCAATCCGGACTGGGGCTTGATCCTGCTCGGCGAAGGACCATTGAGCGAAGCCATTCAGCAACGGGCCAGGGAGCTCAACGTGGCAGATTCCGTTACAATGCTGCCCGGACGGGCCTGGTATAAGGTTCCGGACATACTGGCGATGGCGGATGTACTGGTGCTCCCCAGCTTGTCTGAACCCTGGGGGCTGGTCGTTAATGAGGCCATGGTCTGTGGCATGCCGGTGATCGTCTCCGACCGCTGTGGCTGTGTCGTTGATCTGGTCCAGGATCAGCAGAACGGCTTTGTCATTGATCCCGAACAAACTGCACAGCTGGCCGGTGCCATGCAGCAGTTCATGACTGGTCAGGCCGACCAGACCAAAATGGGAGTTGTTGCTCAAGAGATAATCCGGCCTTATTCAGCAGAAGCCGTAGCACGGGAGATGCTCGAAGGCTTTTTAACCATTCACCGAAGTAGACGCTAAACACAAACCATTCGCATGCGGATTCTGGATATTTGCGCGTATTCCTGGGAAATTGGCGGACCGCCGAAAATCATCTACGATCACACTAAAGTTGCTTTATCACTGGGCCACCAGGTCGATATTCTCAGCCCGATTTCTCCCGGCGAAAAACCATATCCGGTCCCTGAAGGTGCACGCCTGATCCTGTGCAAACGCACGCCGGTCATCAGCCGTTTTTTCCGTGAGTTTTCTATTGAATTATATCAGTACCTGCAGCAGCATATCCACGAGTACGACGTGGTTCATTGTCACGGCCTTTGGCACTTCGGCAGCATTGCACCGTTTATGGTGGATAAGAAGGTGGTAAAAGCGATCACCACGCATGGGCTGCTCGACAAATGGGTATATGCCCGCAGCTACTGGAAAAAGCGGATCATGGACACACTCGCTCAGAAAGCCTACGTACGGCGCGCGGATGTGGTTCAGATCAATAACACCGACGAAAAAGAGAATCTGGCAGAGTATCTCGGCTTTCAGCATCCGAACGTCGTAATTATTCCTAATGGGATTAATGTTGCCGATTTTGCCAATGCGCCGGCAAAAGGTACGTTCCGCAAGCAGTTCAATATCCCTGAAGGCAAAAAGCTGGTACTGTTCATGAGCCGCCTGAACCTCAAAAAAGGTCTTGACATCCTGTTACCGGCGTTTAAAGCCTACGCGCAGGAGAATAATGACGCCTTTCTGGCCCTTGCCGGCTCGGATGACGGTTACGAACAGGAAACCCGTGCGTTTATCGAACAACACAAGCTGTCGGACAGTATGCAGCTGGTCGGTATGCTGACCGGCGAAACCAAGCGGGCCGCCTTAGCCGATGCCGATATTTTTGCTCTTCCATCCTACTCCGAAGGGTTCTCGATGGCCTGTCTGGAAGCGCTCGCATCGGGAACGCCCTCCCTCTTGTCGGACCGGGTAGGTTTTGGCGAATCCCTGCGGGCCTACGACGCGGCCGAACTCGTCGAGCTTACCGTTGACGGCGTACACAAAGGGCTGACCCACATGCTACAGTCGCCGGAGCGTCGGGAGCAGGTCCGGCAGAATGCCTACCGCCTGATTCAGGAAAAGTACGACATTAACCTTGTAGCCCGTCAGCTCCTGGCTGCCTATGAGACCGCCTTACAGCGACGAAAATAGGCTACGGGTTGCGCTGTGCCGCCGGATGGGGTAATTTCGCCGTATGAACAGTGAAACAACACCCCTACCCGAACGCGTCCGTCCCCGAACGCTGGATGACGTCATCGGCCAGCAAAAACTAATTGGCCCCAACGGTGCCCTCCGTCGGGCCGTTGATGCCGGCCGGTTGCCGTCCATGATCCTGTGGGGACCGCCGGGCGTCGGTAAAACTACCCTGGCCCTGCTACTGGCCGAAGCCGTTAAACGCCCGTTTGTCTCGCTGAGTGCCATTAATGCGGGCGTAAAGGACGTCCGCGACATTCTGGGAAAATCATTCGGCTTTTTTCCGCCGGTTGTTTTCATTGATGAGATTCACCGCTTCAACAAAAGCCAGCAGGACGCCTTGCTCGGGGCGGTTGAAAAGGGACAGATTACGCTGATCGGGGCTACGACCGAAAACCCTTCATTTGAAGTCAATTCTGCTCTCCTCTCCCGTAGTCAGGTTTACATACTGGAATCGTTAAGCCGTGATGAACTGATTCAGCTCGTTAATCGTGCTCTGGATCGTGACGACTACCTTCGGTCGCGGCAGGTGCGGGTGGAGTCGTATGATGCGCTGCTGCGGCTGTCAGGTGGCGATGGCCGGAAACTGCTCAACCTGCTCGAACTGGTGGTGACCAACCATGTCAGCGCCGGTGAACTGGTCATTACCGATGATCTGGTCACGGCCGTTGCCCAACAGAACATTGCCCGCTACGATAAGTCGGGCGAACAGCATTACGACATTATTTCGGCCTTTATCAAGTCCATGCGCGGTTCTGATCCGAACGCGGCCCTGTACTGGATGGCCCGTATGCTGCAGGCGGGTGAAGACCCCGTATTTATTGCCCGCCGTATGCTGATTCTGGCCTCGGAAGACATCGGGAATGCCAACCCGACTGCATTGATCATGGCCCAGAACGCCATGCAGGCGGTTCGGGTAATCGGCTATCCGGAGTCGCGGATTATCCTGTCGCAGGTAGTCGTTTATCTGGCGACCTCGCCCAAAAGCAACGCCAGTTATCTGGCCATCGACGAAGCAATGGCGCTGGCCGAAAAAACGAGTCACCTGCCGGTGCCCCTACACCTGCGCAATGCCCCGACGAAATTGATGAAGGAAATTGGCTATGGAAACGAGTACCAATACGCCCATAACTATGAAGGAAATTTCACCGAACAGAACTTTATGCCCGACGAGCTTCGTGGCCATAAGCTCTATGAGCCTGGCCACAATGCCCGCGAAGCTGAGATTCTGCGGAATTTACAGAAGTGGTGGGGAGACTGGTACGGGTATTAAAACGCTACCGGTTTCAGCCGCAGCCCTGTATCCTCCGGTAATCCGAAGAGCAGGTTCATATTTTGAACCGCCTGACCCGACGCACCTTTTGTCAGGTTATCAATAACACTCGTAATCAGCAGCTGATCATCGTGTTTTTCAAGGTGAATCAGGCATTTATTGGTATTAACGACCTGCTTCACATCGACAGGCGCTGCGCTTCGATGTGTAAACGGATGGGACGCATAATACGCATCAAACATTGCCTGTGCCTCTTCCAGTGTCCCGTCGTACGTCGTATACACATTGGCGATGATACCCCGTGTAAAGTCACCGCGATAGGGAATGAACTGAATCGCCTGATCAAAATCCGGTTGCAGGCTTTTCAGGCTCTGTCCGATTTCTTTGAGGTGCTGGTGCGTGAAGGCTTTGTAAATAGACACGTTGTTGTTCCGCCACGTGAAATGCGTAGTAGCGCTCAGTGCCTGACCAGCCCCCGTAGAACCGGTTACCGCACTGACATGTACGTCGTCTGTCAGTTTACCGGACGCTGCTAACGGCAACAGCGCCAGTTGTATACAGGTAGCAAAACAGCCAGGATTTGCCACTTTATACGCCTCCTGAATCCGTTCCCGCTGTAACTCCGGCAAGCCATAAATGAAGTCATCCGACTCATCACGGAAATCCGTACTGAGGTCGATCACATTCAGGTTTTCCGACAGGTCGTGTGCCGCCAGAAATTTTGCTGACTCTCCGTGGCCTGAACAAAGGAAAATGACATCCAGCCCTTCCTGTGCCAGCAGGACTGTGGTCTCTTCGCCGGAAAAACGCAGATCGGTATCGCCCAGTAAATCAGTATGCGTGGCATAGACCGGTTTTCCTGCCTGGCTTTTGCTGTGCACAAAAGCGATGTTGGCGTGCGGGTGATTAATCAGTATGCGGAGTAATTCGCCACCGGTATAGCCGGCTCCGCCAATAATGCCAATGTTTATTTTCATAATGGTAGTATTGCTTATGCAATACGTTTATACAAGTCAATGTGTTCCTGAACAAAGCGCTCGCGGGAAAACAATTTTGCCCGCGCCGCCGACCTGACAGCCATTTGTTGTCGTACATCAATGTCATTGACAACCGTCAGTATAGCCTGGCATAAGGCATCGGCATCCGTCGGTTCTACCTGAATGGCGGCGTCGCCGACAACTTCGGGAAGCGACGATACATTGGAGGTAATCACCGGCAGGCCGCATTGCATGGCTTCAAGCGGCGGCAGGCCAAACCCTTCATACAACGACGGATAGATAAACGCCAGCGCTCCGCTGTATAGCGCAGCCATGTGTTCATCCGGAACAAAGCCCGTCACGATAATCCGCGACCGGATAGATTCGTTATGCTCCAATTCCTGCATGATCGAATCGAACAGCCAGCCCTTCGTTCCGACCAGTACCAGGTTCACTTCGTCGGGAAGCTCGCCGCTGTTGATGAGCCGGACAAAACTCCGGATCAGGTGATCAATGTTTTTCCGGGGCTCCAGCGTAGCCACGCTTAACAGGTAGGGCTGTTCGCCAAGGCCAAACTCCTTCCGGACGGTTTCGATTCGTTCAGTGCACGTCTCCGGATAAAATAATTCGGGGGAAGCCGCCAGCAGAATCGGCGTTACCCGATCAGGATCAATGCCGGTATAGTTGCAAAAATCATCCTTCGTTGCCTGTGACACGGTTATGACATGACCATCCTCCGGAATGGAGGCAATCGTCTGACGGACGGTATCTTCTGTTTGCTTAAACCATTCGGGATGCAGTAACGGAATCATATCATGAATCGTTACTACTTTATGCAGGGTCGACGCCTGCCGGATGGCTTCAGGCAGCGGAAAGAATACAGAATGGTAAACGGCGTTCTGCGGAAGGGCCGTCGCTGTAAACCGCGCCTGTTCCCGCTTAAGTGCCGTTCGTAGCTGATAGGCACCCTGCCGGATTGCCTTCGACAGCACACTATCAGGAGTAAACGGGCTCAATAGTGCATTTTCAATAGCGGCTAAACGCTGTTCTCCGGAGGCATTCACAAAAGCAGGTAATGTTCCGGAAACCGTTTGTGTAACATAGCGGAGGCTTGCACTCAGGTTGGTCGGAGCCGCCAATGATAATTCTATCTCCGGATGTTGGTATAACCCCAGGAACAATTCTTCTAAAACCCTGCTGACGCCCGTCCGGGCATGTCGCTGATAAAGACTCAATCCCAGTGGACTTATGTCCAGCACTACAGTTGGCATAAAGGAGACCGGAAGCGCGGAGAAAGGCAGATTGGTGATCTGCCCACTCAGCCTTTCTCCCGCAGCTTCCCGCTTATTGATTTTTTATTTTTTCGTAAATCATGACCTGGTTCGACATCACTTTCGAGAAGCCCCGAACGTCGTCGCCCGTCCATGCATTGTTCATCTCGCCGTAGCTGCCGAATACCGACGACATCAGATCGTACGGTGACTCAATGCCCAGTACCGTGAAGCGGTATGGTGCCAGCTGCACCTGTACTTTTCCCGTCACATGGCCCTGCGTATCAGACAAAAACGTTTCGATGTTCCGCATGACCGGATCCATAAACTGGCCTTCGTGGAGCATGGTGCCGTACCAGTTTGCCATCTGGTCTTTCCAGTACATCTGCCACTTCGTCAGTACGTGTTTTTCCAGCGTGTGATGCGCTTTGATAATGATCAGCGGAGCCGGTGCTTCAAAACCAACACGGCCTTTGATACCGATGATTGTATCACCGACGTGAATATCACGGCCGATACCGTAAGGTCCGGCCAGCGCCGTCAGCTTACGGATTGCATCAACCGGATTGGCAAACGTTTCACCGGCCACACCAGTCAGTTCACCCTTCTCAAAATCGAGCGTAATGGTCTTCGGTTCGGTTTCCGTCACCTGCGTTGGCCAGGCTTCTTCCGGCAGATAGCCGTTTGAGGTCAGTGTCTCACGACCACCAACAGACGTACCCCACAGCCCCTTATTAATCGAGTAAGCGGCTTTGTGCCACTCCTGATCAACACCTTTCGACTTCAGGTATTCAATTTCGGCATCACGCGACAGCCGCAGATCGCGGATCGGTGTAATGATTTCGGCATCCGGCGCAATGATCCGGAACGCCATATCGAAACGCACCTGGTCATTACCGGCACCGGTACTGCCGTGAGCAATGGCCGTCGCCCCGATTTCACGCGCATATTCAGCGGCGGCAATCGCCTGGAAAATCCGCTCGGCACTCACCGACAGCGGATAGGTATTATTTTTCAGGACGTTACCATACACCAGAAATTTCAGGCATTGCTGGTAATAATCGTCCGTTTTAGCCATAGTTACGTGCTTTTTCACGCCGAGCGAATAAGCCCGCTCTTCGATGGCTTTCAGTTCGTCGTCCGAGAAACCACCTGTGTCAACCAGCACAGAATAAACTTCCATGCCCCGGTCTTCAGACAAATATTTGACACAAAACGAGGTATCCAGACCTCCACTAAAGGCAAGTACTACTTTTTGAGACATTAGCGTGTATGGCGGAGTCCTTTTCCGCTCAATTGTTAATTGGCGGTGCAAATATCCGGGTTCTTCCGGTAAGTTGCTTGATTTATTATTATTCAGTTAACCGTCCGGTCCAGTATTTTCCGGAATTCAGCCTCTCCCGACAGAAATTTCACCCCGATGGGCAGGTAAAAAAGGGGCAGTGTCTGCCGTTCAGCTTCCGTGACCAGTTCACTCAGCTTTACCCAGTCCTTCTCGGTTGTCAGTAACCCGGTGCCCTCCCTGAGATCCTGTACGATTCGCTCCAGCTCTGCACGGCTATACCGGTGATGGTCGCCGAATTGTTCGTGCCGGATCATGGCAAAATGTGTCCTGACGTAGGTTTCCAGCGGACCGGCCTGCGCAATGCCCGTCACCAGGATTACTTTTTCCGGAACCGGCAGGCTGTTTACCGGGCTGAAAGCGACGGGTGGCAAGTAGGTTAGTCCCGCAAAACAAACAGGCGTATCAGGCCGGCTATAGGCCCTGATGTTCCGGCGGATCTCCTCCTGCTTCGCCTCCGGTAATGCATCAGGGCACTTAGTAACAACCACGACATCAGCGCGACGCGCGCCATGCCTGCGCTCCCGCAAGCGCCCCGCCGGAAACGGGTGATCGAGATAAAACGGCCGGTTGTAATCCATCAGCAGCACCGAAAGATGCGGGCTGACGGGCCGGTGCTGATAGGCATCATCAAGAAGTACGAGGTTAATGTTTGGCCGCTGTGTTTCCAGCTGTGTCAGGGCAGCCACCCGCTTTTCGCCGACCGTAACGGTAACGTTCCGGCCAAATTTACGGTATAACTGCAGGGGTTCATCCCCGATGGTTCCGGCGGTATCAGCCTCACCGGCGATCCGGAAGCCCTTCGTCAGCCGGCCATATCCCCGGCTCAGCGTACCGATGGTTCCGGCCGGCCGGCGACCGAGAAAGTAGGTCAGCAAATATTCGACCATCGGCGTCTTCCCGGTTCCGCCTACAGTGAGGTTACCGACACTGATGATTTTTTGTCGGGGCAGCTGTGACCTTTGCCATTTTTTGTCGTAACTAATATTACGAACATCGGTCACAAAACCGTAAAGGAAGCTGAGCGGGCGTAAAATAATTGACAACACAATAAAGAATTGATCAAAATGCACCTTTTATCGGTGCATTTCATGAGAAAGTTGCTTTTATTAGCGGTCAAAGTTAGTTTTGCCGCCCGCAATTTCCTCACCGGAATTTGTTTATTGTCTCATGGCCCTTACATCCGACTACCTTACATACACGCTCAGGTTTCGTTTTGAAGCCGGTACGTCGCGGGGCATCCTGACGGAGAAGACATCCTATATTATCCGGATTTACGACACAGACGACCCCTCGGTGGTCGGCTTTGGCGAGTGTGGGCCCCTCAAAGGCCTTAGTTTTGATGACCGCCCTGACTTTGAAGAACGTCTTGCGGAGGTCTGCCAATACTTCAATCAACTGGATTTACAGCTTTTTACCTGGAACATCCCCATTATTCTGAATCAGGTTATCGGCCAGGCGCTGCCAAGTGTTCTGTTTGGCTTCGAAACGGCGATGCATGATTTTTTATCGGGAGGACAGCGCGTCATTCGTGACGGAGACTTTGTGAAAGGGCATCGCAGTATCCCGATCAACGGGCTGATATGGATGGGATCTCCCGATGCGATGCGTCAGCAGATCGACGAAAAACTAGCCGCCGGCTACACGACCCTGAAACTAAAGATCGGGGCAATTGATTTTGAGCAGGAGTGCGCTATACTGGCTTCTGTCCGCGAGCGGTATTCCCCCGATCAGATTACGCTGCGGGTTGATGCCAACGGGGCTTTTTCGCCCGACCAGGCCATGAACCGGCTGGAACGGCTGGCACAGTATAGCCTGCATTCGATCGAACAACCTATCCGGCAGGGCCAGCCTGATGCCATGGCCGAACTTTGCCGTCACTCTCCGGTTCCGGTCGCGCTCGACGAAGAGCTGATCGGTCATATGGAGTACGTCGATAAATTTAAGCTGCTGAAAAAAATTCAGCCGCAGTACATCATCCTCAAGCCTTCGCTGCTGGGTGGCCTCCGTCACTCCGACGAATGGATCGAACTGGCCAACCGCCTGAACATCGGCTGGTGGATTACCTCAGCGCTCGAATCCAACATCGGGCTTAATGCCATTGCCCAGTATACCGCCCAGTTCAAACCGGTGATGCCACAGGGTTTAGGCACCGGGCAGCTGTATCACAATAATGTTGACAGCCCGCTGACGATTCAGCAGGGCCATCTTTTCTACCACTCCCAACACAACTGGAACCTTAGCGCCTTGCAATAACACAGCAGGGGATGATGACTCATCCCCTGCTGCTTTTACCGTATTACCTCCCGTTTATACCCAGTCAATTCCTTTTTTGAGCAACGATAGCGTATGTTGCTCCCTCGTGCCGGTTTGCGGCTGATGGTTATAGGCCCAGTTGGCCTGTGGCGGTAAACTCATCAGAATGGATTCGGTCCGGCCGTTTGACTCCAGGCCAAATTTCGTACCGCGATCCCAGACCAGGTTAAACTCAACGTACCGCCCCCGCCGCAGATACTGCCATTGTTTCTCCGCCTCCGAAAACGGCAGACTCCGGTTTTTGTGCATAAAATGCGTATAAGCCGGAGCGAAGGCATTCCCGACATCCTGCACAAAGGCAAACAAATCCTGCTTTGATACCTCACCGGAAGGCTTCAGATAGTCAAAGAAAATCCCCCCGATACCGCGTGTTTCTTCCCGGTGCCGGATATAAAAATAATCATCAGCCCACGCCTTGAACTTCGGGTAGTACCCTGTATTGTGGCGGTCACAAACGGCTTTCAGGTGCTGATGGAACCAGCGGGCATCATCTTCAGCCACGTAATGCGGTGTCAGATCAATGCCCCCGCCGAACCAGAAAATACCATTGCTAAGCTCAAAATAGCGGACATTCATGTGGATAATCGGCACCATCGGGCTGTTGGGATGCAGCACAATTGACACACCGGTTGCGTAAAAATCGGCAGGTTCAGTCTGGTTCAGCTGCCGGAGCGTTGCCTCATTGGCCGGCCCGTGAACGGCCGAAAACAAGACACCGCCCTTCTCGATCACAGTCCCGTTTTCGATAATACGCGTCCGGCCGCCACCACCTTCGGCGCGCTCCCAGTTGTCTTCCCGGAACCGGCCGTCGCCGTCGGCGTCTTCCAGTGCCTGGCATATGCGGTCCTGTAAACCGGTAAAAAAGTTAGTTATGGTTATTCGGTCGGGTACCCCGTTTTGGTCTGTTTCTGCCATACGTAAAGTGGCTCCCCATTGGCCGGAAGCCGGATATTGAGCCGTAAAATTAGCGGGTTCGTCCGAATGGAAGGCAGTTAATCCGAAACTTTCAGCGAATAACGGGGCGGTCGCGGGCGGTCGATCATCAGAAGCAGCCCCTTCTCGGTATATTCACGCAGCATTTTTTCGGCCCGCTGATCGGAAACATTGATCAGCTGTGCCAGTTTAGCGGCCGTAATGGAGTCATTTTTACGGAAATACTGCAGCAGCATCCGGACATTCGGCGTCTGTAACAGTTTGGTATCGACGGCGTTTTCCGATAAAATCAGCTTGTTGGTCGGAATGGATTTATCCCTTGACCGGACATACAATATCTTATGCCCGCGTTCATCGATGGCCTTAACCGGTTTTTCGTCGCTTTCCGGCACATTAACCACCAGCACATCCTTACCTTCGTGAACAATCATTTCATAACTGACAGACAGTGCCGGCTCAGTAAAAAAATCACTCGCCTTCTCAATTTTCTGTATTTCGTGGTACTCCGACTCAATGCCCGACACCTGCCCGTCATCATCCACACCAACGATCAACAAACCGCCCGATGTGTTGGCGAAAGCTACCAGCGTTTTTGCAATTCGGGACGCCGAGGACACGGTACTCTTAAACTCTAACCGGACTCCTTCTCCTTGTTCAATCAGCTCTGCAAGATTATATGGCATCCTTTTCGTGGATTATTACGTCCGTTATTGCTGAGACAAACTACAAAAAAGTTTTCAGTTTGTCGTTGACAGCATTGGTTTTATGGGCTGGCTTATCATGGGAACAAAGATCCTGCTCCGGTCAAACGGTAACGTATTTGTCTCTCAATTGTTTATTTTTTTACTTATTTTTTCTAAACTATATATGGTAAAAGGTTATATTTGCCTTAATGAAATAGTTAAGTTGAGTACCGCAAGTACTCAGATAATCCCGGTTTCAACTTGAAAGCCGGGATTTTTGTTTATACCGGTTTTAAATAATTTTTATTTAGATTTTTTCTAAACAAAAAATTAGCTGTTATTTTGCTGTAGAAATCGTGAAGACTTATCCGACATGCAGGACAGCTGGCAGGAATTATATCAGAATACAAAAGGTACGGTATATCAGTGTGCGTTAACAAACCGGTTTATCGTGGATTTCTGCGGCGAGCAAACCGCATTTTCAGTACTTGATTTCCGGCAGTTCCGGCGCATGGCCGAAGCCGTTGATCTCCGGCAAATGGCTCTCATGACCGATGATGCCCATGATGTAGCGATACTCTCCCCTCCCCGTACCGACCGTTGTTTTGTCCTGACGCTCTGTGAACTCGTTCACCTGCGCGACCTGCTCAGCGGGACCCGTTTCGTACAGGATCTGTACCGGCTTATTGACGAATGTGGCTGCTCATTTACTGAAGATACCCGGCTCGCTGTCCAGTAGTTTCCGGCAAACATTACCGGCGTTTATTTCTTTTACTCAATAACTAACTATCCATTCTTTTCTTATGAAAGACATTGTCAGACTTCGTACGTCGATTAAGGAAGACATCGAACAGATTCTGAATCAGCAGATTCAGATGGAATTTGAATCTTCGTCAAAATACCTGGCGATGGCCAGCTGGTGCGACCGGAATGGTTTTGAATTCTCGGCGGGTTTCTTCTACAAGCAATCCGATGAAGAGCGGCAGCATGGTCTGAAGATTTTCCATTACCTCTGCGATCAGGGGGTGGTTGCCATTACGCCGGCGGTTGGTGCCGTTCAGATTGAATTCGACACACTGCGGTCGGTTTTTGAAGCTGCACTGGAGCAGGAAATTACGGTGACCAACGCCATTAACCGGATCATTGCGACCTGTCGCCGCGAAAACGACTACATTACCGAAGAGTTTCTGCGCTGGTACGTGAAAGAGCAGATGGAAGAAGAATTCATTGCCCGGCGTTGTCTCGATCTGTTCAACCTTATCCCGGCAGACGACACCCTCCGCCTCGACAAAGAACTTGCCCGTGTTACCTTCACCGGCGAAACCGTTGATTAACACCCCGCGTCCCGTTCCTCTGAGCGGGACTTTTTTTCTGTCTTTTCAGTAGAAAGCCCCTCGTTTTCACTCCTGTAAGCAAATCGAGCTTGTCCCATACAGCTGTTTACTGTTTACTCCGTATATGAAACGAGTGTTCCTGCTCCTTTTTCTTTGTCTGCCCTTTGTGTGGGCAAGCACCTTAACGTCTGACACCAGCTGGACGGAATACAACGGTGATGGCGCCCGAAGCCACTATTCCGCCCTGAAGGAGATCAACACCGGAAATGTTGGTCAGCTGAAACCCGCCTGGACATTCCGGTCGCAGGATGCAGATACGCTGAAAAACCGCAGTCAGGTCCAGTGCAATCCCATTATCATCGACGGCGTACTGTATGGCGTATCCGCCGCAATCCAGGCCTTTGCGGTGGATGCCCATACCGGTAAGCTGCGCTGGAAAACGGCCCTGACCGATAACGGCGGCACGCTCAGCCGCGGGGTAACGTACTGGCGTGAGGGCAACGATGCCCGCATCTTTTTCGGTGCCGGGCAGTGGCTCTACGCCCTCGATGCCAACGCAGGACAACTGATACCAACCTTTGGCAATGGCGGGCGCATCGACCTGAAAACCGGTATTGAGCGCCCCGGCGGCGATGACTATATCCGGATGAATACCCCGGCCACACTGTATAAAGACAACCTCATTGTCGGGGCACGCCTTGCGGAGGGAGAGACTGCCCTGCTGGGCGATATCCGGGCGTTTGATGCCCGGACGGGTAAGCTGCGCTGGACGTTCAAAACCATACCGGAACCCGGTACTCCCGGCTACGCTACCTGGTCGCCGGCAAAACCACGCGAGCGGCTGGGCGGGGCGAATGCCTGGGCGGGTATGGCCGTTGACCGCGAGCGGGGCATTGTTTACGCCCCCACCGGCTCAGCGGCTTTCGATTTTTACGGCGGCAACCGCAAAGGCGACAACCTGTATGCCAACTGTCTGATTGCCCTGGATGCCAACACCGGCAAACGCCTCTGGCACTTTCAGTTCGTCCACCACGACATCTGGGACCGCGACCCGCCCTCACCGCCCAACCTTTTGACCGTTACCCACCACGGCAAACGCATCGATGCCGTGGCGCAGACAACCAAACAGGGGCACGTATTCGTGTTTGACCGTGTAACCGGAAAACCGCTGTTTCCCATTGAGGAAAAGGCTTTCCCGCAGACCCATATTGCCGGCGAGCAGACGGCACCAACCCAGCCGATTCCCGTAAAACCGGCCCCGTTTACGAAACAGACCTTCACCGAACAGGATGTTAATACGTGGGCTTCTAACCGCGATGAAATCATTGCGCAGCTCCGGAAAGCCCGCACGGGCAGCCCCTACACACCACTCACCGAAACCATGACCCTCTTCTTCCCCGGCACCGATGGCGGGGCGCAGTGGGGCGGTTCAGCGACTGATCCGGAAGGGACAATCTACATTCCGGCCAAGCAGAACCCTTGCTTTTCGTCACTGATCCGTAAGGAAACGCCCGGCTCAACGGCATCTATTACCGGTGCACAGCTGTACACCCGGAACTGCTCAGCCTGTCACGGCGCCGACCGGCGGGGCAACCACGACGGCTCCTACCCGTCTTTACTCGGGCTGGAAAAACGGTATACGCCCGACGCCGTAAACCAGATTTTACTGAAAGGGCGTGGCATGATGCCTTCCTTTTCCCACATTCCCGAAGCCGAACGAAAAGCGATTCTGGCTTTTTTGATGAATACGGGCAATCCGGCTACGGTTCAGGGAGCGGTTGCCAAATCAACGGAGATTCCCTATCAGCATACCGGCTACAACCGCTGGTACGACAGCAAAGGCTATCCTGTCAGCAACCCGCCGTGGGGAACGCTGACGGCAATCGACCTCAATACCGGCGAACACCGCTGGCAGATTCCGCTGGGTGAATATCCGGAACTCACCCGTCAGGGCATTGCCCCTACCGGCACCGACAACTATGGCGGACCGCTGGTCACGGCCGGGGGACTGGTGTTCATTGCTGCCACGAAAGACGAAATGTTCAGGGCTTTTGATAAACGGACGGGGAAATTAATGTGGCAGGCCAAATTACCCGCTGCCGGCTATGCTTCGCCAAGTACCTACACGGTTAATGGCAAACAATACATCGTGATTGCCTGCGGCGGTGGCAAGCTCAATACTAAATCCGGAGACCAGTACATTGCCTTTTCCCTGAACTGATTTTCTTATTAATCCATCTTTACCGGAGCCAGGACTAAAACTTAATCATGTACCTCCTGTAATCCTGTCAAAGTCTGTTCAAACGTGTAATTTGCAGGTCAATTCTCAACCAATCGACGCATAATTTCTCATCAGTAGATGAAAAAACTCACGTTAATGACCCTGCTGGGTCTCAGTGCCAGCCCGTTATTGGCGCAAAAAACGCTCCCACCGGCACCGTACGGAGCCGTACCGTCTCCCCAACAGATTGCCTGGCAGAAAATGGAGTATTACATGTTTATCCATTTCGGGCCGAATACGTTTACCAACAAGGAATGGGGACACGGCGATGAAGACCCGAAGGTCTTTAACCCGACGAATCTCGATGCCCGCCAATGGGCGCGCACGGCTAAGGCAGCGGGTATGAAAGCCATTATCATCACCGCTAAGCACCACGACGGGTTCTGCCTGTGGCCGAGTAAATTCAGTACGCACACCGTCCGCGAAAGCGCCTGGAAAGACGGCAAGGGCGACGTTCTCCGCGAGCTTTCCAATGCCTGTAAGGAATACGGCCTCAAGTTCGGCGTCTACCTCTCGCCCTGGGACCGGAACCACCCGAAATATGGCACGGACGAATACAACCAGATTTTTGCCAATACACTGAACGAGGTTCTGGGGAACTACGGCGATGTGTATGAGCAGTGGTTCGACGGAGCCAACGGCGAAGGTCCGAACGGGAAAAAGCAGGTTTATGACTGGCCGCTTTTCCATAGTGTCGTATTCAAAAACCAGCCCAAAGCCGTTATTTTCAGCGACATAGGCCCCGGCTGCCGCTGGATGGGTAACGAAGAGGGTATTGCCGGCGAAACAAACTGGTCAACGCTGAACGTCAAAGGATTCGGCATGGGCAATGACGCCCCGCCGACCAATATCCTGAATACCGGCAACGAAAACGGTGAACGCTGGATTCCGGCCGAAGTGGATGTATCCATCCGTCCTGGCTGGTTTTATAGCCCCGATACCGACGACCGCGTTAAGTCCCTGAATCACTTACTGAAAATATATTACTCGTCGGTCGGCCGCAACGGAAACCTGCTGCTGAACGTGCCGGTTTCCCGCAAAGGGCTGATTCACCCGAATGACTCAACGCGGTTAATGGAGTTCCGCCGGACCGTCGATGAGTCGTTTAAAACAAACCTGGCGCTGCGGAAATCCGTCAGTGGTTCGGAAGTGCGCGGCAACGACAAAGCCTACGCGGCCACCAACCTGACCGACGGCAACTTTGACAGTTACTGGACTACCAACGACAACACCCGGCAAGGATCGTTTATCGTCGATCTCGGCAAACCAACGGACGTGAACCGTGTGGTACTCCAGGAATACATTCCGCTTGGTCAGCGGGTGAAGTCGTTTAAACTGGAAGCCTGGAACGGTTCGGCCTACGAAACCATCGACCAGCAGACAACGATTGGCTACAAGCGCATTCTGGCATTCCCGACCCGCAAAACGGCTAAAATCCGCGTGACGATTCTCGACGCCCTGGCCTGTCCGGTGATTTCGGAGTGCAGCGTCTACAAGGCACCGGAACTGTTATCTACCCCGGCCATCAGCCGGAACAAGCAAGGTCTGGTCAGCATCACGACCGAACTGGCCGACCCGATTATCCGCTATACGACCGATGGCTCCGAGCCAACGGCTTCGTCGCCGGTCTATGCCAAACCGTTTGAGCTGGTACAGGGCGGAACGGTCAAGGCAAAGGCATTTATTCAGAACGGAGCCAAATCGACGGAAACGGTCCGGGCATCGTTTGACCTTGCGCCGGCTAAATGGTCGGTTGTCAACAGCAAGGATACCCGCGCGATCGACTCGAATCCGGGCTCCGTCTGGGTCAGCAACCGCCCGGATGCCGGCAAAAAATACCCGCACGAGCTGGTGGTCGACCTTGGCGAATCCCTGAACCTTACCGGCTTCACCTATACGCCCCGTCAGGATAGTAACCACAGCGGAACCATCTATCAGTACAGTTTTTACGTGAGTCAGGACGGTCAGAACTGGCAGGCGGTGCAGGAAAACAGTGCGTTCGGCAACATTAAAAACAACCCGATCAAGCAGGAAATCCGTTTCCCGAAAGCATACGGTGCACGGTATTTTAAGCTGGTTGCCCTCGCGCCTGCCAACGACACGGATACAACTGCCTCGGCGGCTGAGGTGGGTATACTGGTGAACTAATATGATTTATGGGGCAACTCCATTTGGGCAACCACGTGCATTTGGGCAACCACGTGCATTTGGGCAACCACGTGGGGTTGCCCCTACATTTATGAAACCCGATATGAAACCTTTTTTAACGATATTCCTGACGCTTCAGCTGGGCGCGGTGATGGCTCAGAAACCGGCCTGTGTGCCAACGGGTTTACAGTGTGAGCACCTCGTGAATCCGCTCGGGCTCGATACACCGGCTCCACGGTTTTCGTGGCGGCTGGACGATGACCGCCGTGGTGCCCGGCAAACGGCCTGGCAACTGGCTGTCGGTACCGATTCGGCAGCCCTGGCAGGCGGAAAAGCCGACAGCTGGCAAACCGTTAAAACAGCCACCAATCAGGGACTGGCGACCTATCATGGCAAACCCCTGAAACCGTTTACTCCCTACTTCTGGCGCGTTACGGTATGGGACAAAGATGGCAAACCGGCGACGTCTGCCATTGCCCGCTTTGAAACCGGCATGATGCAACAGAAGAACTGGATGGGCGCCTGGATCAGCGATGTCAGTAACGTCGATCTGAAACCCGCGCCTTACTTCCGGAAAGGCTTTACCATTGCCAGAAAAATCAAATCGGCACGGGCCTATATTGCAGCGGGTGGTCTCTATGAGCTCTACATCAACGGAGAAAAAACGGGCAATCACCGGCTCGATCCGATGTATACCCGCTTCGACCGGCGCACGCTTTACGTGACGTATGATGTGACAAAACAGCTTCAGACCGGCAAAAATGCCATTGGCGTACTCCTTGGCAATGGCTGGTATAACCACCAGTCGACCGCTGTCTGGGATTTTCATAAGGCCCCGTGGCGCGCACGGCCCACTTTCTGCCTCGATCTCCGCATTACCTACGACGACGGCACGACCGAAACCATCGCCTCCGGTAAAGACTGGAAAACGGCGCTGAGTCCCGTCATCTTTAACTCCATCTATACCGCCGAACACTACGACGCCCGGCTCGAACAACCCGGCTGGAATACCGCCTCGTTTGATGACTCGAAATGGAAAAATGTATTGCTGCGGGCAGCACCTTCGGAAAATATCGTCGCGCAGGCCATGCATCCGGTACGCAATGTCGAAGCCATCCCGGCCCGGCAGATGCGCCGGATCAATGACACCACCGTTGTGTTTGATCTCGGCCGGAATATCGCCGGCGTCAGCCAGTTCAGGGTGAGTGGTCCGGCCGGCACCGTCGTCCGGCTGAAACACGGGGAGCGCATTTATCCAACCGGTCTGGTGGATATGTCGAACATCGATGTACACTACCGCCCAACCGACAAATCGGATCCGTTTCAGACCGACATCGTTATCCTGAGCGGAAAGGGCGAAGAAGTCTTTATGCCGCACTTTAACTACAAGGGTTTCCAGTATGTTGAAGTTACCAGCAGCAATCCGCTGACCTTGAGCGAGAAAAGCCTGACCGGCTATTTTATGCACAGCGATGTACCACCGGCGGGGCAGGTTACATCATCGAATCCGACGATCAATACGCTGTGGTGGGCGACCAATAACTCTTACCTGTCGAACCTGTTCGGCTACCCGACCGACTGCCCGCAGCGGGAGAAAAACGGCTGGACCGGTGACGCTCACATCGCCATCGAAACCGGCTTGTATAGCTTTGACGGCATAACGGTTTATGAAAAATGGCTGGCCGACCACCTCGACGAACAACAGCCCAACGGGGTGCTGCCGTCGATTATCCCGACCGGCGGCTGGGGCTACGAATGGGGCAACGGCCCTGACTGGACCAGCACCATCGCGCTGATTCCGTGGCATGTGTATCTGTTTTACGGTGACAGCAAGATTCTGGCCGACAACTACGAGGCCATGAAACGGTACGTCGACCGGATTACCGCCATCAGCCCCACCGGCCTGACGACCTGGGGGCTCGGCGACTGGGTGCCGGTTAAGTCGAAAACGCCGGTTGAGTTTACATCGTCGGTGTATTATTTCACCGACGCGTCCATTGTTGCCAAAGCGGCTAAGATATTGGGCAAACAGGCAGATTTTGTGGCTTACTCTGCACTGGCCGCCAAAATAAAGAATGCAGTCAATGCAAAGTATTACAATCCGGCAACCGGTTTATACGGCCAAGGGGTTCAGACCGAGCTGAGTGTGCCCCTGCACCTGGGCATTGTACCGGACGACCAGAAAGCAAAGGTGGCGGCCAATCTGGCCAAACGGGTTCAGGCCGATAACACGCATCTGGACGTTGGGCTGCTGGGGACCAAATCCATTCTGAACGCGCTGAGCGAGAATGGCTATGCCGATGTTGCCTATCAGGTAGCGGCGCAGGAAACCTTCCCGTCGTGGGGCTGGTGGATTAAAAACGGCGCGACAACGCTGTACGAAAACTGGCCGATTGATGCCAAAAGCGACATTTCGATGAACCACATCATGTTCGGCGAAATCGGGGCGTGGCTGTACAAGGCCCCTGGTGGCATCAAACCCGATCCGGAGCAGCCGGGCTTCCGGAACATCTTGCTGGAGCCTCATTTTGTTAAAGGGCTCAACCGGTTTGACGCGTCCCACGCAGGCCCGAACGGCCTGATTACCTCAGCCTGGTCGCGGGGGAACGACGGCATTACGTATTCGGTTGTGATTCCGGCCAATTCCAGCGCCACCCTTACCCTGCATCTGGCATCCGGCCAGCAGCTATGGGAAAACGGGCAGGTTGTGAAACCGGTAAAAGCAATCTCAGGTAACACCGCCCGGTATACGTTGCAGGCGGGCAACTATTCGTTTATTATCCGATAAAAGCGGTGAGCTGGCCAGACCTTCCAGGAAGTTTTGAACTTCCTGGAAGGTCACCGGACGGTCTTCTTCCCGGAAGGTAAATCCATACCAAAAACAAGACAACATGGAGGATATTTATGAACCAGACTATGTAAAAAGGCTTTTTGATAGTATGTCAGACTCCTACGAACGAATGAATTACATTACTTCGTTTGGTTTCTCAATCCGGTGGCGCAAGCAGTTTATACGTGCTCTGGGCCATAATACCGCTGACATACAAGCCATTGATTTATTATCAGGTCTGGGCGAAAACTGGACAATTCTGGCAACCCAGTTTCCGAATGCACACTTTACCGCATTAGATTTTTCAAAGCGAATGTGTGCGTTAAGCCAGCAAAAGCAGGTTAACAGGCCGGGGCGTAAATTCGTAATACTGCATCAGGACGTTTTGAAAAACAACCTGACAGCCAATCAATACGATATCATCACCTGCGCGTATGGACTGAAAACGTTTAACAAAGAACAGCTTGGCAGGCTGGCCGCTGAAGTATACAGAATTTTAAAACCAGGCGGAAAATTTTCGTTTATTGAAGTATCCAAACCCCGTAATAAGCTATTATTATTTACGTACAGACTGTACCTGAAACACATTATCCCGAGACTTGGAAAATTGTTTCTGGGGAATCCGGAGGACTATCGTATGCTCTGGACTTATACCGAAAATTTCGGTGATGCCTCAGTTGTTAAGGAAATCTTTCAAAGCCATCAGCTGGCGGTACGTTTTGATTCGTATTTTTTTGGTTGTGCTACCGGCATCAGCGGCACAAAGATGGTCTGAATACTCTGGTTAACTTTTCAGGAGGCTGGTAAAAGCCATACCCGCCCCTTGGCAAAACTTCCGTAAACGGCAACATTTGAAGGTCGTTTGCAAAAAATGCAAAATATTTTTCCCTAAACGGGAGTATTAGCGATAGTTCCTTGCATCATTACGGTATAAACGCCAAACCGCGTCCGTTTTCATGCAAAATTTTCGGAATTATACCCCAGAAGCATTAGCCGGTGAACCTTCCTTCATACGCTGGAAGCTGTTCAACGTTGCGGATGATGCCGCTTTCTGGGAGGTTTGGCTGCTGCAACATCCCGACAAACAGGAAGTGGTAGACCAGGCCGACCAGCTTTTGACGATGCTGCACAGGGTTTATGACAACCGGCAGCCGGACAATAGTCTAGTTGAAGCCGGAATTCAACGCCTGACCGGATATCTGGAAACCCATACGGCGACCCATACCCGCCCTTTATGGCCAAAGGTTGCCCTGCTCCGCATTGCCGCCGGACTACTGCTGCTGGCCAGCAGCTGGCTTGGCTATCAGCGGCTGGCCAATCAGGCTGTCAGTTACCAGGCACTGGTGAACGCAACCCCTCGCCCACTGACCGAAGTCGTTAACCAGCGTCCTCACCCTGTTACGATTACGCTGCCCGACCAGAGCACCGTGTTGTTACAGCCGAAAAGCCGGCTAAGCTTTCCCCGCTCTTTCAGCGATTCGACCCGCGAGGTTTTTCTGTCGGGCCAGGGCTTTTTCTCGGTAACCCATAATGCTACCCAACCGTTTGTGGTAAAAACGCACCGGCTGACGACCCGTGTGCTGGGAACCAGCTTTCTGGTTGAGGCCGTCGAGGGTATGCCGCAAGCCAGGGTGATTGTCAGAACCGGAAAAGTGCGTGTTTCCGCAACCGGCCGCCGGCAACAGATGCAGTCCGCCACGCTTGACTTAACTCCCAACCAGCAGGCCACGATCACGGATACGCGCCAAACGCTGGTCCGCAGTTTAGTTGATCAGCCGCTCCTGCTTCAACCGGTCAGCATGCAGTTTAAAGCGTCGTCAATAACCACGGTCTTTCAGCAGCTCGAAACAGCATACGGCATTCCCATCCGGTTCAACGAAGGTCTCATGCAGGATTGCTACCTCACGGCTACGTTTACCAACGAGCCGCTTTTCGATAAACTAACCCTTATCTGCCATACAATTGACGCCCGCTATACGGTTTCCGACGGGCAGATTTTCATCACCAGTAAAGGATGTATCAATTAACCCGTATTTTCTTAGCCTTGAACAGACCCTGAGTTGCCTATGATGAAATAACAGACGATGAAGCAAAAAAAAGTCGGACATGCGCCAACATATCCGACCTGAGAAGCTCCCCTGATTTACGACGTACGACCATCATCCGCAAGGCGGACAGGGGATTTTTTGTGCCGGTTTTTCACCTCGACAAGCATCAAAATTATGTCAAAAAGTGTACTTATTCCAAAAAAAATACAGAAAATTATGCGCTTTAGCCTGATTCAGGCAGTGCTTTCTGTTACGCTTACCGCCTTAACCTTCGCCCATGCTGTGAACGGGCAGAAACTACTGGACCAGCGTGTTACCCTCCAGCTATCAAATGCCACCATAGCCAGCGTACTGGAACACCTTGAATCGCAGGCCCACGTAAAATTCATGTACAACCCGCAGATTTTTGGCGCCGGCAACCGCATCGTTTACCGGTTCCGGGATGAGAAACTGGCGGATGTACTGAAAAAAATTCTGGCTCCCTATCAGGTAACATTTGACGTACTCCAGAACCAGATTATCCTGAAACGCACGGATGCACCGGCAACGATGCGGTCGCCGCTCCCGGCCGAAGCCCCTAAGCGCCGGCTGACGGGACTCGTTCTCGACGAGACCGGTTCGGGGCTGCCGGGTGTTAGCGTCATCATTAAAGGCACCGAACGGGGCACTTCCTCGGGCTCCGACGGCAAATTTGCCATTGAACTGCCGGAAAGCGCCGAAGCCACCCTTATTTTCAGCTTCGTGGGGTACACCCGCCAGGAGATTGCCGTTGGCAGCCGCACCGATCTGACGGTGAAAATGGTACCGGAATCGAGCACGCTCAACGAAGTAGTAGTCACTGCCCTCGGTATTGCCAAAGACAAAAAAGCCCTCGCCTATGCCGTGTCGGAAGTAAAGGGCTCGGAATTTACCCAGGCCCGCGAAAACAACGTAGCCAATGCGCTGTCGGGCAAAATCGCCGGGGTTAATGCAACCGGTATGTCAACGGGCCCGGGCGGTTCGAGCCGCATCATCATCCGCGGTAACGGCTCACTGACCGGCGATAACCAGCCCTTGTACGTAATCAACGGGATGCCGATCGATAACACGGTGCCGGGCGGTCCGGCAACGACCAACGGCGGCCAGGGCAACGTGGACCGCGGTGACGGGATTGCGGGCATCAACCCCGACGACATCGAGTCAATCAACGTCCTGAAAGGTGGTACGGCCGCTGCCCTCTACGGCTCACGGGCTGCCAACGGCGTTATTCTGATCACAACCAAGAAAGGACGCGCGCAGAAAGGGGTCGGTATCGAATACAACTCGACCTTCACGATGGAAACACCGGCCGTAACGCCCGACTGGCAGTATGCATACGGTCAGGGCGATAACGCCGCCAAACCAACGACGCAGGCACAGGCCATTGCCTGGGGTCGCCGGTCGTGGGGCGCTAAGATCGACGGATCGGATTTCGTGGCCGCCGACGGCCTGACACACCCGTACACAGCGCAGAAAGACAACATCAAAAACTTCTACCAGAACGGTACGACATTTACAAACACGCTGGCCTTTACCGGTGGCAATGAGAAAGTTAATTACCGTTTTTCCCTCGCCGATCTGGCGGCTAAAGGCGTATTACCGTCGAATACCTACAAGCGCAAAACCGGTAATCTGAACATCAACGGTCAGTTTGGCAACAAGATTTTAATTGAGGCACTCGCGCAGTACACCCTCGAAAACGGCCACAACAAAACCGGTGCCGGTGACGCCCTCGGCAACCCGAACTGGACGCCGTATATGATCGGCAACACCTCGGATATCCGCTGGCTGAGCCCCGGCTATGATGCCAATGGCACCGAAATCGCCTGGAACGACGCCGACATTGCCTCGAACAGCTATTTCGTAGTCAATAAATACAAGCAGGACGACAGTAAAAACCGGTTTATCGGCCAGTTCGGTATCACGTACAAAATCCTTGACAACCTGTCGGTTAAAGGCACCGTAAGCCAGGATTTCTACAACTACAATTACAAGTATATCCTGCCAACCGGTACGCGCTACATTCCGAACGGACAGTACAACCAGATGAAGGCCGACGTGAACGAGCTGAACGCCATGCTGACGGCTAACTATAACACTAAAATCGGCGAGAACTTCGGTATTTCGGCCATGGCTGGCGGCAACACGCGGAAGTATGCCTACAACCAGCTGAGCATTGCCGGTCAGACGTTTATCATCCCGTACTTCTACAGCTCAACCAACCTGGCAACGGCTACCACAACACCGCTGAACCAGCGCACCCAGACAAACTCGGTCTTCGGTTCGGTTGATCTCGACTACAAGGAAATTGCCTTCCTGACCATGACCGGCCGGCAGGACTGGTTCTCCACACTGAGCCCGAAAAACAACACGATTTTCTACCCGTCAATCGGTGGCAGCTTTGTGCTTTCGCAGGCGTTCCGTTTGCCGGCCGCCATTGATTTTGCCAAACTGCGGGCTTCGTGGGCGCAGGTAGGCGGTGCGACACCGGACCCGTATGTGATTAACCTGACCTACTCGATTGTGCCGAGTTCCGGGCAGCCGTTACAGAACGTTACGAGCAACGCCATTACCAACGCCGGACTGAAGCCGCTCACCTCAACCACCTACGAGCTGGGGATGGACCTGAAGCTGTTCCAGCGCCGTGTGGGCCTTGATCTGACGTACTACAACCGCGCTACCACCAACGATATTGTGCAGACCAGCATCTCTCCGACATCCGGCTACAACTCGGTTTACCTGAACGTTGGTAAGCTCAACAACAAGGGTATTGAGGCACTCGTGACCTACAATCCTGTGAAAGCCGCTGATTTCGGCTGGAACATCAGCTACAACGTCGCCTATAACCAAAGCAAGGTGGTGAAACTGGCCGACGGCATCAAGTCCATGCAGATGGCAACGTCGGTCAACAACTGGGCTTATGTAAACTCGGTCGAAGGCCGTACCTACGGCGCTATTTACGGCACAACGAAAGTGCGCGACACCAATGGCAATATTGTTTATGATCCGGCGACCGGCTACGCTCAGAAAACCGGCTTACAGGAACTTGGACTCGGTGTTCCACCGCTGACAATGGGTCTGTCGAATGAATTCCGCTACAAAAATTTCTCCCTGAACATCCTCGTTGACGGTAAGTTCGGCAACAAGGTATTCTCGGTAATGGAGGTGTATGCCATGCGGATGGGTAAGCTGAAGTACACCCTCGACGGCCGTGATAACGGGCTGGTCCTGAAAGGCGTGACACCAACGTGCGACGCCTACACGCGCACGGTTCCTAAGGAAAGCCTACGGATTTACTACGACAACGAGAAAAACTACTCAGACCTGTTCCTGCACGATGGCAGCTTCATTAAACTGCGGCAGGTGATTCTGAGCTATAACGTACCGGCCAGCATCGTCAGACCCCTGCGGATGCAGTCGGCCAGCCTGTCCTTTGTGTCGCGTAACCTGTTCACGCTCATGAAGCACACCGACAATTTCGATCCTGAACAAAGCTTTACCAACAGTTCCAATCAGGGTTTTGAGTCGCTGGGCTTACCGCGTACCCGCAGCTATGGCTTTAACCTCCTCGTTAAATTTTAATCGTGACAACCATGAAAAAGAACCTGACTACCCTCGCCATCGCCCTGTGCGGTCTTAGCCTGTTAACGGGCTGCGATAAAGGTTTCGAGGATCTCAATACCAACCCGGATGCCTCCAACGTAATCCGGCCGGAATATGTCTTCACCAAGTCGCAGTACGACGCGGCCGGCAACATGATCACCGGATTGCAGGGAACGATGCAGTATACCACCAGCTATAATGACGTAGCCAGCTGGGGGTCAAAATACATCTTCAACCAGGGAACAGCTCCGTATACGGTTTTCAGCAACGCTTATCCGAACGAAATCAACGAAATCGGTGAAGTCATCCGGGCCGTGGAGAAAGATCCGGCTCAGGTCAATAAACTGGCCGTCGCCCGGATCTGGCGGGTATATGCCTTTTCAAAAATTACGGATCTCTACGGCGATATTCCCTATACGCAGGCGGGCCTTGGCTATACCCAAAGCCTGTTTAAGCCTAAATACGACGCACAAAAGGACATTTATGCCGACATGCTGAGCGAGCTGGAAAAATCAGTGGCTCTGTTCGATGCGTCGAAAGCAACGTTCGGTGCGGCAGACCTGGTATACGGCGGCGATATCACGAAATGGAAGAAATTTGCGTATTCGCTGATGCTCCGGCTGGGTATGCGGATGACCAAACCCGACGCGGCATTGGCCGAAACATGGGTTAAAAAGGCTATCGCCGCCAACCTGCTGGTAACCGAAGACGCCGACATCGCCAAAATTACCTATCTGGCTTCGGGGCAGGTCATTAACCAGAACCCGCTGGCCTACTGGATGCTGAACAGTGATTACCTGAAAGCCGACGGTTCCAGCAATCCGGAGGGCGGTAAGTTTCACGAAACGTTTATCAACTACCTGAAAAAGACCGGCGATCCGCGTCTGCCGGTACTGTCGGTGGTGTATGTCGGTGGTAAGCCAAACAATGATCCGGCCATCCAGAAAGGCATGGTGGCGACGATCCCGAACACCAAGCCATCGGATTTCGTGACCTATTCAGAGCCTAACCCCGCTACGCTCCTGAAATTAAACGCGCCGATGCTGATGCTGACCAATGCCGAAGTGAACTTTTATCTGGCCGAAGCGGCTGTGCGGGGCTGGTATACCGGCAAAACTGCCGCGGCCGCCTACGATGCCGGGGTAAAGGCCAGTATGCGTCAATGGGCCCTGTTCGGGGCCGACGGGGTGATCCCGCAGGCAAGCATCGACGCCTACGCGGCCGCCAATGCGCTCAAAACCGGTACGACGGCCAGTCAGCTGGAGCAGATTTATAACCAGTTCTGGGTATCGGTTTTTCCGAACTCGCAGGAAGTATTCCTGAACTGGCGGCGGACGGGCTACCCTGCCCTGACACCGAACAACTACCCGGGCAACATCACCGGCGGTAAGATCTTCCGCCGGATGCTCTACCCGGCGTCCGAAGAAAACCTCAATAAGGAGAACTACAACGATGCTGCCGGCAAGCTGGGCGGTAACACGTTCCTGACCCAGATGTGGCTAGACAAATAAGCTAACCCTGCCTACCCTTAACCCAATGCCCTGCACCAGTCAGCCGACTGGTGTCAGGGTACCTTGTGCCCGTTTTTCCCGCTACCCGGTTTTACCCGCTCCTTGCTGAAGTTATTACAAACGCATTTTACCCGAAAAAACCATGAAACCAGTTGCGCAGCGCCGTTCCATTCTGAAGCGCCTGTTTACGTCTGTAGCCGGACTTGCCGGTATCAATACTATTGCTCATGCGGGTTCCCGAACCGGTAGCCCGCAGCCCGATGCAGCGCCTGAAAAAGAAGCCTTTACCATTACTACCGATGAGGGTGTTCCGCTTTTTTCCGGCTCAACCAAAATGGGCAACTTCGTCTTTGTTGCCGGTAAGGGTTATCACAAGGAAGGCGACATCCGCGTACATACCGATGAAGTCCTGAAAGAACTGGAAAAAGAGCTGATTAAAGCCGGCTCCTCGATGGAAAAAGTCCTGAAAGTCAATGTCTATCTGCATGACCTGAACGACTACAAAGCCATGAATGAGGTCTATAAAGGCCGGTTCGGCAGCAAGCCGCCGGTCCGGACAACGGTGGCCGTATACGGCGGTGTTCCGGGCGATTCGCTGGTCGAAATGGATTGCATTGCGTATATCTAAACCCGTTACTCCGATGCTCAACCGACGAAAACTCATCAAACGCCTGTCAGGCGTTCCGCTCCTGTCCGGTGCCTTGGGCAGCCTGTCGCTGGACAGTCTCACTGGCCCGAACGTCAGCCCGAAACGCGACCTGTATAAGGAACTGGGCGTCCGCACCTTCATCAACGCCACCGGTACGCTTACCTACCTGACGGGTTCGCTCATGCAGGATGAGGTACTGGACGCCATTAACTATGGTGCTAAAGAATTCTGCCAGCTCGACGAGCTACAGGACAAGGTGGGCGCCAGAATCGCACAGATGGTCCATGCCGAAGCCGCTGTGGTAACCTCGGGCGCTTTTTCGGCCATGACCCTCGGTCTGGCCGGTATCCTGACCGGTATGGACCAGAGTAAGGTGGAGAAACTGCCCCATCTGGCCGGTACAGGCATGAAAACCGAAGTAATCTGCCAGAAAGCCCATGACATTGTCTACAATCACGCCCTGACCAATACCGGTTGCAAAATCATACAGGTCGAGACGGCGGCTGATGTTGAAAAAGCAATTAATGAGCGGACTGCCCTGATGCACTTTCTGCACATCGAGGCCGACAAAGGCAAGATTATGCACGAAGAATGGGTTGCCCTCGGCAAAAAATACAATATTCCGACTTCCATCGACATTGCCGCTGACGTACCGCCGGTCTCGAACCTGTGGCGCTTCAACGACATGGGCTTCAGTTTCGTGGTGATTTCCGGCGGCAAGGCCATGCGCGGCCCCCAAAGCGCCGGTCTGCTGATGGGCAAAAAGGATATTGTTGCCGCTGCCCGCCTGCACATGCCGCCGCGCGGTTTTAACATCGGCCGGGGCATGAAGGTAAACAAGGAAGAAATTCTGGGGATGTATGTTGCCCTGGAGACGTTTATTAATCTGGACCACGATAAGCTCTGGAAGCAGTGGGAAGACGGCATTGCCTATGTGCAGGATGCGGTCAGGGGTGTGAAAGGCATTACAACGTCGGTACATGTGCCGCCGCTGGGCAATCACACGCCTACCCTGAAAATTACCTGGAATCCGGCCGATTGTAAGCTGACCGGCTCCGCCTTACAGGAAGCCCTCCGGAAAGGCGATCCGTCGATTGAAATCGGTGGCGGCGGACCAGCCGGTGTGCAGGTAACCGTCTGGATGATGAAACCGGGGCAGGAGAAAATCGTGGCCCGCCGGTTGAAGGAAGAGCTGATGAAAGCCACTGTCTAAGCCCCGGCCATGCAGTATTTACTCAGCGTCATTCTCTGCGCAATGTGTCTGAGGGCCGTAGCGCAACCGTACCACATTGTGATCCGGAACGGCCACGTTATCGACCCGAAAAACCACATCGACACCCTGCTCGATGTGGCTATTCTCGACGGAAAAATTGCCGCCGTTGCACCCCATATCGATGCGGCCGGCGCCCGTCAGGTGGTCGATGCCAACGGGCTTTATGTTACGCCCGGCCTGATCGACATCCATACGCATGTCTTTTTCGGCACCAATCCCGACCAGGCCTATGCCAACGGCCCGAGCGCCATCCCGCCCGATGGCTTTACGTTCCGGACAGGCGTAACAACCATTGTCGACGCCGGCTCTTCGGGCTGGCGGGAGTTTCCGACGTTCAAAAAGCAAACCATCGACCGTTCCCAAACGCGGGTGCTGGCCTTCCTGAATATTGTCGGCAACGGGATGCGGGGCGGCACATTTGAACAGAATCTGGACGACATGGACCCAAAACCAGCCGCCGACATGGCCGCTCAGTTTCCCGACCAGGTTGTTGGCTTCAAACTGGCGCATTTCAACGGCTATAACTGGACGCCGACGGAGCAGGTGGCAGAAGCCGGAAAGCTGGCCCGGCTGCCGGTCATGATTGATTTCGGGGGGAGTACGCCGATGCTGTCCCTGGCAGATTTACTGCTGAATCACCTGCGTCCCGGCGATCTGTTCACCCACTGTTTCGGGCAGCTGCGGACCCGCGAAGCCATTGTGGATGTGGCCAGTCAGCAGGTAAAGCCGTTTGTACTGGAGGCCCGCCGCCGCGGAATCCTATTCGACGTGGGTTACGGGGGAATCAGTTTTGCGTTCTCGCAGGCGATTCCGGCGCTGGAACAAGGCTTTTTTCCGAATACGATCAGCACCGATATACATACGGGCAGCATGAACAATGCCATGAAGGACATGCTCAACGTGATGTCGAAGTTTCTGGCGATGGGGATGCCGCTTCATGACGTCATCCGGGCCAGTACCTGGGCACCTGCTCAGGCCATTAACCGGCCGGCCCTCGGGTCGTTGTCGGTAGGCAGTGAGGCTGATGTCGCCATTCTGAATCTGGAAAAAAGTACGTTCTCCGTCCGCGATGAGGGTGTGTTCGGCTTCTTCGACTATACCGGCCGGAAGATCACAGGCACCCGGCGGTTTAGTTGCGAAATGACCATCCGCAACGGCCGCATCGTTTACGACCTCAACGGCATCGCCCGGCCAATTTATGTTAAGTTCTGAGCCGGAGCGTCAGGTCCGTAATAGATAGCTTTCTGCTTGTTCTGTCTTTTACGGATAAGCATCGTCTTAGCGGGACAAAAGCCGCTTTTGCGGTTCCCCCGCCGATGCTGCCGGTAGCCCATTCATTAACCTTTACCTGTTTGTTAGCCCGTGCATTACACGTTCCGAACCCTTGCTGTTTGTCTGGCCCTCGGCCTGCCGGCTTTCCGTCCCGTCTCGGCCCAAACCATCCCCAAAGACGAACTGACTTATCTGACCGCCGAATGGAAAGGCGAACGGTTTCCGGACGGGCGTCCGAAAGTGCCCGACGATCTGCTGCGCCGCGCCCGGAACATCGGCATCGAAGAAGCCTGGCAGGTGCTCAACAACGAAGGCTATACCTGCCAGTTCGAACGGGGCTGGAAAATCATTCACGAGGACGAGCCTATTGTCGGCCGCGCCCTGACCGCCATGTACCTGCCCAGCCGGCCTGATGTGGAAAAAAGCATCCGGGAACGCGGTAAAAAACAGGGGCGTATCGGCAACACCAACGCCTGGCCGATCGACCAGCTTACCAAAGGCGATGTGTATGTTGCCGACGGGATGGGAAAACTGACCGACGGTACCCTGATCGGCGACAATCTGGGGAACTCTATTTTTGCCAAAACCGGTACAGGCGTTATTTTCGATGCCGCCGCCCGCGATCTGGAAGGGCTGAAAAACATCAAGGGCTTCAACGCCTACGTCCGCGACTGGGACCCGACGTTTCTGAAAGACGTGGTCCTGATGGGTCTCAATACCCCGATCCGCATCGGTAAAGCCATTGTGATGCCGGGTGATCTGGTACTCGCCAAAAGCCAGGGCGTGGTGTTTATTCCGGCCCACATGGCCGAAAAGGTGATTCTCACCGCCGAATTCATTGCCCTCCGCGACAAATTCAGCCGTGCGATGCTCAAATCCGGAAAATACACGCCGGGACAGATTGACAACCAATGGACCGACGTCATCAAAACCGATTTTCTGAAGTGGCTTGATGCCAATCCGGATGAACTACCGATGAAACGCGCTGAGCTTGACGCCTACATGGAGAAACGTACCTGGTAATGCGCGATCCATTACCTTTGCTAACTGACCGAATTACTCATTCACGTACATGCACTTTTTTTCACGCGTAACCACTCTTTGCACGACTGCCCTGGCAACCGGCCTTTTCCTGACAGCCTCGGCCCCTGACCCTGCTCTTTTCAAAGCGCGGGTATTCACGCCGGCAAACGGCTTTACCAATGGTGTCGAAGGGCCGGCCGTCGATAAGGCCGGAACCATCTATGCCGTCAATTTTGCCAAAGAAGGCACCATTGGTCAGGTTACTCCGGCAGGGAAGGCCAGTCTGTTTGTTGAATTACCGGCCGGCAGTGTCGGTAACGGCATCCGGTTCAACAAAGCGGGTGATATGTTCATTGCCGATTACCCGAAGCATAATATCCTCCGCATCAAAAAGGGCACAAAATCAGTTACGGTTTTTGCGCACGAAAGCCGCATGAATCAACCGAACGACATTGCCATTGATGATAAAGGCCGGTTGTATGCCAGCGACCCGAACTGGAAGGAAAACACCGGCAATATCTGGCGCATCGACCCCGACGGGAAAGTAACACTACTGGAAGCAGACATGGGCACGACCAATGGAATAGAGGTAAGTCCGGACAATAAAACGCTGTATGTCAACGAATCCGTCCAGCACAATGTGTGGGCCTATGACCTGTCGCCGTCGGGCGCGGTCAGCAACAAACGCCTGCTGATCAAATTCCCTGATTTCGGGATGGATGGTATGCGCTGCGACAAGGCCGGTACCCTGTACATCGCACGGTACGACAAAGGCACCGTTGCCAGGGTGTCGCCTCAAGGCAAACTACTGCGGGAGATTGAACTGACCGGCAAAAAACCAACCAACGTGACCTTCGGCGGCAAAGACAACCGAACGGTGTACGTTACCCTTCAGGATCAGGGAAATCTGGAAGTTTTCCGTGCAGACCTGCCCGGACGGCAGTAATCCATTCTACAAACCTGTTGTGTTCCCTTCGTAGAGACGCAATATTTTGCGTCTCGTTTTTATGCCAGTTTACGTTTTTCTATTAATCTACCTGACGGGTGATGAGACGCAAGATGTTGCGTCTCTACGATTTTATATCCGTTTCACGGCCATTTCTTGCTTTTACTACCTGACGGATGA